>CP065161.1:1951010-2307020 GCA_015693905.1 Rhodobacterales bacterium HKCCA1288 | reverse complement strand
CGATTTCAGCGCCTTTTGCCCCTGCCCACCAATGTCAGGCAAGGTGATGTGGCGGGCATAGCGCTCTAATTCCTCTGGCGTGAAGGTGCCGCTTTGGCGCGGCGCGGGCGTGATCATGGGCTGGGCCACGCGGCGCAAGCGGTTTAGACCCGCGCGATAGGCCAGAACCAACAGAACCGCACCGCCTAAAATCAACCATGGCGCGGCAGTTTCGCCTGTCGCGATGCGCAAAGGGTGGCCCTCGGGCAATACGAAATGGCCCAAGACAACCACCCCATAGACAAGGGCGACCATCACAAGACGGGGGGTATAGGCGGTTTTCATCACGGCCCCAAAGCCCCAAAGCGCAGCCATGATTGCAAGAACCGTGAACATCAGCCCTGCCCAGTTGAGCCGAAACCACCCGCCCCACGCGCGGTTTCATCCAAACGCGACACAAGCGTAAAACGGACTTGCGTCACTGGCGCGACAACGCCTTGAGCAATCCGATCCCCATGGCCAATAACAAAAGGTGCATCGCCCAAATTGATGAGGATAACCCCCAATGGCCCGCGATAATCGCAGTCAACCGTTCCAGGCGCATTGGCAAGCGTCACCCCATGTTTCAGGGCAAGGCCAGATCGCGGCCGAATTTGCAGCTCATACCCGCGAGGCACAGCCACACGAAACCCTGTTTGGATCAAGGCGCGCGTCTGCGGGGCAAGCGTCAGCCCGGCCTCGCGGGCGTCAGCCGTGAACTGTGCGCGCAGATCAAAACCCGCCGCCCCATCGGTTTCATATCGCGGCAGGGGCAGGTCAGGATCGGCCCAGTCTTCGCGTAAGAACTTTACTTCTACTTGCGCCATTATGCCTGCCCCAAAGCCTCGGCCACGCGCAGGGCAAGCCGTGCTGCAGTCTCAGATTTGCTCAAGCGTGGCCATGGATCGGCGCCTGTGCGCGTGATCAGCGTGACCGCATTATATGCACCCCCCATGATCCCCGTTTCAGGGGACACATCATTGGCCACAATCCAATCACATCCTTTGCGCGCCAATTTCGCTTGCGCATGATCAACCAGATTTTCGGTTTCGGCGGCAAAGCCTACAACCAAGGTCGGGCGGCCTTTTTTCATCTGCGCCACAGATGCCAAAATATCGGGGTTTTCCGCAAAGCTGAGACGGGGCAGCGCGCCATCGCCCGATTTCTTGATCTTTTGGTTCGCGGCATTATCCACGCGCCAATCGGCAACGGCAGCGGCAAATATAGCGGCATCTGCAGGTAGGGCCTCTGTCACGGCCTTTGCCATCTGCGCGGCAGTCTCGACCTTGATCACATCTACACCATGAGGCGGTGGCACGGATGCAGGGCCTGTGACGAAACTGACCCGCGCGCCCAAATCGCGACAGGCCGCAGCAAGTGCCGCCCCCTGCGCCCCTGACGAGCGGTTGGCAATATAGCGCACGGGATCTATGGGTTCATGTGTTGGGCCAGAAGTAATCAGAACATGTCGCCCCGCAAGCGGGCCTTCCGCAAATTGCGCGGCAATGGCGCTGACAATCTCATCGGGTTCGGCCATGCGGCCTAGGCCAAATTCACCGCAGGCCATGCTGCCCTCATTGGGGCCAACAGACCGAATCCCATCCCCCAAAAGCTGCGCCAAATTGCGTTGCGTGGCGGGATGTTCCCACATCCGCACATTCATTGCAGGGGCGATCAGCACCGGCTTGTCAGTTGCCATCAGCAGGGTCGAGGCCAGATCATCTGCATGACCGCCCGCCATTTTGGCCATCAAATTCGCCGTTGCTGGAGCCACCACAACTAGATCTGAGGCGCGGGATAATTCGATATGGCCCATTTCGGCCTCATCGGTCAGATCAAAAAGATGCGTATATGGCTTTTGACCCGCGAGGGCTGCGACCGAGAGTGGTGTCACAAATTCTTGTGCCGCCTGTGTGAGAACAGGGGTAACAGCGGCCCCTTGGTCGCGCAAACGGCGGATCAGCTCAAGGCATTTATAGGCCGCGATCCCGCCCCCGATGATCAACAATATACGTTTCCCCGAAATCATGATGATCTCACCTTTTCGCCTGTTCTGTTGCGAAACCTATGTGGCGCGGCGGCGTGGGGCAATGGGAAATGCCCCTCACGCGGCCCCTTTGCGGCGCAGCGCGCCCAGAATTTCTCCGAATGAAAAGGCGCCAAACAGGCGACCAAAAAGGGCATAGGCTCCCGCGCCAACTGCAATCAGCCCCGCAAGCGCGAGATAGCGCACGCCCCCCCCCTCAAGAACGGGGGCAAGGATCAATCCCGAACCATAGAGCACCGCCCCCATCGCGATGGCCGCCCCCGCAATGCGTGGAATGCGCGCGAGATACCGCGCATCATAGGCAGCGACATCACCATAGGTCTTTGCACCACGGCGCAGCTGATAGGCCATGACCCATGCAGAAATGGTGGTGGCCAATGCGGCGGCAATATAGCCGATGAAAAAGGCAAGCCCGATGGCGAGAGCGGCATTTATGACCATTGCCACCACGGCATAGTGAAATGGGCGCTTAGTATCCTCGCGCGCGTAAAACACGGGCTGCCAGATTTTCTGAAGAACAAAGGCGGGCAGCCCTGCCCCATAAATCGCCACCGCCCAAGCCGTGGCGATAGTGTCTTGGCCCTCAAAGGCCCCACGCTCAAACAAGACCGAGACCAAAGGCACTGGGATAACCATCAACGCAACCGCGGCAGGAATGGTCAGGGTCATCCCAATCTCAGCCGCACGCGATAAGGCCTGCCGCCCCCCTGCATCATCGCCTGCCCGCAAGCGGCGCGAGAGATCTGGCAACAACACAATCCCTATTGCGATCCCAACCACACCGAGCGGCAATTGATATAGCCTGTCGGCATAAGACAACCATGCAATCGCCCCATCAAAGAAGCTTGCAACCTGACGCCCCACCAAAAGATTGACCTGCACCACCCCACCTGCAAGCATGGCAGGCCCTGCCACAACGGCCAGTCGGCGCAGATCAGGCGTGAATTTCGGCCAAGTTGGGCGGATGACCAACCCTGCGCGTGCAGCCGCCCCCCACACCAGAGCCAGTTGCGCCACGCCCGCCACGGGCACCCCCCAAGACAGGGCCAGCCCGATCATGCGCGCGGCTTCGGGGCTGTCCTTAGCGCTCTGCGCGCCAAAGATCAGCGCCGAGACAAGGATCACATTCAACAGCACAGGCGCCGCAGCAGCAGCCGCAAAGCGACCCGCCGCATTCAGCATGCCCGAAATCAACGCCGCCAGTGAGATCAGCAAAATATAGGCGAAACAGATCCGGCCAAATTCCACCGCGATCCCAAAGCGGGGATCATCGGCAAAGCCCGATGCCATCGCCAAAACCAACCAAGGCATGGCAATCTGCGCAAGCAGGGTGAAGCCAATCAGAAACACAGCGAGCATGGATAGTGCATTGCGCGCAAATGGCATCGCATCGCTGCCGCCTTCGAGTTTTTTGGAAAAAATCGGCACAAAGGCCGTGTTCATTGCACCCTCAGCAAAAAAGCGGCGGAACATATTTGGCAAAGAAAACGCCACCAAAAACGCCTCGGCCACGCCGCCCGCACCAAGATAGCGGGCAATCAGAATATCGCGCAGAAATCCCAAGACGCGGCTGACCAATGTCCAACCGCCGACCGTGAGAAAGCCAAAGCCCAATCTGATTTGCGGGGCCGCCACAGCCGCTAGACCCCTGCCCGCTCGGCCACGCGCGCGATGGCATCGCGCAACTTGCGCTCCAACACATCTTGGCGGGATTTGGAGTGGAGTTTGAGACCGAACATATCTTTCACGTAAAACACATCTACCACCTGAACACCGAAGGTCGCGATCATCGCACTGGCGATGTAAATATTGTTCGCGGCTAAGGTCTTGGTCAGATCATATAGCAGACCAGGGCGGTCGCGTGTATCCACTTCGATGATGGTGTAGATTTCCGACCCGTCATTATCGAATGTGATATTGGTCGCCACGTTAAACGTGCGCTCGCGCTTTTTGATCTTGTCGCGCCCCTCAAACGCTTTTGAGGCTACTACCTCGCCCTTTAGGGTTTTGTCGATCATCGAGGTCAGACGCGGCAGGCGAGCATCCTCATAGGGGTTGCCATCAGCATCTTGAACCCAGAACACGGCAGTCGCATAGCCATCTTTCGAGGTATAGGTGCGGGCATCGACCACATTCGCGCCCACCAGTGACAGGGCGCCAGAAAGGCGGCTAAAGATGCCTGGGTGATCCACAAGCGCAAAGCAGACGCGGGTCGCATCGCGGTCAGTATCACGCTGTGTGTCAATCCGGATTTCATCATCCCGAAGGCCAAGCAGCATATTGGCAAAGATAATCTGGCTGGCCAGATCAAGCCCTTGCCAATAGGGGCCATAATGGCGGTCTATTTCAGTTTTAAGATCCGCCTTAGGCCAAGTTGCCAAGGCATCGCGCAGGGCCTTTTTGCCCTCACTTTCCAATTTGTCGCGGTTAAGATCCTCAAGACCCGTTTCCAAGGCTTCAGCCGTGGCGCGATAGAGGCCGCGCAACAGCGTGGCTTTCCAGTTGTTCCATGTGTCAGGCCCAACCCCGCGAATATCGCAAACTGTCAAAACAGTCAGCAAATCCAGACGCTGCCGCGTTTTTACCAGTTTGGCAAAATCACGCACTGTGCGCGGATCCGCAATGTCGCGTTTTTGGGCCATGTCGGACATCAACAGGTGGTAGCGCACAAGCCATTCGACTGTTTCAGTCTCATCGGGTTTGAGGCCCAAGCGAGGGCAGAGTGCACGCGCAATCCGCGCGCCCAAAATCGAATGATCTTCTTTCCGACCTTTGCCAATGTCATGCAGCAAGCAGGCCACATAAAGCACTTTGCGGTTTACCCCACGCTTCAAAATACCAGATGCAATCGGCAATTCCTCGACCAATTCGCCCCGTTCGATCTGCGCAAGGGTAGAGACAACTTGGATCGTATGCTCGTCCACTGTGTAGCTGTGATACATATTGAATTGCATCATCGCCACGATAGCCGCGAAATCAGGGATGAATGCGCCCAAGAACCCCAATTCATTCATCCGCCGCAAGGCACGTTCGGGGTTGCCTTGTTTCAAAAGCAAATCAAGGAAAATGCGGTTCGCCTCTTTGTCGCGGCGCATTGCTGTGTCAATGAGGTGCAAATTGGCCGAGATCATCCGCATTGCATCGGGGTGCAGAAGATAGCCTGTGCGCAACGCCTCCTCAAAAATGCGTAATAGATTGATCTTATCGGCCAAAAACGCCTTTTCATTTTCGACAGTCAGACGATTTTGTTTCAGCGCATAGCCGTCTTTGAGTTTCTTTTTGCGGCTGCGCCCGCGCAAAAAGCCTAAGATCATCGGTTCGCTTTTGGCGTGACTGGCCTCAAGCGCGGTCAAAAAGATGCGGGTCAATTCGCCCACGCGGGTGGCATGGCGGAAATAATCCTGCATGAAATGCTCAACCGCACGGCGGCCTGAGTGATCGGCATATTGCATGCGTTCCGCGACCTGCACTTGCAAATCGAAACTCAAACCGTCCTGCGCGCGGCCTGCAATTGCGTGCAAATGACAGCGCACCGACCACAAGAACCGTTCGGCCGCATCAAACGCGTCAAATTCTTCGCGGCTGAACACCTTGAGGGCAACCAGATCTTCAGCCCGCGCCACGCCATGCTGATATTTCGCAATCCAATAGAGCGTCTGCAAATCGCGCAGACCGCCCTTCCCCTCTTTTACATTCGGCTCCAACATATAGCGTTGGCCACCTTGCTTTTTGTGGCGGCTGACCCGTTCCTCCAGCTTGGCTTCGATGAATTCGGAAAGGCTGCCCTCAAACAAATCTTTGCGCAGTGCCGTCTTGAGATTGGCCGATAATTCGGCATTGCCCGTCAAGTGGCGCATCTCCAACAAGGCCGTGCGGATTGTAAAATCCTCGCGCCCCAGACGCAGACAATCTTTGATGTTGCGGGTGGCGTGGCCCACTTTCAGCTTAAGATCCCAAAGCATGTAGAGACTAGATTCAATCACGCTTTCGACCCAACCTGTGCTTTTCCATGGGGTCAAAAACAGAAGATCAACATCCGAGAACGGGGCCATCTCGCCACGCCCATAGCCGCCAACCGCCAAGATCGCCATCCTCTCCCCCTCAGTCGGGGTGGGATTGGGGTGTAAGCGCGTAGATGAAACACGCAGCACCTGCTGCACCAACCCATCGGTCAGATGGACATAGGCGCGGGTCACACGGCGTGCGGTCAGGGGATTTTCCGCAAAGGCCGCATCAATGGCAGATCGACCCTTTGCTTGGGCATCTTGCAAGATCGCCACGACCGCCGCGCGGATTTTGGCAGGATCGCTGAGATCAGATATCGCGCCATCAATCGCCGCCGTCACGGCCTCTGCATCAAAAATATCTTCAGCGGGACAAATCAATTGCCCCGCAGCAGATGGGATGACCGAAAGGCGTGGGTTCTGCTCAGAATCCAGCGCCGAGGGTTCTTGGGGCGGGGTCAACAAGGATGATCTGCCTGTCTTGCAAAGTCACTACGGCAAGGCCGCGTTCAATAGAGCCATCGGGTAGCAATCGGAATACGCCGTTCGCGCCCGCAAAGCCAGAGCCTGATGCAAAATCCACACCGCCCAAACGGCCCGTGCGACCCACGGTGTCAATCACAGCGCGCATCCCGTCATAGGCCAAGGGTGCAAGGTTATGGGGGGCTTGCTGATAGGCCAATTGATAGCGGGTGCGGAACGCACTTTCGGCATTGGGATCGGGCAGGACAAACCACCCGCCCTGCAAGCCACGAATTTCCAAGGTCTGCGCAGGGATATCCCAACGGGTCAGACCAATGATTTTGGTGGCCTCAGTGTCAAAGCCATTATCTGGCAAGAGTTGACCGAAAAGCGGCAAAGCCCCTGAGGCGTCCGCAGTCAAAATCATCGCATTTGCGCCAGTTTGTGCGACCATCGCCTCAACCTCAGGTAAGGCAGCAACAACGCCAGTCTGACTGAACTCATAGGCGATTTCACCCACAACAGTGGCACCTGAGGCCGCCGCCGCACGGCGCACTGCATCACGCGCCACTTCACCCGCCAAATTGCGCGCATGCACCACCATGATGCGATCACGGCCATTCGCCGCCGCATAGGACACCATCCGCGCGGCGGCATTGTCGTAAGTCAGGCCAAGCACAAACAGATTGCGCCCTGCAATGCTGGCATTATTCGAGAAACTAAGAACCGAGACATTGGTATTCGCCACGGCCACACCAACCGCCGCCGCCGCGTCCGAGCGCAATGGCCCAAGGATCACATCCGCCCTTTCCGCAACCGCCTGCTGTGCCACAGCTGCGGCCGTGCCTGCATCGGCTTGCGTTGGATAAACCACCAATTCGATTTGCGTGCTAACGGCCTCGGCGGCGGCGAGGCGCGCGGCGTTCTCAAGGCTACTGGCCAGAAGGTCGTCCCCTGCATTGGGCGAACCATAGGGCAGCAGCATCGCAACGCGCACAGATTGCCCGACCTGTGGCCCTGTTCCCATTGTGGCCTGACAGGCCGACAGAACCACGCCAAAGAGCAAAAGCAAACTCAACCGCAAGAACTTGCGAAATCTTGTCAAAGCAGGGATCATAGTGATCTCTCCCAGTGGGGCCAATTTGCACAAACCCTAGCCAGTCCTGTCCGCCAAGTAAACGCTCGCAATGGACAGACTGCGCAGATATGTAAGTGAGCTGATGCGAAACGACACAGAAAACGGGCGCGAATTTGCCTACACCCCCCGCGACAGCAAACTGGCCGCAGGTTTGTATTTTGTCGCAACCCCGATTGGCAGCGCGCGCGACATCACCTTGCGCGGGTTAGACATCCTTGCCACCTGCGATGTCATCGCCGCAGAAGACACGCGCACCTTGCGCCATTTGATGGAAATCCATGGGGTGGCGCTGAATGGCCGCGCAGTCTTGCCCTATCACGATCATAACGGCGCAGAGATGCGGCCAAAGATCATGTCCCTTTTGGGCGAAGGAAAATCCGTGGCCTATGCATCAGAGGCAGGGACGCCGTTGGTGGCCGACCCTGGTTTTGCCTTGGGGCGTGCTGCCATTGCGGATGGGCATATGGTCACCACCGCACCGGGGGCATCCGCCTCATTGGCCGCACTGACCGTGTCGGGCTTGCCCAGTGACCGCTTTCTTTTTGCGGGCTTCCCACCCCCAAAATCAGGGGAACGGCGCAAATTTCTGCAAGATTTGGATCAGACCCAAACAACGCTGATCTTATATGAAAGCCCGAAGCGCATTCATAAATTGTTAAACGAGATGGCCGAGATTTGGAGCCAAGATCGCCAGATCGCTCTGTGCCGCGAATTGACCAAGAAATTTGAGGAGGTCATTCGCGGATCGCTTGCAGATGTGATTGCGGCGATCGAAGATCGAGCATTGAAAGGTGAGATCGTGCTTGTCATTGACCGCGCGGAAAAGCAGGCCGCTGATGAGGCCACCGTGATTACGGCGCTTCGGGCGCGACTTAAGACTGCACGGCTGAAAGAGGCTGCGGCACAGGTGGCAACCGAACTGGGCCTGCCGAAACGCGATGTTTATCAATTGGGTCTGTCCTTGGACGCGGATCCGTGAGCGGGAAAACCGCCTATCTTGCGGGGCTTTCAGCCGAGTATCAGGTGGCGCGGCTCTATGAAACCCATGGCTATCACTTGCGGGCGCGGCGATGGCGCGGGCGGGGCGGCGAGATAGATCTGATCTTCGAAAAATCAGGCGAAATAACTTTTGTGGAAGTTAAAAAATCGCGGGATTTTGACACCGCTGCATCACGGGTTAGCCCCGCACAAAGGGCGCGCATCCTACAGACAGGTGATGAGTATTTAGGTCTTTGTCCCATGGGCCTTGCGACCCCTTGCCGTTATGATCTCGCAGCCCTCAACCAGATCGGACAGGTTCACATCATCGCGAATGCGTTTCTCGAATAGCCTGCCTCACATGAATTGGGCATTGCGTCCCCCCCTGCCAAAGGCCATGAAAGGGTGGGTATAGATACGGGGTGAGACATGGCACTCAAAGTCGCAATTCAGATGGATCCAATCGCGCCTATTAACATTGACGCGGATAGCACGTTTCGCGTGGGGCTGGAGGCACAGGCGCGGGGGCATGAGCTGTTTTATTACACTCCAGACCGTTTGTTTTTTGACGAGGGTCGTGTCTGCGCGCGCGGGTGGCCGATCACCTTGCGCCGCGAAAAAGGGAACCACTTCACCCTTGGGGCAGAACAGACCATCGACCTAGGCGATTGGGATGTGGTGCTTTTGCGCCAAGACCCGCCTTTTGACATGGGTTACATCACCACCACCCATCTTTTGGAACGGATTCATCCCAAAACCTTGATCGTGAATGACCCGTTTTGGGTGCGCAATTATCCTGAAAAATTGTTGGTTCTGGAATTCCCCGATTTAACCCCGCCCACTATGATCGCCCGCGATATTGGTGCTTTGCGTGAGTTCCGCGCGCGCCATGGGGATATCATCATCAAACCGCTCTACGGCAATGGTGGCGCGGGCGTGTTTCGTCTTGAACCTACGGATCGCAACCTCAATTCCTTGCATGAGATGTTCACCTCTATCAGCCGCGAACCCCTGATTGCGCAAAAATTCTTGCCTGATGTGACGGCGGGGGACAAGCGGATCATCTTGATTGACGGCGAGCCCGTTGGGGCGATCAACCGCGTGCCTGCCGAAGGCGAAACCCGATCAAATATGCATGTTGGCGGACGGGCTGAAAAAATCGGGCTGACCGCGCGTGAACATGAGATCTGCGCCAAAATTGGCCCGCTGCTGCGCGAAAAAGGCCAGATTTTTGTGGGGATTGATGTGATCGGCGATTACCTAACCGAGATTAACGTGACCTCACCTACGGGCATTCAAGAGTTAGAACGCTTTGACGGAATCAATGTCGCCGAAATCATTTGGCAAGCCATCGAGGCACGGCGTGCGGGCTAATCTTCACGCCCTGTGCTGATGCGATAACTGACCGCTTCGAGGATATGCGCCTCTTCGGTTTTGTCGGATGCTGCCAAATCCGCAATGGTGCGCCCCAGACGCAATACGCGGTGATAGCCACGCGCCGATAGTCCAAACCGCTCTGCCGCCCGTGTCATCACGGCGCGTGCGGCAGGGGTGATCTGCGCGATCTCCTCTAGCAATTTTCCTGTGGCATCGGCATTCACCCGCGCCTCCACCCCCAATCGCTCAAACCGCGCAGTTTGACGCATGCGGGCGGCAGCCACACGCGCCGCGATAATGGCGGATGTCTCCCCCGCAGGCGGGAGATCAAGATCACTAAAGGCTACGGCGGGCACCTCAAGCCTGATGTCAAACCGATCCATCAGCGGGCCAGAGATCCGACCGAGATAATCAGATCCACAGATCGGCGCGCGCGAACAGGCGGCGTTTGCGTCATAAAGCTGACCACAGCGGCAGGGGTTTGCCGCCGCCACAAGTAAAAACCTGCACGGGTAGCTGACATGCGCATTGGCGCGCGCCACATGAACATCACCCGTCTCAATGGGTTGGCGCAAAGTTTCTAAAACGGGGCGCGGATATTCAGGGAACTCATCTAAAAACAGAACCCCGTTATGAGCCAAGCTGATCTCGCCCGGTTTCGCATGCCGTCCACCCCCGACAAGTGCCGCCATTGAGGCCGTATGATGGGGCGCGCGAAAGGGCCGATCCCGCGAAATGCCACCCTCATCCAAAAGCCCTGCGATGGAATGGATCATCGAGGTTTCCAAGGCTTCGGACGCGCTGAGTTGTGGCAAGATGGTGGACATTCGACTGGCCAACATCGACTTTCCCGATCCGGGCGGGCCAATCATCAAAACATGATGGCGCCCTGCGGCTGCAATCTCCAGCGCACGCTTGGCGCGCTCTTGTCCACGCACCTCGGAGAAACAGGTGGTGTGATCCCCACCCCGCACCTCACCCGGTTCTGCGGGCAAAAGAGGGCGCTTGTCGTTGAGGTGCGCAATCATTTGCGCCAAATCGCGCGCGGCGAATACGGCCGTTGCCCCGACCCATGCCGCCTCTGCGCCACATGCGGCAGGGCAGAGTAAAACCCGCCCATCCTCGCCTGCGGCCAAGGCAGCGGGTAAGCTGTCCAACACAGGCAGAAGCCTGCCATCGAGCGACAACTCGCCCAAAGCCAACGCTTCCTCACTGCGATCTTTTGGGATCACGCCAAGTGCGGCCAACAGCGCCAAGGCAATCGGCAAATCATAATGCGCCCCTTCCTTGGGGTGGTCTGCGGGGCACAGATTTATCGTGATCCGGCGGGCAGGAAGGGCAATCGCCATATGCGTCAGAGCGGTGCGGACACGCTCCTTTGCTTCAGTCACGGCCTTGTCGGGCAAGCCCACGATGTTGAATTGCGGCGTGCCCGCCGTGACCGCGCATTGCACCTCAACGCGCCGCGCCTCCAACCCCTCAAAGCTGACGGTGTGGATCGTGGCAAGCGAAGATGGGTTGGGCGCGTCAAACATAGGCCGCAGCATAGGCGGCACATGGTTAGCGGGTGGTTAATTCAAATTTGCTGTGGAAACCGCCGCCGCTCAAGCGGGGCCATGTCATAAACAGACACCTCTTCATCCTGTGCAAGACCCGCCTCGCGCCACTCTTGGATCGCAGGCAGAGCAAGGATGACGTTGACATAGGCCCGCAGGCGCGCGCTGACGGGCAGACCATAGCCTGCAATGCGAATGGCGACAGGTGCATAAAATGCATCCGCCACTGTAGGCGCGCCAAATAGGAAAGGCCCGCCCGATTTTTCAAGCGCGGCGCCCAAGCGGGCCTCAAGGCACGCAAGATCGGCCATCACCGCGTCACTGGGAACGAAATCGGCCCAAGCCGTGCGTAGATTCATCGGGCACGCATTGCGTAAGGCACCAAAGCCCGCATGCATTTCAGCGATAAGATTTTGCGCCTCAGCCCGCGCAGCATCATCTCGGGGCAACAGACCATGTCGCGGGAAAGCCTCGCTCAAATGCCACGCAATGGACAGGCTATCGCGTAAGATAGTGCCGTTTTCCGTGGCCACGGCAGGCACGCTTGACCCACCGCCAAAGGCACGAACCTGTGCAGCAAAGTCAGGGCTGTAGATCACGGCCTCTTCGAGGGTCACGGGAATATCGAAAAGCGCAAAGCACAGATAACCCCGAAGTGACCAACTGGAATAGGATCGTTGCCCGATCAAAAGCCTGTATGTCATGCCTCACCCCATCCTGTGCCAAGGACACCACCGCTAGGGGCAATACCCGATTCTCACAACAAACCATCTGCCTTCTCTCTGGTGAAATTCTGTGACCGAGAGAGGGGGGATGGTATGGGCATAAGCCTGATATGCGCTTAGCCCTGAATGACGCGCGATTTGCGTTAGGATTGCGCCGAAATGGCATGTAAAGATCACATCTTGATCGGGGTGCTGCGCCAGAACGCGATCAGACGCGCGGCTCACCCGTGCCATGACCATCGCCCAACTTTCCCCGTTGGGCGGGCAGATGTCTTCCCCCCCCTCCCAAAAGGCGCGCGAAAGTTCAGGGGCAGATTGGCTAACCGCATCAAACCCCTGCCCCTCCCATTCGCCAAAATGAAATTCGCGCAAATGAGGCTCATGAGGCAGGCGCAGGCGCGGCGATAGCGCATCTGCAGTGGCCTTAGCACGGATGAGGTCAGAGGAAATCATCACGGCCTGTGCGGGAAGATAGGCATCAAGCCGCGCGATTTGCGCGTGATCGCTGAGATCAGCAGGAACGTCACGCCACCCCGTGATCACCTTGGCATGGGTCGGCCCATGACGCAGCCAAAAGGCACGGCGCATCACCCCTGCCCCTTTGGCAATTGCCCTTTGAGGACGAGAGGCAGACCTGCGGCCACCATCACCACAAGATCCGCTGCAGCAGCAATGGCTTGGTTCAATTCCCCTTGATCCTGACGAAAGGCCCGCGAGAGGGGATGATCTGGCACAACGCCCATTCCAAGCTCGTTCGAAATAATGACAACAGGGGCCGGGCAATTAGCTATGGCGCGGGCCAGCGCCGCCCATTCAGCCCGCCAGTCCCGTTTAGTCATACCCAAATTGGCCAACCACAGCGTGGCGCAATCAATCAACACGGCCTCGCTTTTGTGCAGTTGTGTCAGAGCCGCAGGAATATCGGTCGGCACTTCGACTGTGCGCCACTGGGCCGCCGCACGCGCGGATTTATGCTTGGCGATTTTGGCTTCCATCTCGGCATCGTGGGCCTGTGCTGTCGCGAGATAAACGGGCGACAGCCCCGTATTCAGCACCAAATCCTCGCCAAAGCGCGACTTGCCAGACGCCGCACCGCCAAAAACCAATGTCAAACCCGCCAAACCCGTCAAAAGAAATTCCTCACCAAAAGTGATCCATTCATCATGCTGCCGCGTAACACCAATAGAACCGCACAAGATGCGGAACAAGACACTGCCAAAAATGATACGCCAACAGGGGGTGCGTTATGGCTTTGGACATGGGTGGAGAAAAAGCGCTTTCGCGCCGTGCGATGAAAGCGGAACTGTTAGACGCAGAGACGGAATTGCGGCTGGCCTATGCTTGGCGCGATCATCGAGATGAGGAAGCCTTGCACCGTCTGGTGACGGCCTATATGCGCCTTGCGATTTCCATGGCCGCGAAATTCAAGCGCTACGGCGCGCCGATGAATGACCTGATCCAAGAGGCGGGTCTGGGCTTGATGAAGGCGGCAGATAAATTTGACCCTGATCGTGGCGTGCGGTTTTCAACCTATGCCGTGTGGTGGATCAAGGCATCTATCCAAGATTACGTGATGCGCAATTGGTCGATGGTGCGCACGGGGTCTACCTCCAGCCAAAAATCACTTTTCTTCAATATGCGCCGCGTGCAGACGCGCATCGAACGCGAGGCAATGGCCGCAGGCCAAAACCTCGACAAGCATCAATTGTTGCAGATGATCGCCACAGAGGTCGGCGTGCCGCTGCATGATGTTGAGATGATGGAAGGTCGCCTTGCAGGGTCTGATTATTCTTTGAACGCCACGCAATCTGTTGAGGATGAGGGGCGCGAATGGATCGACACGCTTGAGGATGACAGCGAACAGGCTGCCGATTTGGTTGAGCACGCCCGCGACCGCGCGCAACTGCGCGAATGGTTGTTGAATGCCTTGTCATCATTAAACGAGCGCGAGCGGTTCATTGTGCGCGAACGCAAATTGCGGGATGAACCGCGCACATTGGAATCCTTGGGCGAAGAACTGGGCCTGTCCAAGGAACGTGTGCGCCAACTTGAGGCTGCCGCATTTGCCAAGATGCGCAAATCCCTTGAGGCGCAATCGCATGAGGTGACAGCATTTCTCGCGGGTTGATCCTTCACGCGCCGCTTGCGGTGATTTTTGGCTTGGCCATCTTGGCCATGACCACAAACACGCCACAAGCGGTGGTAACAACATCCCCTATTCAGCCAATAATCGTGGCTGCCGCCCGCTAGATTAGCGTTTGCGAAGGCGTTGCAAAAGCAAGGCCAACCCCCCTGGGATCAATACAAAAGACAGAGCAAATCCTGTCACAAATCCTGAAAGATCAGAGACCACGCTGCCCCAATCGCCTTGCAAAAAAGCGAATAAGATTTGAATGCCCAAAAGCATTGCAATCAGGGAAAAAGCACGCATCGGATTGTCGCCTGTCCGACCCATATTGGCCCAGAGGATGAAGGTGAAGGCACCGATCAGAGCATAGACACCCGGATACCCGCCGATCAGGGGGTAGGTGCTGTTTAACAAGCCCACAAAGGCCAAAGCCCCGATGATGGAACCCGCAAAGAACAGAACCAAGATCGACAGCCCTGAGAAAACCTGTGACACCATTTTGCCAATGGCCAATATGAACACGCTCACGAACACGGCATGAATAAAACCGCCATGGATCAGCGGATAGGTCACAAGACGCATCAGATCATGTGCGGGATAGCTGTTATTGGCAAACATCCAAGCGGCAATTTCGTGGAACACGCCATAATCCCGCACCGCGGCCATGCGCCACCCAATCCCGCCTGACCCGCCCAAAAGCCCAGCAGTGGCCAGCTGAAACATCACCTCAAGGCCGAAGATCACCACAGCCAAACCAAGAACGACTGGGTGAAGGTCGTTGAACAGGCTATTATTCTCTTGATCCATGGCTGCACCTTCGGTTGACCTTGTTGCGCCTCGTGGGTAAGCGATGCGCAAGGCAAATGCCAGTATTGTGGAATGATTTTCTTCTGGCATCCAATCACAACCGCAATAGGTCACCAATGGCTGAGACAAAATTCACACCACGCGTCTTTTCCGGCATCCAACCTTCGGGCGGGCTGACCCTTGGGAATTACTTGGGCGCGATGAAGCGTTTTGTAGATATGCAAGAGGCAGGCGGATTTCAGACCATCTATTGCATGGTGGACATGCACGCGATTACCGTTTGGCAGAACCCAAGTGACCTTACGAAAAACACCCGCGAGCTTTGTGCGGGCTTCATTGCCGCAGGGATTGATCCAGAAAAATCCATCCTCTTCAATCAAAGCCAAGTGCCTGAACATGCGCAGCTTGGGTGGTTGTTTAATTGCGTGGCTCGCATGGGATGGATGGGCCGCATGACCCAATGGAAGGACAAAGCGGGCAAAAACGCCGAAAACGCCTCGCTTGGGTTATTCGCATATCCCGCGCTGATGGCCGCCGATATTTTGGTCTATCACGCCACCCATGTGCCAGTCGGCGAAGATCAAAAACAACATTTGGAACTGACCCGCGATATTGCGGCCAAGTTCAACCATGATTTTGGGGTCGACTTCTTCCCGATCGCTGAGCCCGTGATTGAAGGGGCGGCAACACGGGTTATGAGCCTAAAAGACGGCACTAAGAAGATGTCGAAATCCGACCCCGCAGATGCAAGTCGGATCAATATGACCGATGATGCGGATGCGATTTCCAAGAAAATCCGCAAGGCGAAGACGGACCCTGATCCGCTGCCGGATGTATTGGCCGAACTGGCGGCGCGGCCCGAGGCCCGCAATCTGGTCAATATCTATGCCGCTTTGGCAGAAATTGATCCGCAGGCCGTTTTGGATCAGCATCAAGGCGCGCTCTTTGGTCATTTCAAAATGGCGCTGTCTGATTTGGCTGTGGAAAAACTTGCCCCAATCTCGGCAGAAATGGCGCGCCTGATGCAGGATCAGGCCGAAATTGATCGCATTCTCGGTCGCGGTGCAGAACGTGCGCGCGAAATTGCAGCGCCGATTTTGGCGCAGGCCTATGACATTGTCGGGATGGTGCGCAGCTAGACGCCGTTAGTGCATTTTTGCACAGAACCCCTGCGAAATGGTCAGTTTATGTGCGCGTGCTTTGGGGGCAGATTGCCTGCAAAGGAGAACATCATGACATATACTGCACCTGACAGCTTGGCCATTGGCCATGTCCATCTGAAAGTCACCGATCTTGAGCGCTCTATCGCATTTTATCGCGATGTCTTGGGGTTAGAGCTTAAACAACGCTATGGCCGCCAAGCGGCATTTCTATCGGCCGGGGGGTATCACCACCATATTGGCCTTAACACGTGGGAATCCGCGGGGGCTGGCCCCGCACCGCGGCGGGCGGCTGGTCTTTACCACGTGGCTTTTCTCTATCCTGACCGCAAAAGCCTTGGCCGTGCCCTAGCGAATGTGGTTGCCAAAGGTGTGCAGCTTGAAGGGGCAGCGGATCATGGCGTGTCTGAGGCGCTTTATCTTTCTGACCCCGATGGCAATGGGATTGAACTCTACCGCGACCGCGCGCCTGCTGATTGGCCCCGCGATGCATCAGGCGCATTGGAGATGGTCAACGCCCCGCTTGATCTAGAGGCGCTCTTGGCGGAGGCTTGACTTTTTGCTGCATTGCGGCGTATATTTTGCAAACGCGGCAAGAATAGTGCCGCGCTTAACACTTTCTTTGTCATACCGTTGTTAAGGTTTGCACGCATCCTAAGGCAGGGCGCTTTTGCGCCCTCAACCTCCGTTGGCTGATTTCGGTCGACGGTTCACACGAAACGGAGGTTCGACATGACTACGATATCGAAGAATGGAACACCGCAGTCGCCCAAATTGGGCGCAGCACCACAGGCGGCAAAGCCTGCTCAAGATCCGAAAGCTGGCCCAAAACCCGCGTCATCAGCGATGGAATATCAATTGGGCTTTGCGACTGGCCCAACGGGCTGAAGCAGCCTATAGGTAGCCATGAGGAGGATCACTCATGGCAACTGGCAGCAATATAAAAACCTATTTCAACGGCGCGTGGCATGATGGGGATATCCCTGTCATCCGCGCCGCTGATCATGGCGCTTGGCTTGGCTCGAATGTGTTTGACGGCGCGCGCTATGTGGACGGGCTTGCGCCAGACTTGATGGCGCATTGCGCAAGGGTCAACAGATCTGCCGAGGCGTTGATGATCACGCCAAGCCATAGCCCGAAGGCCATGTTTGAAATCATTTGGGAAGGATTGGCGCGCTATCCCGCGGATGCCGCCGTATATATTCGCCCCATGTATTGGGCGCTTGATGGGGGCGAATTGGGGATATTGCCAAAGGCGGGCGCAACAGGATTTGCGATCAGCCTTGAAGAAATCCCAATGCCCGACCCCAAGAAAACCGTGCGCCTGACCACCACATCCTTCCGCCGCCCCGTCTTGGCGGATAATGTGGTTAACGCAAAAGCAGGCTGCCTATACCCCAACAATGCGCGGATGCTTCTTGAGGCGAAAACCAAGGGTTTTGACAACGCACTTGTGGCCGATGCGATGGGGAATGTTGCGGAAACCGCCACCGCAAACGTCTTTATGGTGCGCGATGGCGTGGTCTATACGCCAATTCCAAATGGCACATTTTTGGCAGGCATAACACGGGCGCGCCATATCAAAAACATGCGCGAAAATGGCATCACGGTGGTTGAAACCGTGCTCAGTTTTGATGATTTCCGCCGCGCCGATGAGGTGTTTTTGACGGGTAACTTGCAAAAAATCACCCCTGTCAGCGCCTTTGACGAGATCACCTATGAGATCGGACCCATCAGCTTGAAAGCGCGCGATCTCTATTGGGATTGGGCACGCAGCGAGGCGACCTCGTAAAGCATCACGCGTTTGTTGTTGAAATGGGGCGTGCAAATGCGCATCCTTTGACGCGGTGAGAGGGGATGGAAAGATGCGCAAGTTTCTGGTGGTTCTAGACGACACGCGTGAATGTCTTAACGCGATGCGCTTTGCCGCGATGCGGGCAGCCAACACCAAGGGTGCGGTTGAAATCCTCTCCATCATCCCACCTGAGGAATTCCAACACTGGATCGGCATTGGCGATTTGATGCGCGCCGAAGCGCGGGAACGGATCGAGGCACATTTCGAAGTGTTTGCAAAATGGATGCGCGACCGACAGGGGATTGATCCCAGTCTCGCCATCCGTGAGGGGGAACCTGTCCAAGAAATTCTCGCCCATATTCACGATGATCCCAATATTGGTGTGTTGGTTCTTGGGGCAGGATCGGGCAAGGGTGGGCCTGGCCCATTGGTCACGCAATTGACGAAACAGGCCGGCAGTTTGCCCGCGCCGATCACAATTGTTCCAGGTGAGTTGACCAAAGAACAGCTTGAGCAGATCACCTGATTGCTAAGTTTTAGAACTATTCTAAAACTTGACTTATCGAGGGTGTCATATCATATCAGGCTCATGCTTGCGCGCAGGAGATAGCCCAATGTTTATTCAAACGGAATCCACCCCGAACCCAGCCACGCTGAAGTTTTTGCCAGGGCAAACCGTTCTGGACATGGGCACAGCCGATTTTCCATCGCGCGAGACGGCGGATAAATCGCCACTTGCCGCGCGCATTTTCGCGGTTGATGGCGTGACGGCGGTATTTTTTGGCACCGATTTCGTGACTGTGACCAAGGCCGATACAATCGAATGGGATCATATCAAGCCGGCCCTTCTTGGCGCGATTATGGAGCATTTTCAGTCTGGCGCGCCCGTGATGGGGGATGAGGGGCCCGCCGCAGGGGGCCATGCTGACCACAGCGGCGAGGATGCCGAGATCGTGGGTCAGATCAAAGAATTGCTCGACACCCGTGTGCGCCCTGCTGTGGCGCAAGATGGCGGCGACATTACCTTTCACGGCTTTGATCGTGGGGTGGTGTATCTGCATATGCAAGGGGCCTGCGCGGGCTGCCCCTCATCAACCTTGACCCTGAAAATGGGTATTGAAAATCTGTTGCGCCATTACATCCCCGAAGTGGTGGAAGTGCGCCCTGTCACGGTCTAATCCCCCTTGCTTTGCTTAGGGATAGATACATCGGCCGCGCATTGCGCGGCCGCTTTGGTAGACGGGGGCGCAGTCCTTGCTGCGCGGTTTGAACCAATGGCGAAAGGTCAGGCGGAACGCCTGATGCCTTTGGTCGATGAGATTTTCGCAGAAGCAGGCAAAACAGCCGAAGACTTGGGTGCCATTGGTGTCGGCATCGGGCCGGGCAATTTCACAGGCCTTCGCATTTCCGTCTCAGCCGCCCGTGGTCTTGCACTGGCCTTAGCGCGACCTGCGATTGGTGTCTCTGTTTTTGAGGCGCGCCGTTATGGGATCAAGGGCCCGCTCAGCGTGATCGAAGATGCCCGCCGTGATGAGGCCTATCTGCAAAGCTTTGATGATCAGGGCCGCGCAGATGAGGCGCGGCTTGTCAGCTTGAACACGCTCTCTGCTCGTGAACTGGCTCAGCAGGTCACAGGCAGTCTGGGGCCGCAAATTGCCGATGCTTATGGGCGAACCTATGTCGCCCCACCTGTCATGATTGCCACGGCCATCGCCCACATTGCCGAGGCAAAACGCGCGACGGATATGCCGTTTCCGCGCCCTGCGCCGCTTTACTTGCGCGCGGCGGATGCAGCCCCCGCGCGCGACTATGGGCCACGTTTGCTGTGACCCGCACCGCCACCCAAATGGCCGCCTTACACGCTCGTGCCTTTAGCAGAGGTGGCGCGTGGACGCGCAAAGATTTTGAAGAGCTACTCGTGGCGCGCAACATGACCATCTGCCATCACGACCACGGCTTTGCCGTTTTGCGGATCGTGCCACCTGAGGCAGAAATCCTAACCATCGCGGTTGACCCAAGCCATCAAGGTAAGGGATTTGGGCGCGTTTTGTTGCAGGAATTGATGGCGCATGCGCAAGAGGCGCGCGTAGAAGATATCTTTCTTGAGGTCGACAGCACCAACCATGCCGCGCGCGCCCTCTATGCATCTGCGGGGTTTGATGAGACGGGCCTGCGCAAAAACTATTACCGCTACAAAAACGGTGCATTTGGTGATGCGATCCTCTTGGCAAAGACGTTTTTCTACTGATCAAAGCGGCAAGGCCTGAATTTAAGGCACATGCCATAAAGCGGTGGATAGCTGCGCGAATCTTATTGACCATTTCGCGCAAGCCCCGCTTTATAGGTGCCAATTAATAAACAGGCCCCATTGATTTCTGCCGCTTATTGGAAGCTGCAAATAGGGCTTTGCACAACAGGAGTAACACAATGACAAAATCCTCACGCGCATTGAAATCTTTGATGGGCGCTGCAGCGGGCCTCGCTTTGGGCGCGACTGGTGCCTTTGCTGATCCAGCGCTGATTTTCGATCTCGGCGGCAAGTTTGACCGCTCCTTCAACGAAGCTGCATTTGGTGGTGCCGAAGCATGGGCCAGCGAAACAGGCGGCAGCTACCAAGAAATCGAATTGCAAAATGACGCACAGCGCGAACAAGCCCTGCGCCGCTTTGCGGAAAACGGCTCCAACCCAATCGTGATGGCAGGCTTCGCATGGGGTTCCGTGTTAGAAGTTCTCGCCCCAGAATACCCTGACACAAAATTCGTCATCATCGATGGCGTTGTCGATGCCCCAAATGTGCAATCAGTCATTTTCCGCGAGCATGAAGGCAGCTATTTGGTTGGCATGTTGGCGGCCATGGCCTCGGAAAGCGGCACTGTTGGCTTTATCGGTGGCATGGACATTCCTTTGATCTCTCGTTTTGCCTGTGGCTATGCCCAAGGTGCCGTGGCTGCCAACGCAGATGTGACGGTGCTGTCCAATATGACCGGCACCACGCCTGACGCGTGGAACGATCCTGTGCGTGGTGGTGAATTGACCCGTGGTCAGATTGACCGTGGTGCTGATGTGATCTACGCAGCCGCCGGCGGCACAGGTGTGGGCGTATTGCAAACCGCAACCGATGCTGGCGTTTACTCTATCGGTGTGGACAGCAACCAAAACCACCTGCACCCTGGTTCGGTTCTGACCTCGATGCTTAAGCGCGTTGACGTTGCCGTTTATAACGCATTCAGCGCAGGCGAAAACGTTCAGCCAGGTTTGGTTGTGTTGGGCTTGGCCGAAGATGGCGTAGGCTATGCGTTGGACGAAAATAACGCGGCTCTGATCACCCCTGAAATGCAGGCCGCTGTTGATGCCGCGCGTGAGGCGATCATCGCGGGTGAAATTGCGGTTCACAACTACACCGATGACGGCAGCTGCCCCGTGCAGATGCAATAACGACACGCGCGCAATTTGCGCGTGACAGATGCGGGGGCGAAGCGGATCATACCCTCTTCGCCCCTCTCGCATTGCACCAAAAGGCAAGGACACCCTATGACCTCCGCACCCGCCATTGAATTGAGAGGGATTTCAAAATCCTTCGGGCCTGTGCAGGCCAACAAAGATATTTCTTTGACAGTTGCGCGCGGCACGATCCACGGGATTGTGGGGGAAAATGGCGCGGGCAAATCCACGCTGATGTCCATTCTTTATGGGTTCTACCGCGCGGATCAGGGTGAGATTTTCATCAATGGACGCGCGGTCGAGATCACCGACAGCCAAGCCGCCATCGCGGCGGGTATTGGGATGGTGCACCAACATTTCAAATTGGTTGAGAATTTCACAGTTCTGGAAAACATCATCCTTGGCGCAGAGGAAGGCGGGCTCTTGCACGGCTCGATTGCCAAAGCCCGCAAAGCACTGGCGGATCTTTCCGAGACATATGGGCTCAAGGTTGATGGCGATGCGGTGATTGAGGATTTATCGGTCGGCCATTTGCAGCGGGTCGAAATTCTCAAACAGCTGTATCGCGAAGCGGATATTTTGATTTTGGACGAGCCCACAGGGGTGTTGACCCCTGCAGAGGCAGACCAACTGTTTCGGATTTTGGGCCGCCTTCGCGAAGAAGGGAAAACCATCATCCTGATCACCCATAAATTGCGCGAGATCATGGAGATTACGGATACTGTCAGCGTGATGCGCCGTGGCGAGATGACCGCCACTGTCAAAACCGCAGACACCACGCCTGAGGGTTTGGCCGAACTGATGGTAGGGCGCAAAGTTCTACTGCGGGTCGAAAAAGAACCCGCGCGCCCCAAGGACATCGTGCTAGAGGTGCAAAACCTGTCTTTCGTGGATGCAAGCGGCGTGGCGCGCCTGAAGGATATCAACCTAGAACTGCGCGCAGGTGAAATTCTGGGGATCGCGGGTGTGGCAGGCAATGGCCAATCCGAGCTTTTGGAGATTCTGGGCGGTATGCGCCATGCAAGCGCAGGCGCAGCCCTCTATAAATCCGCACCTCTGCCCCTATCTGGCGCCACTGCAAATGGCCGCGCTCGGCGGCAAATGGGTATTGCCCATATCCCCGAAGATCGCCAAACCGCAGGGCTGATTATGCCCTTTATGGCATGGGAAAATATTGCCTTTGGCTATCATGAACGCGCGGCCTATCAGGCGGGTGCAATCTTGATGGACAATGCCGCAATCCAAAAAGATTGCGCCGAGAAAATGGCGCAATTCGATATTCGTCCACCTGACATTATGTTGCCTGCGCGCAATTTCTCGGGCGGCAATCAACAAAAAATCGTGGTCGCGCGCGAGATGGCCCATACGCCCGATCTACTGCTGATTGGGCAGCCGACCCGCGGTGTCGATATTGGGGCGATTGAATTCATCCATCGTCAGATCATTGCCTTGCGTGATCAGGGCTGTGCCATTCTTTTGGTTTCGGTCGAATTGGACGAGATCATGGGGCTTGCCGATCGGGTCGCGGTGATGTTTGACGGCCAAATCATGGGCGAGCGCGATGCCGCCAAAACCGATGAGGCGGAACTGGGCCTGTTGATGGCAGGCCTCACAAAGGGGGCCGCGTGATGGAACGCATGCCAAAATGGGCCGATATTTTTCTGGTTCCTGTCATCAGCATTTTTTTGGCGCTGATTGTTTCAGGGCTTGTGGTCACGGCAATCGGCGAAAACCCGTTTCACGCGATGGCGGTGATGGTGCAAGGCGCGGTGGGCTCCGCCTATGGGTGGGGGTATACCCTGTTCTACGCCACCAATTTCATCTTCACGGGGCTTGCGGTGGCGGTGGCCTTTCATGCGCGCCTGTTCAATATCGGCGGTGAAGGTCAGGCCACATTGGGCGGGCTTGGGGTGGCGGTGATATGCCTCTCTGTCGCTTGGCCCCATTGGAGTATCGCATTGCTCGCTGCAACCTTATCCGCCGCCGCCTTTGGCGCGGTTTGGGCGCTTATCCCTGCATGGTTGCAGGCCAAACGCGGCAGTCATGTGGTGATCACCACAATCATGTTTAACTTCATCGCGGCCGCTTTGTTGGTTTACCTCTTGGTCAATGTGTTCCGCGTGCCTGGATCCATGGCACCAGAAACCGCGCGCTTTGCTGAGGCTGTGCATTTGCCAAATGCCTCGCAATTCGCAGGTTTTTTAGGCTTTCGCCCCTCAACCCCGTTGAATGTGACCTTCTTTGTCGCACTCTTGGCCGCTTTTGCGGTGTGGGTTCTGATTTGGCGCACGCGACTTGGCTATGAGATCCGCGCCTTTGGTCATTCGGAACGGGCCGCGATTTACGCAGGGATTTCGCCTGTGCGGATTATCATCGTCACTATGCTGATCTCGGGCGCGCTTGCAGGGCTCATGGCGATTAACTCGGTTATGGGCGAGGCTGAAAGACTGGTTATCAGCAGCGTGCAAGGCGCGGGCTTTGTGGGGATTGCCGTGGCCCTCATGGGGCGCTCTCACCCGATTGGTGTCTGTTTGGCGGCCTTACTTTTTGGCGCACTCTATCAAGGAGGATCGGAATTAGAATTCGTCATCCCCGCAATCAGCCGTGAAATGATCGTGGTCATCCAAGCCTTGGTCATCTTGTTCACGGGGGCCTTGGACACGATGGTGCGTCTTCCCCTTGAGGCATTTTTTGCGCGCACGCGCACCCGTCAAGCGGGGGATATGTGATGGATTACGCAACGATCCTGCAAATTTTGGACAGTTCAATCCGTCTTGGCACCCCGCTCCTTTTGGCCTGTCTTGCAGGGCTTTACTCTGAGCGTGCAGGCGTGTTCGACATTGGCCTTGAGGGAAAAATGTTGGTCGCGGCTTTCTTCTCAGCAGCGATTGCCTTTGTGACAGGCAGTGTCTGGATTGGTCTTGCGGCGGGGATTGTCGCCTCTAGCCTGTTGGCGGCCTTGCATGGCTTGGCGTCAATCACCTTTCGCGGCAATCAGCTGATCTCAGGTGTGGCGATTAATTTCCTAGCCGCAGGCCTAACCGTGGTCATATCGCAGACATGGTTCGCCCAAGGTGGGCGCACGCCCTCCTTGACGGGCAATGCGCGCTTTAGCGAAATCACTTTGCCCTTTACCGAAACGTTGGGACAAATCCCCTATCTCGGCCCGCTTTATGCTGAGGTGATCTCTGGTCATTCGATCTTGGTGTATGTGGCCCTAGCGCTTGTTCCCGCCACGGCGTGGCTGCTTTATGCCACGCGGTTTGGTCTCCGCTTGCGTGCAGTTGGAGAAAACCCCGCCGCAGTTGACACAGCGGGCATCTCTGTGGCCGCGATGCGCTACAGCGCGGTTTTGATCTGCGGGCTGCTCTGTGGTCTTGCGGGGGCTTATCTGGCCACTGGGCTTTCTGCGGGCTTTGTCAAAGACATGAGTGCAGGTCGAGGCTTTATCGCACTGGCGGCACTGATCTTCGCAAAATGGCGGCCATGGTATGCGCTATCCGCCTGCTTCCTGTTTGGCCTGCTGGATGCTGTTGGCAACCGCTATCAGAATATCGATATCGCAGGACTCGTGATCCCCGTCCAATTCATGCAGGCCTTGCCCTATATTCTGACAGTTGTAATTTTGGCGGGGTTCGTGGGGCGTGCAATCCCCCCCCGCGCGGGAGGCGAGCCTTATGTCAAAGAACGTTGAAGCCCTCACCAGACAGATACAATCCCTCGCAGGGGACACACCGCCTGAACTCGGCCTGATCCTTGGTTCGGGCCTTGGCCATTTGGTCGATATGGTTGAGGGGGTCAAAATCCCCTACAGCGATCTTGCGGGATTTCCCCATGCAAGCGTGTCAGGGCATTCGCCCCAACTGGCGATAGGTCAGCTTGAGGGGCGGCGCGTTCTCATTTTCGGGGGCCGTGTTCACTATTATGAACAAGGCCAAGCTGATGCAATGCGCCTACCTCTTGAGGTATTCAAGGCGCTTGGCGGCTCGAAACTGTTGATCACCAATGCCGCAGGTTCCCTTACGCCCGAGTGCCGCCCTGGCGATGTGATGCTGATCAATGATCATATCAATTTCTCGGGCCGCAACCCGTTGATCGGGGTCGAGGATGATGCGCGCTTTGTTCCGATGAAAGACGCCTATAACCCCGTGATCCGTGACGCGCTGCGCAGGGCTGCGGTGTCCGAAGGCATCGACCTGCCAGAGGGGGTTTATGCGTGGTATTCTGGCCCCTCATTCGAAACGCCCGCCGAAATTCGCGCTATCCGCATTCTTGGCGCAGATGCAGTGGGAATGTCGACCGTGCCCGAAGTCATCTTGTGTCGCTTTTTAGGTCTTGAGGTCGCGGCGGTATCGGTCATCACAAACATGGCAGCGGGCCTGTCTGATGAAGCCATCAGCCATGCCCATACAAAGGCCATGGCCCCCTTGGGCGCGCAGAAATTCGAAAGCCTTTTGCGGCACTATCTCAAAAATGGTTAAAGAAATTTAACTTTTCCCGACTGTCTGCCTGTGCTGTAAGGGGATAAGAGTGATGAACGGCCCCCCTTATGCAAATCTATCTGCCCATCGCCGAAGTCAGTGTTGACGCTTTTGCCATTCTCGGGATTGGCGGATTGGTTGGCATATTGTCAGGTATGTTTGGGGTCGGCGGCGGCTTTTTGATCACGCCTTTGCTGTTTTTCATCGGCATCCCCCCCGCCGTGGCGGTTGCCACATCCGCCAGTCAGGTCGTGGCGTCATCCGTTTCAGGCGTGATGGCCCATCTCAAGCGGCGCACAGTTGATTTGCGCATGGGTGTGGTTTTGCTGATTGGCGGCTTGATCGGCGCGGGCGCAGGTGTGCAGCTTTTCGCGATTTTGCGCGCCATGGGTCAGGTCGATCTGGTGGTGCAGATTTCCTATGTGGTGTTCTTGGGCATTATCGGCAGCATGATGTTTGTCGAAAGCCTACGCGCCTTGCGCAAAAGTCGCCATGGCACAGCCCCCAAGCGGCGCAAACATAACTGGGTTCATGCCCTTCCCTTCAAGATGAAATTCCGTGTTTCGGGGCTGTATATATCGGTAATCCCCCCACTTATTGCAGGGGCGTTTGTCGGGCTTTTGGCGGCCATCATGGGGGTCGGTGGCGGGTTCATCATGGTGCCTGTCATGATCTATCTCTTGGGAATGCCCACCAAAGTTGTGGTTGGCACATCTCTGTTCCAGATTATTTTTGTCACTGGCTTTGCCACTGTGATGCATGCCGCAACGAACCGCACGGTCGATATTGTTTTGGCGATTGTTCTTTTGGTGGGCGGCGCGATTGGCGCGCAAATCGGGACGCAGATCGGCACAAAATTACGGGCCGAGCAATTGCGGATTTTATTGGCAAGCCTCGTTTTGATCGTCTGTGCAAAACTGGCTTTTGATCTCTTGGTCGAACCCGCCGAGCTCTATTCCATCTCCTACCAAGCGGGGGTGGGACGATGAGAATGCTTGTCGCAGTCTTAGTTTATCTGACCACGCTTCTGCCGGTCTGGGCCGAAGATGTGGTCGCAGGGTTCAGCCAAGACAGCATCTCGATTACGACCAATTTCTCTGGTTCCGAAATTTTGATTTTTGGTGCTGTGCGGCGCGAAGCGCCCATTGCACGCGATACAGACCTTGAGGTCGTGGTGACTGTTGCAGGCCCAAGCCGCCCTGTCACAATGCGGCGTAAGGAACGCTTTGGCGGGATTTGGATCAACCGCGCCTTTGCGCATATCGATGCTGCGCCAACATTTTATGCTGTCGCCACCAGCGCCCCCTATCGTGACGCGATTAGCAGTGTGTCTGATGTGCTTTATAGCATCTCTCTGCCGCGTGCGTTTCGCAATGTCGCTGGCGGCGCAGATCATGCCAGTGGGTTCCTCGAAGCCCTAGCCCGTCTGCGCGCCGAAGAAGGCCTCTATCAGATCAATGAAAACAGTGTCGATCTGCGGGAAGACACCCTATTTTCGACCTCTATCGCCCTGCCCGCAAATTTGGTTGAGGGAGATTACTTGGTGCGCATTTTCCTGACCCGTGAAGGGCGCGTCATCAGTGCACATGAAAACACGATTGCCGTTCGCAAAGTCGGGATTGAGCGCGCAGCCTATCGTCTCGCCAATGAACAGCCGTTGCTTTACGGGTTTTTGGCGCTCTTCATCGCCATTGCCGTGGGGTGGCTTGTCTCCGCCCTATTCCGCATGATCCGCGCCTGATTGGGCATCTAAGACCAAAGGCGCGCTTGGCACCTCCAGATCACCGACCCCAAGCGGGCTTTTGGGTTTTGACAGCATATAGCGCGTCACCCAAATCAAGCGGTTCTCGGCCCGCGTAATCGCCACATAGGCCAAGCGTTTCCACAATGGTTGGCCCGCTTCGACACGGCCCATGCGGCTTGCCGCGTAAAGATCAGGGGCAAAGACCTGCACATCGCGCCATTGGCTGCCTTGTGCCTTATGGATCGTCACCGCAGCCCCGTGCAAAAACGCAGCGCCCATATGGGCGGCATAGGGGATGAATGGTTCCTCCTCATCGGGCAGTTCAATTTTCACGATAGAGGCTGCCGAAAGGCGCGGCGCCTCGGCCCCTATGACATGCAAGCGCGAAAACCCAGGTTTTGAGCCTGGCCCAACATAGACAACCTGCGCCCCCTTAATCAATCCGCGCGCCTCCAGATCGATGCGCTTCTTGCGATGCTTCAGCGGCAATTCAATCCCATCACAAATCAGAGGTTCGCCTGGCAATAGCGCATCAGAGGGCGCGCCATGCACCGATCGGAAGCCCGTGATCAATCGCACCCGTGTGGCATTGCGCCAAACCAAAACGGGGCTGCGGGCCATCAAATCACTATCAGCGCGCGGCGAAACAACCACGCGCTCATCCCGCGCGGCCGCCTGTTCAATCATCCGTTCAAATTGCTCGAACTCAAGCGCGGGATCCCCCAAGGCATGGGCCAGATCAAGGATCGGGTTATCTGCATCTTGGCGATGGATACGGCCCAAGGAAAAAACCGCTTTTTGGTTGATCTGCTCGAACACCATTTTGCCAGACTGCCCCACGGGCGCCAATTGGGCGGGATCGCCGAACAGAACAAGCGCGGGAAATATCTCGCGCAAATCCGTGAATTGCTTATCATCCAGCATGCTGGCCTCATCGACCAGACCGATATCCAATGGCTCCTCTCGCCGTTTCCAGCCTGTGATGAAATCCGACCCACGCAAGCCCGCTGCAGCCAAGGCTGCAGGAACGGATTTATGGGTTTCATAGGTCAGGCGCGCGCGCTCGAGCGCCTCATCACTCAGGGCTTCAATCTGCGGCCTTTCCCCCTGCCCTGTCAGCCATTCTGCGACCTTTTCAAATTCAGGGTCATAAACAGGCGTATACAGAATGCGGTGGATCGTTGTGGCTGGCACCCCGCGCATGCGCAAAACGCTTGCGGCTTTATTGGTGGGGGCAAGGATTGCAGCAGACCTGCGGTCTTTTCGGCGGCGCGGCTCGAAATCACCTGTGATCAGGTCGACCCCTGCGGCCTCAAGACCTTTTACCAAGGCCGATAACAGCATTGTTTTCCCAGAGCCCGCTTTTCCCGTAATCGCCAGAACGCCTGATTGGCCATCTGAGATTGGGGTAATCGTCTCAGCTTCAATGTCCACACCATGCCCCGCCAACATGGCGGCAACATTATCAAAGGCCTCGGCCTGATCAGAGGAGAAGGTCAACGCAGACATGGGCGCACCCTAACGCCCAAGATGCCCCCCTTCCACGGCAAAAACACCGCTTCGGAGAAGTTAACCAAAATTCATGGAAAGTGTTTTTCAAATTTTGGGGTTTTTTTATTCATCTTGGCACGGCATGTGCAGCACCAGAGCGCCCGCAGGAAAAGCCTGTCGGGATACGGCTCGGAGAATCCGGCCATAATTAATTGGTACGGGAAAACCCCACATGTCCATGGAAGATGAAGAACTGCTTGAGGCAGTTTTGGCTTTGCTTATGTCTGAAACATCAGATTTCAGCGACTGCGCCAAAAAACTTGCAAAAGAATGGCCCGAAGTGCGCGTGTCCGATGTGATCGGCATAGTGCTAAAGGCCTGCGAAGTGATCGCACGCACTTTCAAGGATGGCGAAAATCGTCAAGACATCCGCAAAGGGCGTGAGTTCGCGTTATGGCTCTCTTACACGGCTTACGAACTCACCCAGCGTGGGGTCGATCCCGCGCTCATGCAAGACCTGCACAAGGTTGAGGGCGCAGATTAGGCGGCACCCATCTCGACAGCCACGACCGCTGCACAATCGCCTGATTTGATCAAGCCAGGTGCATGGCGGGCCACAAGCAAACCATCACGCTTGGCCAGAAGGCCGAGCGGGGGTTTGCCTGTGGCCTCAACAGGCCAAATGCGGGCAACAAGATCGCCCGCGCGCAGGCGCGCGCCCAAATCAACAACGGGTTCATAAAGCCCATTCATCTCGGCAAAGGTAAAACAATCCGCATCAGGCATATCTAACAGACTGCTTGGCGCCTCTTCTACCTTGCCCTGCACAACGCCCAAATGAACCAAAAAATTGCGCACCCCGCGCTTGGCAATCGCGACTGTTTCCGCGCGCGCCATCCCTGCGCCACCAAGCTCGGTCGTCACGAAGGTTTTCCCTGCGCGCTCAACCGCGCCGTCAAACATACCTGTGTCATCAATCTCAAGCATTTTAACAGTATAAGGTGCGCCAAAGGCGCGGGCGGCCTGCGCACAAGCCTGATCTTGAGCCGCATCGGACAAGACATGGCTTGCGGCAAAGGGCAGAAAATCCAACGTCTTGCCGCCTGAGTGGAAATCCAAAACCGCATCAACCCGCGGCAGGAGTTCATCGTTGAGATATGCTGCGATTTTCTGTGTGACCGTGCCCCGCGCATTTCCAGGGAAGGCGCGGTTCATATTGCCTTGATCAATCGGCGATGTGCGGCTTGCCGCCAAAAAGGCGGGCGTATTCATCTGCGGCAGAATGATGACCCGTCCCGCGACATCAGAGGCCTCAAGCGAATAGGCCAAATCATGCAGGGCAATCGGCCCTTCATACTCATCCCCATGATTGCCGCCCGTCAACAAAACGGTCGGGCCATCCCCATTGCCGATGACGCATATCGGAATCATAACATGGCCCCATGCGCTGTCATCGCGGCTATGGGGCAGGCGCAAATGGCCATGCGCCTTGCCCATGCCATCAAGGGCAATGGTTGGGGTCATTTCACAAATACCTCGCGTGGCAAGTTAGACAGGCATTCAACACCTGTCTCGGTGATCAGGATCGGCTCAGTGATTTCAAGCCCGCCATCATCCAACCACAAAGCAGGCATGAAATGGAAGGTCATTCCTGGTTTAAGAACGGAACGATCCCCGCGCCGAAAGCTCATTGTGCGCTCGCCCCAGTCAGGCGGATAGCTTAGACCAATCGCGTAGCCACAGCGGCTGTCTTTCTCGAACCCCATTTCATTGAGCTTTTTGTTAAAGGCATTCGCAATATCTTCACAGAAATTACCTGGCTTCGCTTGTTCAAGGCCTGCATGGATTGCCTCAACCACCGCCTCTTCAGCACGGCGATATTTTTCAGGCGGCTCGCCCAAGAATAGGGTTCGCGATTGAGGGCAATGATAGCGGCGATAACAGCCTGCGATTTCAAAAAAGGTCGCTTCGCCTGCAGCCATAGGTTTGTCATCCCATGTCAGATGCGGGGCGGTGGCATCCACACCTGAGGGGGTCAGGGGCACGATGGCGGGATAATCGCCCCAATGACCATCTGCACCCAAAATGCCCGTGCGGCTAATCTCGGCCACAAGGGCGTTTTTCGGCATGCCGGGCTCGGCCGTTTCACGGATGACTTCGTGCATCCGCTCCACTATTTTTGCAGCGCGGCGCATATAGGTGATTTCCTGCTCGGATTTCACCGCGCGTTGCCAATTGACCAAACCTGTGCTGTCCACAAATTCAGCATCCGGCAACCCCTTCACCAGAGCCGCATAGGCCGCAGCAGAGAAATAGTAATTATCCATCTCAACGCCAATGCGCCCTCGCACGCCGCCATGATCATGGATCAGGCTTGCAAGGGTTTCATGCGGGTGTTTTTCTGGGTTTTGCACATAGGTGTCATCATAGCCAACCACAGCGTCATCTGACATCCAGACCGTGCGTAAGGCACCCAATCCATCCATCGCGCGGCCCCACCAAATCGGCTCGCCTTTATGGCCCAAGAGCACTGCTTGATGGACGTAAAATGACCAACCGTCATAGCCCGTCAACCACGCCATATTGGACGGGTCCGTTACAATGATGAAATCCAAATTTCGCGCGGCCATCTCGGCGCGTGTGCGCGCAATACGCGCCTGATATTCTTGGGTTGGAAAGTTATGAATACGAGAAACCATCTGCCGCCTCCTGTTGGTGGGCCAAGTTTTCGATAATTCAGCGCCCACCGCTTCCCGCTTCGCGTCATTGCTTGCACCAAAAACGTCGCTTGCGCCAATCACAGTGTCGGGTCTGTGATCCATGACTTCGCCGCAAGGCATGGCACTGGGGCGGATTTTCCCTTAGGCTTGCGGCAAACGTGCCAAACCACATGACAAAGGACAAAGCCGATGCTTACCAATGATCAGCTGTCGAAATGGGATCGCGACAACTTCATGCACCCCTCAACACATCTTGCGCAGCACGCCCGCGGCGAAAGCCCTAATCGGATCGTGCAAACCGCAAGCGGCTGTCACATCACCGATCGCGATGGAAATCGTTTTTTGGATGCATTTGCCGGGCTTTACTGCGTGAATATCGGCTATGGCCGTCAAGAAGTGGCCGAGGCGATTGCCGAGCAAGCCCGCGAATTGGCATATTACCACGCCTATGTAGGCCATGGCACTGAGGCCTCAATCACGCTTGCGCAGATGGTCATGGATCGTGCGCCCGACCATATGTCAAAGGTCTATTTCGGGCTTGGTGGATCAGATGCCAATGAAACCAACATCAAACTGGTTTGGTATTACAACAATATCCGTGGGTTGCCGCAGAAGAAAAAGATCATCTCGCGCTGGCGCGGCTATCACGGCTCAGGCCTGATGTCGGGATCCCTGACAGGGTTGAGCCTGTTCCATCAAAAATTTGACCTGCCTTTTGATGCGGTCTTGCACACGACCAGCCCCTATTACTTCCGCCGTGATGACCTCAGCCTCTCCGAGGCGGAATTCTCGGCCAAATGCGCGGCTGATCTTGAGGAGCTGATCGCCCGCGAAGGTGCTGACACAATCGCGGCCTTTATCGCAGAACCCTTACTGGGAACAGGCGGGATTGTGCCGCCGCCCGCAGGGTATTGGGAGGCAATCCAACCCGTTCTGCAAAAGCATGACATCTTGTTGATTGCAGATGAAGTGGTCACGGGCTTTGGCCGCATGGGATCAATGTTTGGCTCACCCCATTATGGCATCACTCCAGATATCATGACCATCGCCAAGGGCCTAACCTCGGCCTATGCGCCGCTCTCAGGATCCATTATTTCCAACAAAGTTTGGAAGGTTCTTGAGGACGGCACCGATGAATTCGGCCCCTTGGGGCATGGTTGGACATATTCCGCCCACCCCATCGGCGCGGCTGCAGGTGTTGCCAATATCAAACTTTTGGACAGCCTGAATTTGGTTGAGAATGCCCGTGACACGGGCGCCTATTTCAACCAAGCCATGCGCACCGCCCTTGCCGAGCATGCCCATGTGGGCGAAGTGCGCGGTGATGGGATGCTTTGCGCGGTGGAATTGGTCGAGGATCGCGACACGCGCACTTTCTTTGACCCCGCCAAAAAGATCACCCCACAGATTGTCGCCGCAATGGCGCGGCGCGGCGTGATTGCACGGGCCATGCCGCAGGGCGATATCATTGGCTATGCGCCGCCGCTCTGCCTCAGCCGCGAGGAAGCGGATACTGTCGTTAGCGTAACGACCGAGGCCATCAAAGAGGTCTTGGGATAAGCCACTTGGGATGGGGCCATGATGTGATGGCCCCATCTAAGATTTGACCTAGTCAATCAAATAGGCCAACCTCAGCCCGCCCCAGTGACGACCATTGACCGTGATGGGTGCAGAGACATCCTTCATCATTCGGAACTCGCCATTGCCCATGTCACGGCGGTAGGCCTGCAACAGAAATGGGCGTTGGCTTTGGCCTGCGGCCAATCCGACACGATCATCAAAGATGCGGCGGTTTCGGCAATGTTTCGCATTCCAAGCAGGATCACCTAATTTCTGCTGTTCACTGAATTTTAAATTATGGGTAGGAATAAACCCGTTGCGATCAATCGCAGCACAGAACACAACCGCGCGCGATAGGGTCAATACGGGCTCTTGAAGCGGCGGCAAAACTTGATCGGTGAAGCCAACAAATTTGGTCATATGCTGCTTGGGATCAGATTGCGGGATTTCAACATAACGCTCGTCAAATAAGTCGGCTTCGCTGATCTTTCGGTCACGCACAGCCGCCGCGAATATGCCCGAGATCAGCGCGGCAACCTCTTTAACTGCGGCGATGTAGGGGCTATCGACTGTCTCGACCCCAAGTCGTGCCGAGATCCCTGTCAGCGCCTCTGAATGGTCGGTTATGCTCAAAAGCGATTGGCTGGCTTTGGCCAAGGTGGCCGCCTGACTGTCCACGCTTTGCGTCATTTGGTCGATATCGACTTGTGTCTCGTTGATATCTGCATCAATCGCGCGCGCGGCCGCAACGATCTGCTCTTGGGTTTGGCGCATTTGTTCTAAGGTCTGTGGTAGGGTCTGAACCTCATCACCAACATTGCCCGTATGGGCGCGGATCATCTGGGCTACTTCACTGGCTTGGGTCGCTTGCGAGATCACCGCCTGCATTTCGCTGCTGAGTTCCTCAATCGTGTCACAAATTTCGGCTGTGGCAAGACCCGCTTGATTGGACAGCTGTTTGACTTCACCTGCGACCACCATAAAGCCGCGCCCATGCACGCCCGCACGTGCGGCCTCAATCGAGGCATTTAAAGACAAAAGATTGGTCTGACGCGCAATGCCACTGACATGATGCGAAACTTTGGCAACCCGCTCCAACGAGGAGGCAACGCGCCCTAAATGCGATGCAATTTCATTGACCTGATCGGTCAAGGTCGTCACGCTTTGCATCATTTGCGCAATGCTTTGCGTGGTTTCAGAAATCTGATGACTCGCCGCGTTCGACCCATCGCGTGCTTGGGTCGCGGCAATCATCACGTCATTCCCCCGCAAGGCCATGGCGCGCATCCGATCACGGATAATATGAAAGGTGCTGCGTTGTTGCTCGGCACCTTCTGAGACATCCTGAACATCGCCAGAAACTTGGGCAATGGCGATTGACAGATTACCAACACGCCGCGCGATCCCTTTTATCGAGTCTATCGTCTCGTCAGTGCGACCCGAGGCAATAGGCGCTGCGGCCTCATGAAACTGCTTGGTTGGCTCTGCGTTCATTGCGCCACTTCCTCTATCTGGGACGTAGTCACAAGAACGGCTCGGCAGAGCGATGATTTAGCAAAAACGGCATGAAAACCGCACAAATATGCGCGCTTCTTACTGGTTTTATCCAAGGGGGTTTGGTGGAGCCTAGGGGGATGGCCACCAGTTTCCTTTAGTCTCTATATTTTCATATTAATATCAATATTTTAAATAATTCTTACCCGAAATATACCTCTCTCTATATACCCCACTGTATACCCCGCTATATGCCCCACTTTGTGCCTCAAAACTCCAAATGTTCTATTTTTGTTCTTGACATCAGATAGCATTTATGATATAACTATACGCATAAATCATCTCCCTAAGTCGCTACAAATAAGGAGGCTCCCCCATGAGAGCTTTATCAGTCGATTCCTTTGCTGATGCACTGGCGGTCAGACGCCAATTCCCGAACTGGTTTTATACGAATAGGTATCAACAGCTGATCGTTGATGCAGCCAAAGCTAACCCCGCATTCTTTGAGTTGAGCAATAAGGAGAACGAATGAACATAGTCGCAGCAATTCAACAGGCTCAGGATAGAGCTGCTCTGAAACCCGCCTTTGCAGAAAAAGTAGAAATCGTTACATGCCTGCTTCGTGCCAAACAGGTTCTGAGTTATCGCAGATCAATACAGAATGGACACAGGCATCATGAACTCGCAGGCGCTATAGCCCTAGCACACGAGCTAAACACCACGCTCGATATTCGACATCGCTCTGCCGCCCTGTATCACGCTGATGGTCAGAGTACGATGATACCTAAATGGCTTACTCGATGCCTAGAAACTGGCATTCTTGAAGCGGATAACGACAAGAATATCCCACACGGGAAGCTGAGAGTTACTAGTCTTGTCAGCAGGTTTGTTGCCTGACATGGCTATCAAACACTTACCTTATATGGACAGAACACTGTGAAGCCGTATTCATCTGTCAGCTAAAGTACCCTCCAATAATACCTAAATAACTACATATTATCAGTAGTCTTTTGCTACTGTCTTCGCACCCTTTGCTTTAGCAGCTCTGGTGCAACCCCTCCCCCAACAACACAACAAAGAAAGGCCAGAAGAATGGCTATCATGAGCAAACCAACAGGCACTCCCTCCTCATCAATTATCGAAGACTTGCGTAATCGCTTGGCTTCAAATGTGTCACGTGATCCAGAAGCACTCTTGCAGGCCATGAGTGAAAGTGAACGCAACGTGGTGCTGCATGTCGTCAAACAGATCGACCAATTAAGCCGTGTTTCGGGAGCGTCACCTGCCGCCATCCTCAATCAGTATTTCCCTCATATGGGCATGGAGCGGCGCAAAGTCTTTCTGGCCATCTTAGGCGCACAAGAAGAACGTCCTGATTACTCCGCTCAAGATTCAGCGCGTGAACAGGCATGGGCTGAATGGGATAAGCTACGCCCGATTGAAGAGGTGTTAGCTGCAGGCAGAGCTTCTCGTGAGAGGCTCAATGTCCAGACACAAGCTGCGCTATCAGAACCGCAACGCCCAGCGCCACAGCCTAATGACGATCTAACGGACATCACTTCAGCCCTCATTGCGTCAGAGAGCAGTGGCAACCCACAAGCCGAATATGTGGCTGACGATGGGTCACGGTATTCTGGTGCGCTTCAGATTGGGGCTATGCGCCTAGCTGACGCCAATGCAGCACTTGGCACGAACTATTCGCAAGACGATCTGATCAATAACCAAGCAATTCAGAATACGGTGAATGACTGGCATATGCGTGATCTTGCACGGCAGGTTGATGCATTCATGGCAGAGCTTGGAGATGAAGCTGCGAACTGGTCACGCAATTCGCTGATCGCAGCAAGTCACATTGGCGGCGTTGGAGGGATGAAGCGCCACGTCAGGTCAGGCGGCGAATACGATCCACACGACGCCCTTGGTACGAGTATATCTGACTATGTGAATCGTTTCAGAGGATCGCAGTCATGAAACACGATCCCAACTTCGCAGCCGCATCCACGCAAGAGAGTTCTGTATTCTATGACGACATCATTCTGGAGCGTGGCAACTATAGGATTATTCATGGCAAGGATTCATCACGCTACCCGAAGCAATTCATTGTGCAGAAGTTCAAGGGCGGACGGTATCGCAATCTGACTTACCACGTTCAATGGGATAGTATTGGCTTCCGGCACGGCGCATGGCTGGTCAATCCTGACGATCCAAAGGTAAGCCTGTAGCAGGGCCGTAGAGGCGCTGAGAGCGTGGCAGGGTGGGGTGTTGAGTACTCTAGGCGCAGTTCACAATATTTCAGTTTGCACGCAACCAACTTAGTCATCCAATTGTTCGATCAATTAATCCGAAATCTCGATTAGTCGGCATACAGAAAAGACACTGGCCATTACTGGCATCAGCCCAAACGGCTCCAATCTGCCGCTTTACCGCCTCTCCCTCGTAAAGATGCTGCCCTTTGTATTCAACAACAAGAATGCGCCCATCGGTCAGCATCGCTACAAAGTCCGGGTAGAACTTGGCATTAGGTAGTTGAAGCCAGAAGGAAGATTTCTTTCCTTCGACATTTCGAATCCAATAGCGAACCTTATTGTGCCGGTCGAGATGAACCGCGCAGTCAAACTCTTCGCCAGTCGCGGCCAAATCGCCAACAAGGTGGGTATAGTGCTTGTTGAACTTGGTGGCCCCAGAATAAGGCTGGTTGGGCGCGTAGGTCTGTTCATCAAATATGATCGACAGGTCCCCGCTGGTGGAGAAGTCGTTGGCATTGGCGGCAAACAGAGCGCGGTATTGGCTAGTCTCGCGTTCTCCGCGCAAGTCTTTGATGAACTGGGCCGTCGCCTTGCGCAGGTCATACTTGTTGCGGGCCAGCACATCCAATTCAAAGCCCGAGACCATCAGGGCCTCAATAGCCTTTGATATGAATACTATAGCACTTGGCTTGGTGATGTCGGGGTGAACGATACCAGCGTCAATCCAGTTGGCAAGGCGTGGAAGTGTCCAAGTCGGTTCTTTGATGACCTGTGCAAGCTGGCCTTGAAGCTGTTTCACAAAGTTGATTTCAACCTGACCCTTATCGCTCACATTGATAGTCCCGGTTCGACTGGTGTCTGACACGCTGAACCGATTTTTAATGTCGCTCACATCGCACTCGTCCAGCCGCCACGGCAAGTCTAGGAAATGTTCTTGTGAGAAGAGCTGAAGCTCACCCTGTTTGCGGAACCCCAGCATCGGCACGATGAACGGCGGCTTGTCGTCGTCATCTGCGGCGCTGGTCTGGAAGTTATTGGACTTAGCGTAAAGGCGATCGATAGTCTTACCCACCTGTGGAACCGACGCCAATCCGAGGTGAAGGATGTTGCGGCTCTCGCGCGTCATAGGCCCCATATAAGTGATCGTCCGCGTTTCGGAATTGAACGAAACCCGCGTCTTCACGGATGGGGGCAGTTTCTCAATGGCGGCGGTGATCGTCTCGGGCAGTGCGGTATCTTCCGGCAAGGGGTCAGACTCGTGCTGATACTGTTCAGCGGCCTCGGAGAAGCCCATGTCGTGCTGCGGGGCAATGATGTCGTCGGCCTCCAACCTGTTGAAGCCAGCGCCTTCCACAAGCCCCGTTTTGAGCTGTTGGGCGGTCTTGTCGAAGCTGCGTGACACAATATAGGCATAGGACTGGTTCAGAGCATCACGCCGCTTCCGCCTTGCCTTGGGCATTCGCAGAATACGGCCGAGAATTTGCTCTACAGCTATCGGAGACACTTGATCAGCCACTGAACACAGTACGTATGCAAAGGGACAATCCCAACCCTCTTTTAGCTTATCTACGGTGATTATATAGCGCACCGGGCACATGGGGTCTTGAATGTTGGGGATGTCATCAAGGTCTTTACGCGACCCAGTATGAACAGCAATGTGATCTTTGGGAACTCGCTGATCTTCCAGTAAATGTCTTTCGATCTTTTCCCACGTCAGGCGATGCGGATCAGACTTAGATGCTTTTTGCGCCTGAAACAGAATAATGGGCCGGATATACTCACCAGTCTCGACCTTTTCGGCTTTCGCAGCCTCTTCTAGCATTCGTTGGCTGTCCAGTGCTGCGCCGACTGTCTTAGTCCACTCACCGTCTGTTGTGAGGCGGATAGGCATCTTGATCATCTCTTCCGCTTTCAGTTCAGCGGCAGAAACGGAATAGAGGATGTTCGAGGCGTGCTTGCCGTGTGCCGGATTATGTTCGGTCTGCGGTGTAGCGGTCAACTCAAGGATAAGCGACGGGCTGAACCGGGCCAGCGTGCGGAAGGAAAGATCGCTGCGACTGTTGTGTGCCTCGTCCACGATCACCATCGGACGATGTAAGCGCAACAGGTTGGCCAGTGACGCAATTGGGCGCCCTGTGCCTTCGACCTTTTCCAATGGGGCTTTCTGCTGATCGGTCAGATTCTCAAAGTGATCCATGAGCGCGCCAGCGTCCTCATAGACCTTCAAACCCTCTGGGTTTTCCTTGCCACTGTCATCCTCGCGGCGGAAAGACTGAATGGTAGATACGATCACCACCGCCTCACCGGTCGCGTCGGCGCGCGACATGGCTAGCGCCTCGGCCTTGGTCATAACGGTGAAGTTGCGGCTGAAATCCTTAGCCAAGGCCGCGCGATACGGGTGACCATCGGTCTTCAAGGCGTCAATGGTCTGATGTAGAATCGCGGTGGACGGCACCAGCCACAGAACCATTGGGTTTGAGGCTGTCAGGTATTCCCGCGCGGCAATGCCGATGGAATGCGCAGCCATCAAGGTTTTGCCGCCGCCTGTGGGTACACGCAGGCAAACATAGGGAGTGCCTTCGGCTACGGCGGGGGCGTTCCGATAAGGGAAGCTTGTAGCCTTGTAGAAGGCCATGTTAGCTCCCATCGTTGTGGCGTCCCGTAGGTAGGTCGTGAACCGATCCAGCGAGATTTTCTGATACTCTGTCAGCTCTAAGCTGGTCGCGACCATATTACGCGCCCTCGATCTGATAGGGGATTTGTTTGAACTCAACGCCCTCAGATTTGAGACGCTCGGGGGAAACGGTGCAGCCTTCGGCATAGACCACACGGCTCCCTTCAAATCCCTCAGGCGGCGCGCTCAGCTTGGCTAGTGCATCAGGGGTCAGCACATTGCCCATGGCCTCCCGCGGCGTGGCTTCTTGACCCGGAGCAAAAAGCAGATAGACCGCTTTATCACCATACTTTCCAAGGTAAGGGCTAGTACCATCGACCTTGGACAGGATTGGTACGCCAGTTTCAGCAAAGAAGATATGAGCAGCTAAATCAGGAAAGCTAACGGTAGAGTCGATATCGCCAAACTCATTAAACAGCGGCGTGCCAAGACGGCAGTAGCGAAAGCCACCGCCGAGCGGGGCTACATCGACCTTTTTCCCGCTTGCTTCTGAAAAACTATAACCCTCTATGATTTTTGATAGCCTAACAGCGGTTCTTTTTTCCGAATTTTCCTGATCCATTTCGACCATGATGAAGCGACGCTTTGCACCGTCAGCCGCATTCATCGAAAGAATAGCTTCGCCTGTCGTTCCAGAGCCAGCAAAGGTATCCATTACAATTGCATCGTCAGGAAACGCGCCTATCTCGAAAAGATATCGGATTAGCTCAACGGGCTTCGGGTAGTCGAAGTCAACTCCCATCTTACGCAAGTAGGTTCGACTTCGTTCCGTAGTTCCAAGATTGCGCAGTACAGACAGAATGTTGCGTGCGGACTCTCTGGACTTCCGATACCGTATGCAGCCATTTCTGTTCAAATAGAACGCAATCTCATCTTCACCTTCGGAAACTGGTCTGCATCCGTTCTCAATAAATGCGTCGAGTTTGCGTGCGTTCGCCCAGCCAGAATATAATCGACATGGCTTTGTGAGCCTTCCACCAACAATCTCCATGTCATCTAACCGAACGGGTATCTGCGAAATGCCATATTCTGCCTGAATAGACTTGCCAATGAGGGCATCTGCCTTTGTTCGGTCAAAAAATGCTTGATCAACTCGCTCGGCAGGAAGGCTTAATTGATCCACATTTGCTGGAAATCCCGCTGGAAGGCTCACTATGCTTGGTGGATTTTTGACACCGTTCTTAGTGATATTGTTGTCGGCAAACCCAGCGCGAAGATTACTGTCTTCTGGAGTGTTGGGGTCAATAACATTTCCCACTGCATATTTCTTATAACGCTGATCAGCAAAGTATACCGCGCTTACTCCAAAACCCGAAAATCCTCGTGAGTGACGACCCTGAAGCTATCTGACACCTGATCACGGAATGTTTTCCACTCTTTGGGCAGGGTCTCTCGAAAGAACCTCAGGATCGCATCTGCGAACTTCTTTTGTGTGGGGTAGTAGCGATTGTGAGTGACGTATTGGTGCATGACCGCCCATAATCGTTCTATCGGATTTAGGTGCGGGCAATAAGGCGGTAGCTGGATCAGTCGTATGCGGCAGTCTGGTCGTTTGAGGAATTCGCGCACGTCCGGGCCCTTATGGTAAGCCGCATTATCCCAGATGACATAGATGATCCGCGAGAGAGGATTGCGTTCCTCAATCTTGGCCAGAAGCTGGGCGGCACTGACCCCGTCTACGGTGGTTGGTTCGACAAAGGGCGCATCAAAATTCTCAAGGTTGAGCGCGCCATGGATATTAACCCGCCCGCGTCCCGCGGTGGTTGTCACGGTGGGCTTTGATCCTGCCTTGACCCAGCCAAACGCAGGCTTTGTCTGATATTCGGGATGCACCGCATCGGCGAAATACACGGCTTCATCGGCGCCCAACCCGTTCAGCAGCTGCTCGTATAGCGCAATGAATTCGGCTTGTTTCTCTTCAGATGCAACGCGTGGCAGCCCTTTCGGCTTCCGGTATTCATAGCCCAGCCGCGACAGAAGCTTGATGCAGCCCGAGTGGGAATAGTCCACGCCATATTGTGCCGCGATGTACGCCCTGATCTCGACAGTCGATCGACAGAAGCGGTCGTCCAGCCAGGTGCAAAGCTCCGTCTCTTGAGCTGTCGTCATGCGGGACTGACCACCCTTCCAGCCGTCGGTCGAAAGCGCGTCCCAGCCGCCCTCTCGGTAGGTCTTGTACCAGCCCCGAATGGTATCATCGTCCAGATACAGAAACTCCGCGATAGCCTGACAGGACTTACCGTCATCAAGGAGCAGGATTGCATTGGCGCGCCGTGCAACGCCGTGATCTTCGCGCTGGCTACGCACGCAAACCTCAAGTTCACGCCGTTCTGAAGAGGAGAGAAAACCGGGACGGATCATGCGCATATCTGAATCGTTGCCCACTCGAACGTCAACCCTTCAAATCTCGGTTCTTCAATGACTCCCAGTATAAACGAGAATATATTCATGATTTACTTTGAATTGAAATTGGTTATCGGTGTTGCCTTCTGTATTCCAAACAAGCGTCGCCGCATAGTTGTGCGGCTTGAAAATTGAGTCCAACAGGAACTTAAAAGAATGAAACTCATTTTCATCGCATGAAGCAAAAAATATTCCGTCATTTGCCAAGAACTCGCGAAGCAATCGCATCCTAGGATACATCATGCAAAGCCATTTATCATGGCGAGATAGGTCTTCGGCTTCCTTACCAACTACCTTGCCCAGCCAAGCCTTGATCTCGGGTGAGGCAACATTGTCATTATAGACCCAGCCTTCATTGCCGGTGTTATACGGCGGGTCAATATAGATGCATTTCACCTGCCCAGCGTAATACGGCAACAGGGCCTTCAAAGCCTCCAAGTTGTCACCCTGAACTAGAAGGTTGCCCGCGTCGGGATCACCGGCAGAAAGCTCACTGTCGCAATGAACAAGCCGATACGGCACCTCGGTGTGGTGGTGTTCGACCGCGTCTTTTCCGATCCAGTTCAATGTTGGCAAAGTACGCCCCCTCAGTTCTAATCTTACAATATAACAATGGCGCAACATCCCAGGCCGTTACATTGCACATGCCTCTCCCCACCGCACAATTTAATTTATTTATGTATAATATTTTACAAATAATTAGCTTGGGTTGCACCATCTTGCTGTAGCTATCCTATCCAATCCTAAGCTTGACGCAATCAGCTGCGATGGTGTCATTCTTGTACGAGCTATGAACAAAGACAATCTCTGGAATTGAATAAGTAATGGATAACCTCCTTCACCCAGCCAATCATCACAAGCAGAGATGCCCTAGATGTCAGTCACCTCTGAACACCGTTGTTGTGCATGGGCATGAGCAATGTGCAGTATGCAAGTCCAACATCTTTGAGTGCTGTTCAGGCGATACGTGTGAGACTGATCACAATCTGAGTGTGGGTTACAAGAGGGGGTGAGTTAGCATGAAACTCCTCCTCGCCATCATAGCCATTATCGCAGCCTGTCTCTTCACTATCTCGAAGCTGCATGACGATGGAACGATGATCCTTGCTAGTATGGCTGAGGAATACAGCGTCTGCACCAATGTGAATGCGTGTTCAGATGACGACCTAGCTGAGATGACTGACCTGCTGCTCGAACAGGACGAGTATAACTCGAGGATGTTGCTGAGGGTTGTGCTGGGTTGGGAGAACTGGGTCGATTAAAAAGGTGTTCAGATAAAGAATGGCTCGCAAGAATGTCAGAAAAACCTAGGGTCAAACGGATAAATCTATTTTACACGTTCAGCATGATGTTACCCGTGCTGTGCATAATTGCTTCATCGGGAAAGTTAGCCGCCAACCAAACTCAGGTATTAGGGATAGTTTCCCATGTCAGAGACGTCGACACAGTTGAGTTGGGTGGTGTTGCTGTAAGGCTTAACGGCATCGATGGGCCAGAACTCTCAGAGCGGATTGGACAAGAAGCAAAACTTTTTATGGCTGAACTTGTCTTGAATAGAGAAGTCGTTTGCAACCTTACAGGTGAACGCAGTCATGACCGGCTAATAGGCATTTGCTATCTCAATGAAGAGGATATCGGAGCCATAGCAATCAGAAACGGTTTTGCGCTTGATTGCAGGAGATATTCAGGCGGCCGATATGTAGGGCTCGAGACAGGTGCTGCCATCGCGTCTATTGAGCGCGCATCCTACTGCTGACCAATAGGATTGCTCTCCAAGTGCTATCCAACGAAAAAGCCCTTCAATGAATCTAACGACCTATGACCAAGGCCCGAGGTCCGAGGCGGACGGTCGGATATAGGGTGTCCCAACAATTACTAGCGTACTAATAAACCCTCTTTAAAAATCATTAGATCTTTTTCCGCTGCCGTCACTTCAACAGAGTCCCCGCACAATAGGTCTCGGTTTAACCGCGACTTAACTTTGAAGAGTTCTCCATTTCTCCCAAGCATTGAAAACACTTGCTCAATACCCAGATCGTCAATCCCAGTGACCTGGGCTTGGGGATCCTCTTCCGAAGACTTTTGGACTTTCAAATGCTCGGGCCGCACGCCGACTTTTATCGTTTCTATGGATCCACCTGCGTCAGCAGGCAGCAATTGGTCTAGGACGGGTACATATAAGCATTCATTTCTAAATTGTACGGAGAAAAGATTGAGGGGTGGCGAGCCAATAAAATAACCCACAAACTCATTATTTGGCCGTGCAAATAGTTGCTCTGGGGAGCCACTTTGTTGAACGCAGCCATCTTTCATTACCACCACTTCGTCTGCGAAAGACATTGCCTCGCTTTGGTCGTGGGTAACCAAAATCATAGTGATGCCGGTGGCGCGATTTATTTCTCGCAATTTGCGGCGAAGCGTGAACTTCATCTGTGGATCAATAACAGTTAGTGGCTCATCGAGTAAAACAGCACTAACGTCATTACGAACCAACCCGCGCCCCAGCGAAATGAGTTGTTTTTGGTCTGCGCTGAGCTTCCGTGCAGGATAGTCAAGGATCTCCGTTAAATCCAAAAGAGCAGCAATGTATTCCACTCTATCTTTGATTTGCTCTTTCGGCCAATTTCGACACTCTAACGGAAAGGCTAAGTTGCCTCGTACAGACTTTGTCGTGTAAATTACTGGGAATTGAAAAACCTGTGCAATGTTACGCTCAGAAGTTGTGGCAGCAGTAACATCTTTGCCATCAAACAAAAGTTGACCGTCAGAGGGCTTCAACAGCCCTGAAATGATGTTGAGCATTGTTGTTTTACCGCAGCCAGATGGCCCCAATAACGCATAAGTCTTGCCCTGTTCCCAAACCAAATCAACAGGCTTGAGAGCGTAATCCGCCTCGGATTTGGGATTTGCTTTGTAGGAATGGCCTAGGCCCTTTAAAGTGATCTCAGCCATCATGACCTCCGAACGGTTATGTTTTGGCCCTGTTGCGAGAAAACCAACAGCGATTTTGTGTCAAGTGAAACACCGAAACAGTCGTCTGGCTCATAGTTTTGGATGCCTTCAACCAGCATCACGGCTTCACCAAAAGGTAGAGCCAAGTGGACAATCGTATCCGATCCGGAAAACTCGGCGAGTTTGACGCGCGCGCGAATAGTTCCCCCAGGTGCGAGAGAAACAGGCCTTATACCAACAAAAACTTTCCCATCACTGGGCAGCTCAAGTGAACTATCAACAACTTCAAATCCCCCTGACATGAACAGACGCCCTCCTTCCACGCATGCCTCGCAGATGGAAATTGGTGGCTCGCTTATTACGCGAGCTGCATCTATGTTCGGCGGGTTTTGGAAAAGATCGGCCGGATCTCCTTGCGCAATAATCCTTCCCTCGTGCATGATAACGAGCTGATCGCCCAATTGCATCGCTTCACCAGGTTCAGTCGTGGCGTAAATGATGATGCCATCAGCATTATTTTCCAAAAGACGCGGAAATTCTTCTCGCAACTGTTCGCGCAATTTATAATCAAGGTTTGCCAGAGGTTCGTCCATCAACAGTATACGCGACTGTTTGACAATGGCGCGCGCGAGAGCAACGCGTTGCTGCTGCCCACCTGACAATTCCGACGGCATCCTCTCCTCAAAGTCCGAGAGGCCAACTAAGCGTAAAGCAGTCCGCGCTCGGGTTTCTGCCTCAGCCTTTTCAAGCTTCATACGAAGCAACGGAAACGTAACATTTTTAAGAACGTTAAGATGCGGATAATTAATGAATTGTTGATAGACCATTGCCATTTGGCGAGATCTTATGGGAGTGCGAGCCAAATCAGCTCCGTCCAGCTCAATATGCCCTCCAGAGATGGCATCCAGGCCAATAAGCGAGCGCAACAATTCAGTCTTTCCTGCGCCGGTACGACCCAAGACAGTGTAAATTCTTCCAGCTTCAAATGAGGCGTTTAAAGCCTTTAATGGGAGCTTATGATGGTGAGTGGATAGGTTAGTTACTTTCAGCATGATCTTACCTGAATGCTCCGGCTAGTGATCCACGCGACATAAAGCGTTCAACGGCTACCGCTATGAGTGCCAGGGGTGTCACTGAGATTAACGCAAAAGCTGATAGCGACCACCACGGCGTCACTGACGAATTGAGCGAAACGATTGCCACTGGCAGAAGCTGCGTTTCCGTGAAAGTCAGCGTGAAGGCAAAGAAGAAGTCATTCCAGCCGAAAATGAGGCAAAACATTCCCGCCACTACCAAGCCCGCGATTGAATTTGGTAGCACTACCCGGAAAAAAGCGCCTACTGGTGTACAGCCATCAATCATTGCCATCTCATCCAGTTCACGAGGGATTGACCCAAAAAAGTCAATCATTACCCACACGGCTATCGGGAGTAGTAAGGCTATGTAGACTATGACCAAACCAGCCACGGTATCGAGTGCATTGATTTCTCGCAGCATCAAAAAAAACGGGATCGCTAAGACGATGGGCGGCATAATTCTCTGCGAAATGAAGAAAAACGTGATGTCGCTATTCTTTACGAAACCCGCACGAAATTGATAACGGCTAAGCCCGTAGGCGGCCAAAGTCCCTAGTGAGAGGCTTATAATGCTGGCTATTAAAGTTACCGTGGCAGAGTTGATAAACGGCCCCACGATATTGATGCCTTGGCTTCCGGTTGCGAAGAGTGTCCGCCAACCAATGGTAGATGGCTCAAATTCGAGCCACGGAATATAACGTGCTCCGCTGGTCACAGCGTTAGCGTCCTTAAAGGAAGTTGAGAGTGCCCAAAGAAAAGGAAACACCACGAAGGCAGACCATGCGAGCAGGCAAAGATATTTGATCAACTGATAGCTACGGCTCATCTCATGCATCCTTTCCAACAAGAAAGCGCATCAAAAGCTTGGCGATGACCGTGAGTGTAATGATCATCAGAACAAGGTAGGTCAGAGACAAAGCGGCTGAATATCCGACCTGAAAATCTCTCAGCCCTCTGATGTAGATGTAATAGGAAGGCGTCTCAGTAGCAGTACCGGGCCCACCGGAGGTCAGCACGTAGACCGTGTCCATAATCTTTGAGGCCTCAATAAGTCGAATAATTACCGCGCCAATAGAAATTGGTGCCATTAGGGGGAAGGTCACTTGCCAAAATGTCCGGATCGGCCCAGCCCCATCAATCGACGCTGCGAGATATGGTTCTCGGGGTAGAGAGACGAGCCCAGCGAACATCAACAAGAACATAAATGGCGTCCACTGCCAGATTTCCACAACCATCACGCTCACAAACGAACCCGTTGCGCTAGATAGCCATGGAACAGGCCCCATCCCTAAAGATAAAAGTATGTCATTTATTGGGCCGAGACTTTCATGAAACATAGTCCGCCAAATTACGGACATAACGACCGGCGTGGTCATCATCGGAACGAGAAATAAAACTCGAAATATTCGGCCACCAGCCATTTGCTTCCAGACTGCTAGCGCCAGAGCAAACCCTATCACGTATTGCAACGTTACAGTGACAGCACTCATGGCACAAAGCCGCACTAAACTTTCCCAAAATCGTGCGTCCGCAAACACACGCAAGTAATTTCGTCCGCCAATATAGTCGAGGCCTGCCTGGTAGACGTCCCAACTTGAAAAGCTGACACGCACGGTGAAAATCAGTGGAAAAATAATAATTGCCACAAGCGTCAATAACGCAGGTAGGAGAAAAAAATGTTTGGCCTTAAACATGTAGATTACCTTAGGTAAATGGGAGGTCAGCTGTCTGACCTCCCACCAAATTTCAGTTTACCTCAGCCTTCATTGTCTTCGAGACGCACGACGTTAGCATATGCTTCACGCAGTCTGTCGACACCGATACGCTCAACAATCTCCGACCATTCAACGGCAACTTGATCGAGAGCTTCCTGTGGCGTCTTCTGACCTGCTAGTGCGGCAGCCACCCCGTTAGCCATTGAAGACATAAACTGACCAACTCCAGGAACCCTTAGGTCATAGACTCGATTTTGGCTTTCTTCCATTTCAGACAGAGTGGTTACGTAGCTATCTGCCACAGAAGCATCCCAGCCAAGTCCCTGCCAGAAGCCGCTGTCAAAATGGCTGCTGCGGTAGGGGTTAACTCCGAAACGGCCAATTTGAAGATCATGGAATGTATTGGACTCGTTGGCAAAGAAGCAGAGATAATCGAACGCCATCTCTTGCTCATCGGACAGAGCCGATACCGCGGAGGACCAACCCCACGTCATGTATGGTGCGCGACTTGGCTCTTCAAACGTATCCCACTGACCAGAGATACGATTCCAAACTTCAGTTGCGCCAGGAAGCGGGGCCGCGCCGACCATGTTTCTTATACGGCTGTCTTCCTGTTGGGCTTGAATAAACGCGTCATCCCACGAATAGCTCATCAAAGTCTGGCCACCACCAAACGAGAAAATCTCATCCCCGAGCCCAAAATTCGTTCCTCCTGGAGGGAACGCTTGCTGGGCCTCAACGAATAGCTCCAGACCTCGCACAAAACCAGGAGTGTTGATCAACGGCTCCATAGTCTCGAGATCGAAGAAAAAACCACCAGTAACTTCTGGATGCTTCGCATATGGGGCTGCTCTGCTAATAAAAGCAGAGAACATCAAGTCATCACGTTTGGCTACTTCAGCTGAGCCATAATTGATCTCACCATCGCCATCCCAGTCAAAGCCGGAGAAGAACGAAGCAACTTGATTGTACTCCTCCCAAGTCGCTGGAATCGTCAGCTCGCGGCCAGTTTCTGCAAGGAAACGCGCACGAAGCTCGTCATTTTCAAACACATCGGTACGATACTTCAGGTAGTGACGGTCTCCATCCATTGGGTATTGGATCATTTGACCATTCCAAGTAGCCACACCGAGGAAGCTATCTGTTACGTCTGACATGCCCGTTGAGTTCAGATAAGTATCTGGAACCGGCTCAAGAAATTGATTGAAGTCGCCGATCCAAAGAGACCCATAAAAAAGGACGTCATAGGCATTCTGACCGCTTTGGAACGGGATCATGATCCGCTGGAACAGATCGCCAAATGGTACGTGGACCACATTGACTTCAGCACCGGTCAATTCGGCAAATTGTTCCGCATGTAGTGCGGTAGGCTCTCCAATAACGGGGATCGCATGAGTAATAATATTTAAAGTGCGGCCCGAATAGTCTTTGGCATCGATCGCGGCATAATTACAAGTGCCTGGCAAATCGGCATCAATGCCAAAAGATGTGTAATCTTGTGCCACCGCCTGAGGGGCAGCCACGAAGCTTGCCATTCCAAGTGCTAGAGCAGAAAAAGAACAACTCAGCTGTCTTTTCATTGGTATTCCTCCCTATGTATTGGTTTGTTCACGGAACTAGGACTGCCCGCCCGCTAATTTTCCCGTGATGCAGATCCTGCAGTGCAAGATTGGCGTCAGAAAGTTTGTACTCACGGGTTTCGAGATTGACTAAACCACGGTTGGCAAGCTCCATAAGTTCAGTCAGTTCGGCCCAAGTGCCGACCAAATTACCGATGATATTCTTTTCAGTAATCACTAGGTCGACGGTCGGAACTTGTACGTCTTCTCCATAGCCGATGACGTAGTAGCTGCCCGCATTGCGGGTCATTTGAATGCCTTTTGCGGTGGTTCCTTTTTCGCCTACAAAGTCCAAGACTGCCTCGGCGCCCCGGCCCCTCGTGAGGGATAAAACGGCTTCCACTTCGCCACCATCCGCGCGGACTAGGTGATCGGCCCCACACTCCTCAGCGAGTTGCAAAGATGCACTGGATGTATCGACTACAATTATTTCTGCCGCACACATTGCACGTAGGACCTGGATCGCTATGTGCCCGAGACCACCTGCACCGATAATCACGCAATACTCGCCTGGCAAAAGGTGCCGCGTCGCTTTCTTGGCCGCTCGATATGCCGTTAAGCCCGCGTCGGAGTAAGGCGCCACATCCTTAGGCGCTAACGACTTTGGCAGTGTCACAACGTTACGAGCTGATGTGACTAGCGCTTCCGCATAACCGCCATGACTATCCAAACCGGGAAATGTGCCATCCCCATGCATATCCTGACCACGGCGACAAGCTAAACAGGTTCCATTAGATATCTTGGGATGAACAATGACAGGGTCACCCTTTTTTAGACCCTCCACCTCGGGCCCAATATCTTCAATCCATCCAGCATTTTCATGACCCAAAATGAGGGGCAACAAGCCATTGCCTGTCGGGTCCATGTGGGGCCTCCAGACCCCCTCAATGACGTGCAAATCAGTTCGGCAGACGCCTGCACCACCAATACGGACGATGACATCTGAGCCCTTGGCTATTACCGGGTCATCCACATTGTCATAGCTCAACCATGATGACGCCGTCAGATCGTCGTCATATTTGTGTAGCACCTGCGCCTTCATGTCTGTCCTCCCAAACGCGTGTCGATTTAGCTGTCATTACGATGGCGCACTTGGAGCGATTTATGTGTCTGCTTCGTGTTCAGAAATTGTTTCCCAACTCGTGTTTGGTGTTCAAAAAATGCGCAATACAGTTGAAATTTAAGTAAACAACGTTCTTACTGCCTTGGACCGGACCGCCGTCATTGGGAGGTGAGGGCCTTGCAGTCATTATTCATGAGAGCGCGTGCGTCTTTAGAAAATAAAGGCGCCTTTGCTGCTGGTGCAGTTCCAGAAATGATTGCTGACAGCTGGCATCGATGTTTGAGACATGGACTGGACCCGTTAGGCGAACCGACTGACGCAGTACTCTCCTACGGGAAGTTGAGAGAGCGTCTCGAAAAACATGAGCGGCTACTATCGATTGTACGGCCAGAATTAGAGCTCCTTAGCAAACAAATTGCAGGCACTAATTATCTTACTGCCTTCGCCGATCGCGAGGGCATTGTTCTCGACGTTATAATGGACAATGAATTTAAGGAGAGTGACTGCTCTCGCAGTATCAACTTGGGATCAATTTGGAGCGAAGAAATGCGCGGTACGAACGCGCTCGGCCTAGCTCTTCATGCTGGCAAAACAGCGATGGTCACTGGGGGAGAACATTTTTTTTCGAAACACGGTGGAGTTTCTTGTGTCTCAACTCCGATATTCGACAGCAAAGGTGAGATCGTTGGCCTTCTAGATGCTTCTTCAGAAGTGGCAGCACGCCAGTTCCATACCCAAGCACTTGTTAGCCTCGCCGCCCTCAATATTGAAAATCGTTTATTTGTTGATGAGCATCGAAAAGATATAATCTTACAGTTCCATCCACGCGAAGAGTATCTTAGCACTCAGAGCGTGGGTATGATTAGTATTGATCAACATGGCAACTTAACTGGGATAAATCGTCGAGCAGCCGACATTTTGAATGGCATTGAGACGCATGGCGAAAAATCGTTTGAACAAGTTTTCCAAAATAGGTTCAGCGCAGCCCTAAAGCCTTTGATGCAGGGAGATGTTATTCGCCTCGTTGACTGGTTGAACTCTTCGTATTTTGCCCGCCTCCGCATTACACGCCCTCATGCGCGCGGGACTATTTCAAGACAGTCCGTGTCTTTAAGCGTACCCGCAGTTTTTAGCCTAAAAGCTTCGACGGGGCGTCTAGTAATCAGAGATGAGCAAGTTGCAGATTGCTTCAGGCTTGCGTTACGCTCGGCCAAAGTCGGCGCACCATTGGCTGTTATTGGGGATGCTGGGACTGGCAAGACAACTTTTGCTCAAACGGTTCACACCGAGATCAACCCAGCAAAACCACTAATAGTTTTGGACTGCTCAATGATAAAGTTTGAGTCAGACGGTGAAGGCTTGATAGCAGAAGTATTAGGCGCGACTGAAAAAACTAATTTCAATATTAATTCAGGCGGTACTCTAGTCCTTGAGAATTTAGCTAAAATTGATACGGCCGCAGCAGAAAAACTTGCCCATGTCGTCAATCGCCTGCTTCAATCCAAAACTAAATCCAACTGGCTGATAATCTCGACTGGTACAGCGAAGTTTGTCTGCGACAAGGATTGGTTACCTACCGTTAAGATGTCACTTTCAGGCCTTTCACAGGTGAGTCTACAATTACCAAATCTTTTGGAACGGACTGACTTTAGTCAGATAGCACAAGCAATGTTAGACAAAATGTCTGAAGATTATCGATTGTCTACTGGAGCGATCGAGGCGTTGAAAAGAATGCCCTATGACCAAAATTTAAACGACCTCGATAACCGCCTAAAAATATTAATGGTACAGTGCCCAGGTGGCATCATCCGCGAGGAGCAAGTAATCCGTCACTTGACTCAGTCGCAAAGTAAAGAAACAGCATGCCCAAAATGCATTGGCAACACTGCACGCGAAGCAAAGTGTAATGAAATCAACAGGGTTTTTCGCCAATGCAACTCTAACGTCGCGTTGGCATCACGAAAGTTAGGTGTGTCCAGAAATACGGTCTATTCTCACGTGACTACCTAATGCATTTAGAAACACATGTTTCACCATTAGTAATTTCTTTGTTACTAAGATCGCGATTATACAGAGGCTGTAGCAACCAGAAACGGTTTTGCGCTTGATTGCAGGAGATATTCAGGCGGCCGATATTCAAGACTCGAGACAGATGCCGCCAGAGACACCGCAAGAGATGCCATCAGTGATCGTGCAAGCCATAGACGATAGAGCCACGCCATGAAGCGCATCATCTTAGCCACAACCATCGCAGCCGCTAGTTTGGCAGGGGCCGCTTCTGCTGAGCTTATCGAATGCTCCATGACGGAAGCTCGTATCTCTACCAATGACGTTTGGGCGAGCGCTGAATGGTACAGCGAAGAGCCTACGCTGATATCCTTTTCAGAAACAGGAGTGGATGAGATTGCGTCTGCGTTCTGCCATACAGCACAGATGACTTACGACAGGGTCGATATGGATGAAATTCTGGTTCGCTGTGAAAAACCTGACGGCTCCGTTACGATTACTGTAAATCGAATGAGTGGAACCTTCTGGAAGTTGATCCTGACCAATGGTGGCGAGAACGGCGTAGCAACCGAAGGCACTTGCGTAACCGCAACAAGACGCTTCTGACCGCCACGACCTCATGGAATCAGTGTGCCTAAAGTGAAGAATCAGGGCCGATACATTCTCTAAATGTTGAACCCTCGTGTGTAAAAAGCCACCTATACACTAACGGAGTGGGTGGCACTGGCCGCTGCCCGCACCCCCTTCAAGCCTCACGTTATTGGTTCCCTAATGGTCAAGCCTTCAGGGTCACAGTATTCAGGTGTAGCTCCTCCAATGTCCAATGAAACAAGGGGAATAAGCCTATTTGGCTAGTACTAATCCTAGTCAAAATAGCCCTATCTCCTAGACGTTTTTGGTTTAACCTATACCCACAAGCCATTGAACAGACTCAGTATTATTTAATTTAAGTGTTTATAATCAAACACATAGAAATTCAAATAGTTTATGTTATACAAATAGCAATAATCCCTATTGATCTCAATATTTCTAATCAAAGCTCAATAATACAAGGCTTTATAATAGGTATATCCTATACTTCATATCTGTGTCTCAAGGGTACACCCTCATGGTAAACGACACAGAAATGCTTGAATTGTTTCTTATAGAGTGTCATATTCTGATTATCGGCACAAAAGGAGCCGTTCCAACTTGACTCTATGGGTCTAATGACACACTAACATAAAGGATATGATAACGATGACGATAATGTTCAAAAATTCTGAGACAGTTATACGACACAGTATACCTGTAAATGTAGGGGGGGTTCGCACATGAGCGCTTGGCTTGAATACAAAACAGACTTGTTGGGCATGATGGCACTGTTGAAAAACGGCCAAATCGATCCAGCGAATGGTGAGACCTTCGTCTGGTTGAACCAAATCGACAAACCAGAGTGGTCAGAAGCGCCACACGAAGAACAGCTTGAATTTGATTTCGGCCAAGACTTCGCTGGAGCTAACCCCGACCGTGAGCCTTATGATCCAACAAAGCTGGAATATGGTGTCGTGTTCGAAGCCGAACAAATAGACGCTGAACGCTGGATTGAAATAGGCGAACAGTTGGAGTTGGATTTAGAACCAATGCAGGGCCCAATTGATGATCCAATTTATATGTTGGATGAAGAATTCTTGGAGTCTCCTGACATCTGCATGGACTGCAAAGCCGATTATGTCGCCAACTGGTGGGTTGCAGGCAAAGCGCTGAAGCTCGAGGATGCATGCGGCTTTTCATTCCCCTTGGGGACAACGCATGAAGATATTGACGAACTCTGCAAAGCCAGTGGGGCAATAATGATTAGTCGAGCAGAAGGATTGCACTAATGCGAGTTGGCTACAGAAGAATATCAAGCGATACGCAGAACATGGAGCGGCAGGAATTGCCTGACTGTGAGCGTATATTCGAAGAAACAATGTCAGGGGCCGTGCGTGAGCGGCCCCAGCTCAACGAAATGCTAGACTTCATACGGCCAGGCGATGAGGTGGTGGTGCATGAGTTAAGCCGCCTTGCTCGTTCCCTGATCGACTTACAAGGCATCGTGCAAACCATCGTGGACAAGGGGTGCAGCATCACATTCTTATCTGAGCGTTTGACGTTCAGTGCAGATAACGATGACCCCATGGCCAAGCTACAGTTACACGTGATGGGGGCATTCGCAGAGTTTGAGCGTTCCCTCATCCGCAAGCGTCAAGCGGAAGGGATAGCCAAAGCAAAAGCGGCTGGTAAGTTCAAGGGACGCCAGCCTACTATCGACAGCGAGGAGATCATCAAGTTGCACCAAGCAAAGATTTCGCCCACGCAGATATGCAAGTTTCTAGGCATCTCACGTAGTTCTGTTTACCGTGCAATCAAAGAGCATGAAGCCATCAACAGCGAGGAGCGAGCGTAGCTCGCGGCAACACTAACAGCCTGACATCAAAGGTAACGGATTCAAATGTCACTGCCGCGATTAACAGAGTTTGATGATCTAGTAGCTCGGTTTCTTGAGTGGCATTACATTCGTGCGTTGTATCTTGATAACGATGATGCGGCCATGGCGAAGGCTTATCCTCACGCCAAAAAACAACTCAAGAAATGGGAAGTCGCATTCATCTCGTTACCCAAAGACGCTTGGGCAAAAGGTTTCTTCATGAGCATTGTAGGCCCTGAAGCGTGGCAGGGCGCTGAGATAGCGGACGATGCAAATATGGAGATGGCAATGATGCATCACCGCATGGCAATCGGTATGCCGTGGACAGCAGATCAAGGCTTGGCTTACGAGTACCAAAAGAAACTTGAGCGGCAGGCAGAAAAAGACGATGCCTTTTCTGACCTTGCAAAGGCACTGCCCAATGCTGTCACTCAATACAAGGCCAAGAAAAACGCAGATACAAAGCGATTTTCCAACCTAAATCCAAAAGCGCAAGAACAAGAAATCAACGCTTCGTTGGATCGTGACTTCTATGCTCAGGCCATCGTCAAAGCGGCACAAGCCGAAGGTGTAGACATAACCAAGCCTGAGCATCGAGAACTCATTGAAACCGTTATCTCTGAGCTTGATGCACTCCAGCCAGACCCAAGTTCTGAGTTCGAGATGCAGAACGTCATCAAGAAAATGCTACTGCACATCGGAGTCATAGGGGCTGAAACTCCACCATGGCAACAATCTCCAAGGCCAGCCAATGAAGCGCCAATCAAAGACGACACGGTTATCATGTCGGCGGAATCTTCTGCTGATCCTACAGAAGAAGCAAAAAGATACATCAACACCGTTATCAAATCGGCAATGGCTCCTGTCTCCAAAAGTAAAAAGCGTCAGGTGACCCCTGTTGAACAGCCAGCACCTAGAGCAAAAACATTACGTGTAGAAAAAGCACTCCTAAACCCACAAAATGCCAAGGATCGTAGCAGATACAAAAGTGCCTATTTCTTATGGGGCCAGATTAAATCCAAGCCCTACGAAATAGACGAACAATTCAAGATGACTGATTCACAAGCATCTGAATGGGCAGGCGTAGCCAAGGGCCAGCACACCAAGGATGTTATCAAAGTGTTGGTGGATGTTCGAGCCATTGAGCGGATCAAAGGCACACTGTATTATAGGAGGCTGGCGTGATGCTTGTCTGTCTTAATCCTTATCGGTTCCCTAATAGTATAGCTATAAGTGAGACTATGATAGTAGGGGCGGCCCCCCGAAGGGCCGACCTCCCTCTCTACGCGAGACTCAATGCGACACGTGCCTTTCCAAATCTTAGGAATATTAGCTCGTAATGTTTACTGATCTTGTCTCAGATATTGTGTCTCAGATCGAAGCTTCTGAAGTTCGTAAGCGTGCGAGGGATGCCTCTACTCAAATCCGCTTCAACTATTCCGTGGCTTATTTGGTCTTGGATATGTGGAAGGCTATCCAATCTATTCCGCCACGTGATTGCCTGATCCATAAGAAGAAGGCGTATTATTCTCGACAGCGTTACAGCTACACCAATGTTTCCCACCGTACCATGATGGATGCATTCGATGGCTTGAAGCGTCTGAACCTGATCATCGATGAAACAGGGCGTAAAGACCTCAATACTGGCAAAGGCATTCTAACCAAGTATTGGCCCACCGCTCCCATGGTAGACATGCTAAATGCGTTGGATGGTCATCCTGCAATCAATGGCGTTCATGTCGAAACACCTGAGCCAATTATCCTGCGTAAGATTACGAAGACATGGAATCCTGAAACAAAGGATACGATCCGTAGCACCGAAGACTTACCCTATATCGACACTGACAAGACCAATCTGTTCCGCTCTAACCTAGCTACGATAAACGATTGCTTGCTTCGGCATTGGCCAGACCTCGAACTCAATACGGCCGACATTCCTAAACTCGCAGAAGATATGAAGCGAAGCAGCGACAAGGCCCCAATAGATTTCTCACAGCGTACCCTCGTGCGGATATTCACGGTTGGCGATGATGCAGCCACTGACCGCTTTACACTGGGCGGTAGGTTCTACCGTGCATGGTGGCAGAATGTGCCGAAGAACTATCGCATGTTGATCACGATTGACGGTGAGCGCACATCTGAAGCCGACTATTCCCAGCTCCACCCCCAACTGTTGTATCACATGGCTGGCAAGGACATGGGGAACACTGATGCCTATGGCCGCATTCTAGATGGACAGCATCGTAAGCTCGTAAAACAGGCCTTCAATGCCATGCTCCAAATGTCACGCTTCTCTCCCGATGGCCCCAAAGACGATGGCTTCAAGGCTGGCTTAGAAAAGGCAGGCATAACTTGGGCTACGCTACGTGACAGCATTCTCGAAGCCCATGCTCCCGTAGCAGACCTGTTCTTCAAAGGCATAGGCAACAGCCTTCAATTCACTGATAGCTGTATTGCTGAAAAGGTGATGCTGGAGTTCGCCCAACGCGACATTCCAGTCCTGCCTGTCCATGACAGCTTCATAGTTAATCGGCATGTCGAAGGTAGTGGCGATTTAGAAGAGGTGATGCGCAAGGCCTACTTCGAGGTCACAGGCCACCGCATCGGCAAGATTGATACAACCCTTCTGTCTTGGTCTCGTGGGAAACAACCATCAAAGATTAAAGACACCGTATTCAAGGCGACAAAGTACGTTGCCAGAGCATTATCTGTTGATGCTGAGAAGTCTGGATGGGCTATGAGGCAACGGCTTTTCAAGGAGCGGCTTTAGCCGCGCTACTGAATAGTCGAACGTGTTGATCGTAATCGCACCACTCATGTCCACGCCAGTTAATTTCTCACTGGCTCTTGCGCAAAAAGGAAAAGTCTAATCGGCGAATTTCTTTGAGGACATTGGCCACGCGTGCTGCCTGACCATATGTTCGCGCTGTTTCACTACCTCCGTGACCCAATAAACGTTCTCGCATTTCCCAGTCAATTGTCGGCTCAGCATTTCGGCAGATGGTGGTGAAAGTATGCCTGAAACTATGGAGTGCTAAAGTCCTGTCTGTGGGATCATCGCGCACAGCGCGGACATAACCCATTAACTTGTTGGAGGCTTTGTTTGAAACCTTATTGTCATCGCCAGAGACTGGATAACTGAACAACCGATCTTCATCATGCTTGTTCCAACTGAAACCCCGTTTGGGCATTAACCGTACTATTTCAGGATGAAGGGGCACAAGTCTACGAGAGGGCGCATTCTTCACAACCATGTTGCGAGTATCGAGCCAGTGAACAGCAAGACCATCGACTGTTTCTTCGTGAATATCACTCCATCTGGCAGCAGCTATTTCCTCCAAGCGACAACCAGTAGCCGCAAGCATCGCCAAACAAAGGCGATCCTGCTCGGGTATCTGCATAGACCACAGCTTTGCGTATTCATGCTCGCGGAAATCACGATAAGACTTTGTTGGAGCACCACGCCCAGTAAACTCTAGACCTTCCCATAAAACTCCCGAAGAATAGCCCTGTTGGTACGCAAATTTCAGAACACCTTTAAGCGGCACGAAATACTGCTTGATGGTTTCAACTCCAACGCCCACTTCCTTATCTTCTGCATCAATGATTTCGTGCAGCGCATCCATGTAACTATAGGCGAATGGCAGGTTAAACTCTGATAACCGAACTCGCCCTGCCCATTTCTTGAACGTTTCGATTTTATTGCGCTGATCCTTAAGAGTTTTGTTGCGCTTTGGCTCTCCAGTCTTTTGATTTCGCAAAAACGAGGGATGTTGCAGATACTCCGCCGCAACGGCATCAAAAGTCTTAGTTTGTTTTACTGGCGCAAACCTCTCCTTGTTGAGCTGACGAAACTCTAACAGGAAGACTTCTATACCGCGCTTACTCCAAAACCCGAAAATCCTCGTGAGTGACGACCCTGAAGCTATCTGACACCTGATCACGGAATGTTTTCCACTCTTTGGGCAGGGTCTCTCGAAAGAACCTCAGGATCGCATCTGCGAACTTCTTTTGTGTGGGGTAGTAGCGATTGTGAGTGACGTATTGGTGCATGACCGCCCATAATCGTTCTATCGGATTTAGGTGCGGGCAATAAGGCGGTAGCTGGATCAGTCGTATGCGGCAGTCTGGTCGTTTGAGGAATTCGCGCACGTCCGGGCCCTTATGGTAAGCCGCATTATCCCAGATGACATAGATGATCCGCGAGAGAGGATTGCGTTCCTCAATCTTGGCCAGAAGCTGGGCGGCACTGACCCCGTCTACGGTGGTTGGTTCGACAAAGGGCGCATCAAAATTCTCAAGGTTGAGCGCGCCATGGATATTAACCCGCCCGCGTCCCGCGGTGGTTGTCACGGTGGGCTTTGATCCTGCCTTGACCCAGCCAAACGCAGGCTTTGTCTGATATTCGGGATGCACCGCATCGGCGAAATACACGGCTTCATCGGCGCCCAACCCGTTCAGCAGCTGCTCGTATAGCGCAATGAATTCGGCTTGTTTCTCTTCAGATGCAACGCGTGGCAGCCCTTTCGGCTTCCGGTATTCATAGCCCAGCCGCGACAGAAGCTTGATGCAGCCCGAGTGGGAATAGTCCACGCCATATTGTGCCGCGATGTACGCCCTGATCTCGACAGTCGATCGACAGAAGCGGTCGTCCAGCCAGGTGCAAAGCTCCGTCTCTTGAGCTGTCGTCATGCGGGACTGACCACCCTTCCAGCCGTCGGTCGAAAGCGCGTCCCAGCCGCCCTCTCGGTAGGTCTTGTACCAGCCCCGAATGGTATCATCGTCCAGATACAGAAACTCCGCGATAGCCTGACAGGACTTACCGTCATCAAGGAGCAGGATTGCATTGGCGCGCCGTGCAACGCCGTGATCTTCGCGCTGGCTACGCACGCAAACCTCAAGTTCACGCCGTTCTGAAGAGGAGAGAAAACCGGGACGGATCATGCGCATATCTGAATCGTTGCCCACTCGAACGTCAACCCTTCAAATCTCGGTTCTTCAATGACTCCCAGTATAATGCATCCCGCACTAAGTCAGCGTGCTCTGCTATGAGAGGAGCGTCCTCCCAATCAGTAGCTTGTGCCTCAATGATACCCCCGGCTCGAACCCGAAGGTCATCTTCAAGATGGTATCGTGTTTCTTCATCAAACAGCTTCTTGCAGACATCATTCAGATCTTTAGGCATTTGCGCGGGAGTATACTTATTGATCAACGCTTCAAGTTGCAGGTAAGCCTTAGAAAGTGGGTGATTTGTCAACTGGGCTTCATCAAGCCTTGCCCACAATTGGGCCTCAAGATCACGCAACTTATCACGAGCAAATTCGAGGTCACTGGTGCCAGTGCTAATGTGAATCTGCTTGGCGCCCCCCATCATACCACGGAGAGGAATGGGCACAGTGCAGTAGACGTACCAGTTCTTGCGCCCTGATCTCTTAGAGAGTGTGGCCTTCTCGTAAACAGTCATTCCGTATACCCCACCGTATACCCCACCGTATACCCCAAATGGTGGCACATAGGCTAAATTAGGTCAACGAAATAAGGAAATCAATGGGTTATGAGGATTTGGTGGAGCCTAGGGGGATCGAACCCCTGACCTCTTGCATGCCATGCAAGCGCTCTCCCAGCTGAGCTAAGGCCCCGTAACCATGCGCAACATTTGTTGCGATCTGCGGTTTATGGTGTCGCGCGGGGCAGATCAAGCGAAAAATCCGCCCCACACGCAACGGTTTTCAAAGTGGTTTACTCGTCATCATCCGAACCGACATCGGCAATGTCATCGAGCGAGACATTGTCGTCATCGTCATCTTCGAGAAGATCATCATCGAGATCGGAATCATCATCCAACACCAAATCATCTTCATCATCCAAGACCACCTCATCATCCGCATGGGCGTTGGACTTAGCCGCAGAGGCGGCAGATGGTTTTTCGGCGACCAAGCTGCGGCTGCCTTTACCAGTATCTAATGTGACCACCTCGCCCGTATATGGGCTGACGATTGGGTCTTTGTTTAGGTCGTAGAAACGCTTGCCTGTGGTTGGGCATACGCGTTTAACACCCCATTCCTCTTTGGGCATGACACCCCCTTCAATGAACGCTATCGAGAGAATTGCGATCCCCTGCCACAATGTGAATAGGGTGTCAAAGGCTTTCCGAAAACTAATGCGCGGATTGCCCGTTCGATTGACGAAACACAGAGGCTTATTGCGATGCGGCGCAAGACATCATCTTGGATTCACCAGTTGGACGGGCCACAGCCCGTTGAGGTGGTGATGAAGAAATCCGTGCGCGCCACGCGATTTTCGTTACGGGTGTCCAATCGAGATGGCACTGTCAGCCTAACCATGCCCCATTGGGCGCCAGAAGGTGAGGCCTTGGCCTTTCTGCACGCTCGCCGTGATTGGTTGATGGGGCATTTGCAAAACCGCCCCACAGCACAGCGCCCCGTCATTGGTGCGGTGATTCCCATCGAAGGTGTTCCCCATCCAATCATCGCAGGCAGTGGCCGTTCCGCAAAGCTGGTCGATGGATGTTTAAGCGTTGCCGATGATCCACGCCTGCCCATTCGCGTGGCCGCCTTTCTAAAAACCCGCGCCAATGCGCGGCTCCACACAGCCTCGGAATATTACGCGAATAAACTGGGAAGACAGTTTTCCAAGCTCACACTTCGTGACACCAAAAGCCGCTGGGGCAGTTGCTCGGCGCAGGGTCATTTGATGTATTCTTGGCGACTGATCATGGCCCCGCCTGAGGTGCTAGATTATGTCGCCGCCCATGAGGTTGCGCATTTGGCAGAAATGAACCACGGCCCAAAATTCTGGGCACATTGCGCCGCGCTTTGCCCTGAGTATCAACGGCATCGCGCATGGCTCAAAACCCATGGGAACGAGATTTTGGCTTGGCGTTTTGAGAGCTTGCCAACGGGATAAGGTTTGTGATCACATATAGCCTATGTTGATCAACCCGCGCCCAGCTGAACAAACCGCTGCCGTGGCCCATGAACGGGTCTATCGCGCTTTGCGCTCGCGCATCATGCATGGCGAAATTTTACCGGGGCGGGCAATGACGCTGCGCGGAATTGGCCAAGAATTTCAGGTATCCATGACCCCTGCGCGCGAGGCGGTGCGGCGTTTGGTCAGCGAAGGTGCATTGTTTTTATCGGCTTCTGGCCGCGTATCGACCCCAGAACTTAGTAATGAACGGATCGAAGAATTGGCAGCGTTACGCGCCTTGCTTGAGCCTGAATTGGCCGCACGCGCCCTGCCGCGGGCGCATATGGCCCTTATCGAACGTATGGAAAGCACCAATAGCGCGATTGCAGGGGTGATCCATACGGGCGATGCCATTGCCTATATTCGCTATAACCTTGAATTCCACCGCACGCTCTATTTGCGCGCACAAGCGCCCGCAATGTTGGCTTTGGCGGAAACGGTTTGGCTGCAATTGGGGCCGACCATGCGCGCCCTCTACGGGCGGCTCAACCGAACCGATGCACCGCAGCATCATCGCTCAATCCTCGCTGCATTAAAGGCTGGAGATGAGCCAGGGTTGCGCTTGGCCGTTCGGGCCGATGTCACCCATGGATTAAGGCTGCTGGCCGCCTGAGGCTGACCATTAACCATTGCTTAAACCGAATCGGGTTTTAAATGAGCCATGCGGTTTGCAGTCCCCCAATCAGGAAACCGCCGTTAGACTTGCCCAAGGTTTCCCCGACTGTTGCGCAAGTCACCCCAAAGGAAAGATGCCGAATGCCTCCCCTGCATTCGGCATCTCTTTGTTTCAAACGCCGCAAGTCAGGCGTGGATCGCCCCATCCCCACAGGCCAATGCCGCCTCGCGCACTGCCTCAGAGAATGTAGGATGCGCATGACAGGTCAGCGCCAAATCCTGCGCACTGGCGCCAAATTCCATCGCGACACAAACCTCATGGATCAAATCCCCTGCTGCAGGGCCAATGATATGAGCCCCCAAAATGCGGTCAGTGTCTTTGTCGGCAAGGATTTTCACAAAACCATCCGCCGCGAAATTCGCCTTAGCGCGGCCGTTGCCCATAAAGGAGAATTTCCCAACCTTATAAGCGCGGCCCTCAGCCTTCAGCATCTCCTCAGTCGCGCCAACCGAAGCCACTTCGGGGTTTGTGTAAACCACGCCAGGGATCACACCATAATTCACATGACCATGTTTGCCCGCGACAACCTCGGCAACGGCCATGCCTTCGTCCTCGGCTTTATGCGCCAACATTGGGCCTGCGATACAATCGCCAATCGCATAAACGCCCTTGATATTGGTCTGCCAGTGGCCATCCGTTTTGATTTGGCCGCGCTCGGACAGTTCCACCCCAAGCGCATCAAGGCCAAGCCCCTCGGTGTAGGGTTTGCGCCCAGTCGCAACCAGAACCACATCCGCAACAACCTGATGGTCGCTGTCATCTTTCTTTAATTTGTAGCTGACAGTCGCATTGGTCTTGGTCGTTTTTACCCCTTGAACAGCGGCGCCAAGCGTAAATTTCAAACCCTGTTTTGAAAGAATTTTTTGGAAATTCTTGGCAACTTCACTGTCCATACCGGGGGTGATGGTATCGAGATACTCAATCACCTCGACCTCGGCCCCAAGACGGGCATAGACCGACCCAAGCTCAAGACCGATAACCCCAGCACCAATGACAACCATTTTCTTGGGCACTTTACCCAGAGCCAAGGCACCCTCAGACGTGACCACGATTTTTTCGTCTACCTCAATGCCTGGCAGCGTGGACGGCGTTGAGCCAGATGCAATAATGATCGATTTTGCGTTATGGGTTGTGTCGCCAACCTTCACCTGCCCCGCTGCGGGGATGGAACCAAAGCCTTTAATCCAATCCACCTTGTTCTTTTTGAACAGGAATTCGATCCCTTTGGTGTTTTGGCCAATCACATCATCTTTATAGGCCAGCATACCTTTCCAATCGACCTTGGGCGCAGCACCTTTGAGGCCCATCTTGGCGAAGTTATGTTCTGCCTCGTGCAAGGCATGGCTAGCGTGCAGCAGCGCCTTAGACGGAATGCAGCCGATATTAAGGCATGTGCCGCCCAATGTGTCGCGGGCTTCGACACAGGCGGTCTTTAGGCCCAACTGTGCGCAACGGATTGCACACACATAGCCACCAGGGCCTGCGCCAATAACGATAACATCATAATCTGCCATAATCTTCGCCTCCTTGGCGCTTGGTCGTGGCCCTGTGTCAGGCCGAATTTGCCAAGCGCATAGGAAATTGGCGTGCGCGAAACAAGGATTTTCACCCCTCACCCCCCCGAAAACGGGCCAAAATAGCGCGGCTCAGGGGGTGATTTTCGGCTTTGTGATCACAAATTAAAAAACTGCGATCACAACCATAGCGATTGTCGCAAAGAACCCAACCGCCCAAATGACAGACCGCCACGGCGTGAGTCCCTGCGCATAGGCTGGCACATAAAGGATCCGCGCCACCAAATAGGCATGGGCGCAAATTTCGGTGGCAGCATTAGACGCCCCAAGCGCCGTTACCAACCCCACCGCGATGGCAAAGAGGATCAATGCCTCAAAATGGTTGTTTAAGGCGCGCTGCAATCGGCCTGCCACACCCGTTAGGCTTTTGGCTGTATCCCGCGCACTCATGGAATACCCAACCCCGACCTGTAAATTCGCAACAACGCCATACAGCATCAATTGGAATACCTGTAAAAAGAAAGCGAGGGCGAGAATGTAGAGCTCGGTCGTCAATGCGGTTTGCATGGCTAAGCCTTTCGTTGCAGCGGGCCAAGCTATCGCAGCTTGGGTGGGTTATCTGGGTCCGATCCCGGCGCGGGGCGTTCCCGTGGCTTTTCAACCTGTGGCAGATCAAAACGCAAGCCAACCTTCGCCAATTTGGCAACAAAGGCCTCATGTGACGGCAAAAACACCACGTCAAGCATGCCCGCCTCAACGCCAGACAGATGGAGCGTTTCTGAAACGGCGCGCGCCAAGGCCTCATGCGCCTCAGGCGCTGCATCGATAAAGCATAGAATATGGCTGTGACTGCCATCGGCATAATCGGCTAAGGCAAGATAGGCCCCTGCGGCCAACCCCGTCAGCCCTGCTAATTTGGCGTCCAACGCAATCAAAACATCTTGCGGCAGGCCGCGTGGTGCGTTCAGCGACACGGGGCGCGCATCTATGGATGTTGGCCCCTGCTCGGCAATATCGCGCAGCCAGATCATCGCAGCGCCGTCAAGCAAGATCTCGCTGGGCGCGACCCCAAGGTTCAAGCCCAGACCAATATCCTGAGGTGCCAACATTTTCGCCAAGGCCCGCCCCGTAAGCGCAGCATAGGGAGCTTCTACCCCGTCCACGAACTGCGACAGCCGTTCTTCGCGGTCAAAGGCCAAGACAAAGGAAACCCCCTCAGATGTCAGGATTTTTGGCTCAATCCGATCCTGCCCAGCGGCCATTGGGCGCTCAAGCAGCACGAATAGCTCAGCCCCCAAAAGGCGGTCATAGAACCGCATTCGCGGCATCTGGGCATCAGGGTCTGCTTGCATTTGCGCATGGGCATGATCCAAGGGCGTTTCGGTCATCCATCAACACTCCAACATCTTGCGCAAAAGACGCGCAGGCCAGGATTATTTCCCCCATCCCGTATTGCCCTGCCTCGGCCTGCGCAAGGGCGGGGCGCAGGATCACACCCAATCTTGCAACAAATTGCCAAACCCGCCCCACCTCACACATAATTCATAGACATAAACCATGCATAAATGTCATATATGGGAAAATGCGCGAAGAATAATCGGCGCTTAGGCAAGCAGTATAGGGCTGAGAATGCTCGAATTTGTGAATGTTTCCAAATCGTTTTGGACGGGCACCCAGAGAAAGGTGATCCTTGATCGCGCCTCGTTTCGGGTCGATCTCGGACAGTCTTTGGGGATTCTGGCCCCAAACGGCACTGGGAAAACCACATTGATCAACATGATGGCGGGCCTTGAAAAACCTGACGAAGGAGAAATTCACCGGGGCTGTCGCATTTCCTTTCCGCTTGGGTTTATGGGCGGGGTGGTCGGGCGCCTCTCAGCCAGTGAGAACGCACGCTACATCGCCCATCTTTACGGCCTTGATGCCGACTATGTTCAAGCCTTTTGTCGATGGGTTTGCGATCTAGGTGAATATTTTGATCGGCCCCTTGGCACTTATTCCTCGGGCATGCGGGCGCGGTTTTCGTTTTCGCTGCTGCTCGCGCTTGAGTTTGACATTTACTTGATTGACGAGGGGATGCCCTCATCCACTGATGCGGAATTCAACCGCCGTGCGGGCTCTATCCTCGCGGAGCGTTTGAAATCAGCCACAGTCATTATCGTATCACACCAAATGCGAACCGTAGAGCGTTTTGCCCAGAAAGCCGCCGTTCTGCGCGATGGCGCGCTCTATCGTTTCAACAATTTGGAGGAGGCAAAGGCGCTTTATGACTACTCCACCTAAGGCACGCAAATTCCGATTAGGCAGCATTGCAGGCGGAACTGCACCCCATCAAACGGATCAAGCCGCAACCGAAGATCGTCCCTTTGACCCCAATGATGACGGATTCGGTGATCGCGTTTTCCCAGGATCAGCGGCACATGCAGCAGGCACCACATCCCTGCCCCCTGCAAATTCTGAGGCGCAGCAGATCGAAGAGGCGCTGGCCGAGATACGGCGTGAAGGTCTGACAGGTCGGCAGTTGCGGATGGCACGGCGCTTAGCGTTGAAGCATGGTCTGGAGCCCGCTTCGGATTTTGATGCGGTGCGGATGCTGCGCCAACGTGGCCTTGACCCATTTGCCCGCACGCCGATGATCAACCTATTTTCAAACAGCGGCCCTGAGGCGGAGGAGGGTGCAAGCCAAAACTTGCCCGCGCGCATTACTCGCCAAACCCTGCCTGCCTCTCCCACGGCTGCAGCCCCTATGGACGAGGCGGGCCGGCTGGCCGAAATTCGCCATGTGCAGATGGAAATCGCACGGCGGCGCAAACGTAAATTGGTGCTACTTGGCGCACGTTTGGCATTTTTCGTGCTCTTACCCACCATGCTTGTGGGGTGGTATTTCTACATGGTGGCGACACCGATGTATGCCACCAATACCGAATTCTTGATCCAAAAGGCCGAGGCACAAAGCAGTTCCTCGGGCTTGGGTGGGCTACTTGGCGGATCAAGTTTTGCTACAGTCCAAGAAAGCATCACCGTCCAAAGCTATTTGACAAGTCGCGAAGCAATGCTGCGGCTTGATGAAGAGATGAACCTGCGCGCACATTTCAGTGACCCCGCCCTTGACCCACTGACGCGTTTACCCGCCAATGCCAGTGACGAAGAGCTATACGACACCTATCTGCGTCACCTGACCATTGGCTATGACCCGACCGAAGGCTTAATCAAGATGGAGGTTCTGGCCTCTGATCCTGAAACCTCGCAGAATTTCTCAACCGCCTTGATCACCTACGCTGAAGAGCGGGTGGATCAAATGAGCCAACGTTTACGCGAAGATCAAATGCGTGGCGCGCGGGAAAGTTATGAAGAAGCCGAGGCTAATATGATGTCCGCGCGTCAACGCGTGATCGAATTGCAAGAACGGCGCGGGATTTTGTCAGCTGATCGCGAGGTTGCAACCGTGTTCCAGCAGATCTCGAATTTCGAGCTGCAATTGCAGGAAGAAAGACTGCGCTTGAGTGAACTGTTATCGAACCCTCGCCCCAACTCGACCCGTGTTGAGGTGGCTGAACGCAATATTGCAAGCCTTGAAACCTTAATCGAAAGCCTGCGCAGTGGCCTGACCGATACGGATACAGGCGAAACCTCACTTGCACGGGTGCAGTCGGAATTGATGGTGGCTTAGACCGATTTAGAAACACGCCAACAAATGCTCAGCCAAGCTCTGCAACAGATGGAGGGCGCACGGATCGAGGCCAATCGCCAAACGCTTTACCTCTCTATCGGGGTCTTTCCTATCGCCCCTGACGAGGCGGCCTATCCGCGCAGTTTTGAAAATACATTGCTTGCCTTCCTTGTGTTTTCGGGCATCTACCTGTTGATATCAATGACAGCATCCATTCTTCGCGAACAGGTATCGGCGTAAAAACTATGAGAGACGTGCAAATCGGAAATCTGACGGTCGGCAACGACCGCCCGCTCACGCTTATTGCGGGGCCTTGCCAATTGGAAAGCGCAGACCATGCGCAGATGATTGCAGGTATCCTAAAAGAGGCCTGCGAAAAGGCAGGCGCGCAGTATATTTTCAAGGGCAGCTTTGATAAGGCCAATCGCACCTCACTCAATGCCGCGCCCCCCTTGGGTTTGGATAAAGGCCTTGAGGTTTTAGCATCTGTTAAATCCACGCTTGGCGTGCCTGTTCTGACCGATATTCACGAAAAAGAGCAATGCGCCCCCGTGGCCGAGGTGGTGGATGTTCTCCAGATCCCTGCTTTTCTGTGCCGCCAAACCGCCCTTTTGCTAGCGGCGGGAAGGACGGGTGCCGTGATCAACGTCAAAAAGGGACAGTTTCTTGCCCCGTGGGATATTCCCAATGTGGTCGCCAAAATCGAAAGCACGGGCAATGATCGGATCCTGCTCACCGAGCGCGGGGTCAGTTTCGGCTATAACCGCCTCGTGGTTGATATGCAGTCTCTGCCCGAGATGGCAAAAACGGGCTGCCCCGTTGTAATGGATGCAACCCACGCTGTGGCACAACCTGGGGGTTTGGGTGGCGCATCAGGCGGGCAGCGCGAATTCGCCCCAGTTTTGGCCCGTGCCGCCGTGGCGGTTGGTGTGGCCGCGGTCTTTACCGAGACGCACCAAGACCCCGACAACGCCCCTTGCGATGGCCCCAATATGATCCGACTGTCGGATATGCCCGCATTAATTGAAATGTTGATGCAGCTTGACCAATTGGCCAAAGCCAACCCAATCCGCATTTAACCCAAGCCCAATAAGGTATTCGTCATGACAAAACCCCTCGCCGAGGTCACCCCGAATACATGGGCCTTTTTGCGCGATCCCATGATTAAACCGACCGGGTTTCGCGAATATGATGCACGCTGGCGTTTTCCCGAAGAGATCAACCTGCCAGGCGTTACTGCCTTGGGTCTAGGGCTTGGCACACAAATGCATGAGGCGGGCATCCGCCCTGAGATCGTGGTCGCCAATGATTACCGCGACTATTCGCTCTCGGTTAAAAACGCGCTGATCTTGGGTTTGATGCAGGCGGGGATCAAGGTGCGGGATATCGGCCCCGCCCTCAGCCCGATGGCCTATTTCGCGCAATTTCACCTTGATGCGCCAGCCGTGGCCATGGTGACAGCCAGCCATAACCCCAATGGATGGACAGGGGTGAAAATGGGATTTGAAAAGCCCCTCACCCATGGCCCAGTCGAGATGGCGCGTTTGCGCGATATCGTTTTGGGCGGCGCGGGTGTGGCGCGCACGGGCGGCGCGTATGAGTTTGTCGATGGGGTCAAAGAGGCCTATTTGGATGATCTCGTTGGCGATTTCAAAATGACCCGCAAGCTGCGCGTGGTCTGCGCCACGGGCAATGGCACGGCTTCGGCCTTTGCCCCTGAGTTATTCGCGCGCATGGGGGTCGAGGTGGTCGCATCACATAATGCGCTTGATTACACATTCCCACATTACAACCCAAACCCCGAAGCGATGGAAATGTTGCATGACATGGCCGACACTGTGCGTGAAAGCGGCGCTGATTTTGCGCTTGGGTTTGACGGGGACGGCGATCGTTGCGGCGTGGCCGACAATGAAGGTGAAGAAATTTTCGCCGATAAGATGGGCGTGATCTTGGCCCGCGATCTGGCCAAACATCACAAGGGCGCGATTTTCGTAGCGGATGTGAAATCTACGGGGCTTTATGCCTCTGATCCTGAATTGCGGGCGCTTGGCGCGCGGGCGGATTATTGGAAAACCGGCCACAGCCATATGAAACGCCGCGTGCATGAATTGGGCGCACTCGCGGGGTTCGAAAAATCGGGCCACTATTTCTTCGCGCCGCCTCTGGGGCGTGGCTATGATTGCGGCATGCGCGTTGCGGTAGAAATCTGTAAATTGATGGATCGCAACCCTGACGCCTCTATGGCGGATCTGCGCCGCGCTTTGCCCCAAACCTACGCCACCCCGACCATGTCACCCTATTGCGCGGACACGATAAAATACGATGTTCTCGCTCGGTTGGTGGAAAAACTCGTGGCTTTACAGGGTCAAGGCGGCTCACTGGGCGGGCAGAAAATCGTGGATGTTGTCACGGTAAATGGCGCGCGGGTGATGTTGGAAAATGGCGGATGGGGCCTTGTGCGCGCCTCATCCAACACGCCGAATTTGGTGGTTGTCTGCGAAAGTCCCGCCAGCGAAGCAGAAATGCGCGCAATCTTCCAAGACCTAGACGCGATCATTCGAACAGAACCCGATGTCGGGGCCTATGATCAAACGATTTGAGACCACGAAAATAAACCAAAGATTTTTCGCACAAGGGTCTTGATCCTGCGACCCGCGCAAAGTAACTAGCGCGTCACGGTTGGGGTGTAGCCAAGTGGTAAGGCAACGGTTTTTGGTACCGCGTACCGTAGGTTCGAATCCTACCACCCCAGCCAATTCTTCCAAAAACTGACCGCTACACCCGACAGGTCACAAAATGGCGCGCTCGCGGCTGATGATTGCGGCATGCGCCCGATTGCGCGCGCCCAGTTTCTTACAAACTGAACGCATATGCATCTTCACCGTCACCTCAGTCGTGCCCATATCGCGGGCAATTTCCTTATTGGTTAGACCATCTGCCGCCAAACGCAGCACGAAAAATTCTTTTTCCGTCAGGGGCACATCGCTTTGACCCGCTGAGGGCAGCGCCGCGCCCGTTTCTTGCATAGGCACAAAAACTTGACCCGACTCGATCAGTTGAATGACTGATACCAATGATTGCAGCGGCATAGTTTTCGGGATCAATCCCTTGACCCCCAGCTCAAGCGCAGAATTCAAGAAATGGCGATCCACTTGGCCAGTGAAAAGAACAACTTTCCCTGCGCCCGCTTTTTCGATCACTGTGCGCACAGAGGCCAAACCCACCATGCCCGGCATTTTCAGGTCAAGCAGCACAATATCATATTGCGCCTCGGCAAGTGCACTGAGGGTGCTGTCGTAGGTTTCAGCGGTTTTCACACCATAGCCCGCCCCCGTTTTCAGAAGGTTTGCGACTGCCTCACCCAAGAGGCGGTGATCATCGGCAATTAAAACCTGAAGGGCAGCAGCAGCGTTCCCATTCCCCTCGGACATTCACAATCTCCCAATAGATACGTCCACATATTCAAGATCACTTTGCCTTGTCCAACGCCTGCGACCTCGAAACTAAATACACAAAGATCATATAGAGTTATACTATATGACTACTTATTCAAAAAATATGCCAGCCTTTCGCAGCACAGCATACTTACTCGAAAAATTATAAACGATAGATAGGCATAACTATCTTTCGATACCATAAAAAAGACAACCGTCATGCTATAGATTCATGCAAGCTAAACTGGGATTGAGACGATGATGATAAACCGCGCAAGTTTTCGCGGCGCAGCAAGGCTGATGCTTTGTGGCGCATTTTTAAGCGCCGCTACCCAAAGCGCTTTGGCAAATGATGCGTTGCTGGTGGTTAAACCAGAGGCAGAAAACCCTTTCACGTTTGACGATGCCGCCCTCAGCGCATTGCCACAGAAAGAATTCACGACAACAACAATCTGGACAGACTTACTCAAAAACCATCCGTCCCCTTTGGCAAAAGCCGCGTCATCCATCGCAAAGACATCCACGCTTTCGATAGGTTTAATTTATCCCAACGCCCCAAGAAGGACGAGAGCAGGTCACGCCATCTTAGCGGTAGACACACCTATCTTTCGTTGGGATTGCGCGCTTTGGTGCGCGCATCCTTTCGCGATAGCTGATAGGGTCTTTCATTGGACAGGTTCGGAATTTGTGCCCGCGCGTGATCCGCACGACTCAAATCCAAATCGCAGATATGTAAGGCGGGCACTGCCGTGCCTGCATCCAACAAAATCTCGCCCCATGGCGCGACAATCATCGAATGACCATAGGTGCTGCGCCCATCTTCATGGCTGCCTGATTGAGCGGCGGCTACGATAAAACTGCCCGTCTCAATGGCACGGGCACGCAGCAGAACCTCCCAATGAGCTTGGCCCGTGGTCACCGTAAAGGCCGATGGCACAAAGATCATGCGCGCGCCGGCCTTGGCATAGTCGCGAAAGAGATGGGCAAAGCGGAGATCATAACACACGCTCATCCCCCACGCGCCCCAAGGGGTGTCGACCAACACCGCCTGATCCCCCGCGTCAAATCGGCTCGACTCTCCAATTGGGGCCTGCCCGTCCAGTGCGATATCAAACAGATGAATTTTATCATAGGCCGCGACCACATCCCCATCAGGCGCGATCAAAACAGCGTGATTACGGAATTTTTCTGCGCCTTCAGGTCGGATCGGTGTTGTGCCTGCTTGGATCCAAAGGTTGTGCCTGCGCGCCGCATTGCGCGCGGCATCCAGAAACGGATCTTCCGAAGCGGTCTTGACCTGTGCCAAAGCTTTCTCACGATCGCGGCACATCAAACCCGCCACTTCAGGCAGACATAAAAGATCTGCGCCCGCTGCCGCCGCATCGCGTGCAAACTCTTGCATCACGGCGATATTTGGGGCGTGGGTCGTGGCAGAACACATCTGCCCAAGAGCCACACGCAGATGATCGGCAGCCTCGCTCATGACCCGCCTGCCTCGGCGCGGGCAATAAGGTTTGCAACCTCAGGGCCAAGTGCCTCGACCACCAAAGCCACGCCCTTGGCATTAGGGTGAATGCCATCGGGCTGCATCAAATCGCTCAATGCCTCTTGGCGGTTACTTTCTGCGGCCGCGGCAATAGGCCCAAGAAAATCAAGCACAAGACTAGTCTCATATTGGGCCGCGAGATCGGGGTAAATCGCGTCAAATTCAGCCTTAAATGCGGGGCCGTAATTATTGGGCGCGGGCAAGCCCACCAAAAGAACCGGCAAATTGCGCGCAGATATTTTCTGCAAAATTGCCTCAAGGTTGGCGCGGCTAGTTGCAGGTGGAATCCCACGCAACAGGTCATTCCCCCCCAATGCCACGATCACGGCATCCACATCAGGGGTCAGCGTCCAGTCAATCCGAGACAGCCCCCCTGCGGTCGTGTCACCCGAGACACCCGCATTGACGACTTGTGCATCAAGACCTTGCTCATTGATCCAATTTTGCAGCTGCGGCACAAAACCTTCGCCTTGGGGCAAGCCGTATCCTTGGGTCAGACTGTCGCCCAAGGCAACGACCTGCACCTGTGCGGCCCCCGTCTGTGGCAGCAGCATCAGCAGCACGCCAAAGAGCGCCGCCCAGACAGGCCGCCCCTTGCCGCAGCGCGGCAAAACCCCATATCGAGATGCAACCAAGTATGCGGGGTTATTGAACATGGCTGAAACCATCCTTTCGCTTGAAGACGCGGGTCTGTCCTTGATGGGCAATGCGGGCCCTGTCGATATCCTACATGGGGTGTCTTTGGCGATAAGCAAAGGGGAAAGCGTCAGCCTCGTTGGGCCATCGGGTTCGGGCAAGTCCTCGCTCTTAATGTTGATGGGTGGATTAGAGCGCCCCACATCGGGCACAGTGCGTGCGCTTGATCATGATTTGGGACGTATGGATGAAGATGCCTTAGCGCGGTTTCGCCGCAACCATATGGGCGTTGTTTTTCAATCTTTTCACCTGATCCCAACCATGACCGCGCTGGAGAATGTTGCAACGCCCCTTGAATTGGCAGGGGTGGCCGATGCGTTTGATCGGGCCGAGGCGGAACTGGCTTCGGTTGGCCTTGCGCATCGCGCGGGGCATTATCCTGCGCAAATGTCAGGCGGTGAACAACAGCGCGTGGCCTTGGCCCGTGCGGCAGCACCGCGCCCCTCGATCTTGTTGGCGGATGAACCGACAGGGAATTTGGACGCAACCAATGGAGCGCAGATCATGGACCTTCTGATGGATCTGCAAACCCGTCACGGGGCTACGCTGATCCTCGTCACCCATTCTTCGGAACTGGCCGCAAAATGTGACCGCATGGTCACCTTGCGTGATGGTCGGGTCGTCTCAGAAACACGCCCGCAAAAAGGATCGCGCACATGATCATGGCGTGGCGAATTGCGCAGCGCGAATTGCGCGCGCAATGGCGTGGGGGGTTGCGTGGTTTTCGCATTTTTCTCGCCTGTTTGATTTTGGGCGTGGCGGCTATCGGCACTGTTGGCACAGTGCGCAGCGCAATTGGCGATGGCTTGTCGCGTGAGGGGGCGGTGATCCTTGGCGGAGACGCTGAAATGGAATTCACCTATCGCGGCCCAAATGATGAAGAGCGCGCCTTTATGGCGGCAATCTCAACAGATCTCTCTGAGACCATCGAACTGCGGTCTATGGCGGGTTTCACGGGGCCCGAGGGGATGGATTACGCCCTGACCCAATTACGGGCGGTCGATGCGGCCTATCCGCTTTATGGCGCGGCGGATCTTATACCAGATCACCCGATCCAAGAGGCCATTTCAGCACAAAACGGCCTGCATGGCGCAGTGATGCAGCAAGTGCTGATTGATCGTTTGGGCATGCAAATTGGTGATGTCTTCACCATTGGAACGGCAGAATTTCAACTGCGCGCCGCCCTTGATGCAGAACCTGATGGCGCGGCAGGCGGCTTTGGCCTTGGCCCGCGCACCATCATATCGCTGGACGGATTGACCGCCTCAGGCCTGATCCAACCCGGCACACTATATGAAACCGAAGTGCGGTTGAAACTGCCCGAAGGGGCAAATTTCGATAGCTTGCGCGGTCAGATGGAGGCAGCTTTTCCCGAAGGCGGTATCCGCTGGCAAGACAGCCGCCGCGCGGCCCCGGGGGTGCAACGCTTTGTCGATCGTATCGGCACGTTCCTTGTGTTGGTTGGCCTTGCAGGTCTGGCCGTAGGTGGAGTTGGCATTGCTGCCGCGGTGCGGGCCTATTTGGAAAATCGTCTATCCACCATTGCGATCCTGAAAACCATCGGGGCCGAGGGGCATACGATCTTTGCCGCCTATCTGATCCAAATTATTATTTTGGGCGCCTTTGGTGTTGGCATGGGTGTGGTGCTTGGGGCGGTGTTGCCGCTTGTGGCGGCTCCGTTCTTGGCCCCGCATATGCCTGTGGATTTGAACATAACCATCGCCCCTGCTGCCCTTCTTGAGGCGGCGAGCTATGGCGCGCTGACGGCGTTAATCTTTACGCTGCTACCCTTGGCGCAAACCGAACGCCTGCGCGCCGCAGCGATCTTTCGAGATGCGGCAAGCCCAGCCATTGCCACCCCGCGCAAACGCTATATCGCAGCGCTGCTTGGCCTATGCGCCGCGCTCTTGGGATTGGCGCTATGGCGGTCTGGCGTGCCGATTTTGACGCTTGGCGCAGCAGGGGGGATTGCCGCAGCCCTTTTGATCCTATGGGTGGCTGCATGGGTGTTGCGCCGTGTCTTGCGCAATTTGGCGCGCGGGCGCGCCTTGCGCGGACGGGTCATGCTGCGCGCGGCCCTCGCTGCGATTGCCGCCCCCCGTTCAGAAGCAACCGCGGTGATGATCTCGCTGGGGCTGGGCCTGTCAGTTCTGGCGGCGGTGGGGCAAATCTCGTCCAATCTACAAAATGCGATTGACCGCGACCTTCCCGAGGTTGCCCCCTCCTATTTCTTTGTCGATATCCAACCAAACCAAATTGACGCCTTTCTCACCCGCACGGCAAGCGACCCTGCGGTATCACGGGTGGAAACCGCGCCCATGCTGCGCGGCATCGTGACGGGGATCAACGGGCAAGACGCGCGCGAAGTGGCAGGGGATCACTGGGTCGTGCGCGGGGATCGTGGCCTGACCTATCTGGACGAAGCCCCACCATCTGACCAAATCGTTGCAGGGCAATGGTGGGATCAAGGCTATGACGGGCCACCATTGATGGCCTTTGCCGCCGAAGAGGCCGCCGAATTAGGTGTCGGGCTTGGCGATCAGATCACTGTTAACGTTTTGGGGCGGGACATCACCGCGACCATAGCCGCGCTGCGTGAGGTTGATTTTTCGAATGCAGGGATTGGGTTTGTTATGACCCTCTCCTCTAACGCGCTTGCAGACGCACCTCATACATTCATCGCAACAGTCTATGCCGAAGAGTCGGCAGAAGCGCAGTTGTTGCGTGATATTGCGGGCGATGCCCCCAACATTACCGCCATTCGTATCCGTGATGCACTAGACCGCGTGGCCGAGGCGCTTGGGGCCATTGCAACGGCAACGTCCCTTGGCGCAGGCGTGACCCTGTTGACAGGATTGATCGTATTAATCGGTGCGGCCGCATCGGGCGAACGGGCGCGCAGCTATGAGGCGGCACTTTTGAAAACCCTCGGCGCCTCGCGTGGGCAAATCCTGTCATCCTTCGCCCTTCGTTCCGCATTGTTAGGGGCGATGGCGGGCTTGGTCGCCCTTGGCGCAGGCACGCTTGGCGGCTTTGCAGTCATGGAATTTGTGATGGAGGCGCCCTTTCAGTTTGACCTCACCTCGGCCATTCTCATCATTGGGGGCGGTGCCTTAGTCAGCCTTGCTGCGGGGCTTGGTTACGCATGGCGACCTTTGGCCATGCGCCCTGCGGGACGGTTGCGCGCGCGCGATTAAGCGCGCAGCTGCACCGCAAATTTAGCCTTGCTTATGCGCCCATATCCGCGCAGATTTTAACCATGTTCAAACTGTTCAAGCGCACCCCCAAACCCACAGGACAGGCAGCCTTCGGTCAGGGCAAAGGCGGGCAACCGCGGCCTGAATTGGCAAGCTATATCGTGGGCGACCTTATGGGCTGCGCCAGTTTGCTTGAAGGCATTTTGGCGCGCATTGATGCCCATATCGGCAATAGTGGCGCAACAAATCCACAATTGGTTTTCGTTGGAAATTACCTGCACGCGGGCGGGCAAGGGTTAGCCACGCTCGACCGCCTGATGGATTTGACCCAAGAATTTCCAAATAACGTCACCTGTCTTTGCGGTGCGCAGGAACGGCTTTTGCTCGATAGTTTAGATGCGCCGGCGGTGCGACTTCAACGCTGGCTGCGTGCAGGGGCACCGCGATTTTTGCAGGAACTCAAGCTTGACCCGAACCTGCCCCCCGATGACTTGGTTGCACATCTATCAGAAGTCTTGGGAGAGGCGCGCATTGCGTGGTTAGCCAACCTGCCGTTGTTTTGGAAATCAGGCAGCTTGGCTGCAACCCATGCTGGCGCTGATCCGCATCATCCGCTTGACCAACAAAGCGGGCGCAATCTGATCTGGGGCCATCCTGAATTTGCCTATCGCCTGCGTGGAGATGGCCTATGGATAGCCCACGGCCATAACGCAGTCGACAGCGTAACCCAAGCGGAGGGGCGCATCGCGCTAAACACGCGCCCCGATGAAACAGGACGCTTAAGCGCTGTGGCAATTTTGCCCGATGGCAGCACCACCGAATTTCATACCTAAGAGAGAGGTGAGCGCGGATTAACCGGGGAGAGCTGATTAATCCGCGCTTTTAAGGAGAAATCGGGTGTCCCTCAGGGGTGACGGCAGGATCCCGTCAGGACACCCGAAACGCTTTGCCCATCTCAAACCACTGGAAGGGACTAACAACCAGAGACTTGGGCCTTGCGTGTAAATGGCCTTTGCGCGCGTGCCTTCGCATCGGCCCAATCAGGTTTGCGCCTGATCATGACCAAGATTTAGGGTCACCCTTGCTGAAAGAAAATATTGCATTACAACATATTTTGATAGGAAAAAACTAATGAGGCATCCGCCATGCCAATTCCAAAAATTCCGCTTACCTTGCGCCAACTTCGGTACTTGGTCGCGATTGAGGAAACGGGCCATTTCCGCCTAGCGGCAGAATCCTGTGGGATATCGCAACCCTCGCTCTCGGTGCAGATCAAAACCTTGGAGGAGGCATTATCCCTGACCCTGATTGAACGGGGGCGCGGGCCTGTGAAATTGACCCTAGCGGGACGCGAAGTTGTGGCGCGCGCGCGCGATATTTTGGACGCGACTCAAGCGATTGTTGATCTATCCGCAACCTTGCAAACGGGCCTCGCGGGCACATTGCGCCTTGGCACGTCCACCACGCTGGGGCCTTATCTGATGCCACATATCGTGGGCGATTTGCATCGCTCCCACCCTGATCTGCGTCTCTATGTGCGCGAGGCGGCCCCACATGACCTTGCCCGTCAAATCAGCGAAGGGGGCCATGATCTGATCCTAACGCAATTGCCAATCCCTGGCGCGTCTTTGATTACGGAGCGGTTGTTCCGAGAGCCCTTGGTCGTGGCAATCTCGGCCGATCATCCGCTCGCGCAGCGCAGCCAAATTGAACCGCAAGACCTCAGCGGCGAAACAATCCTGTCACTGTCGCCGAATTATGCGCTGCATGATCAGATATCTGCACTTTGTGTTGAAACAGGGGCGACATTGTCGCGCGAATATGAGGGCACATCGCTTGATGCCCTGCGCCAGATGGTTGCAATGGGGATGGGGGCCACGTTTTTGCCTGCGCTTTATGTGCGTTCCGAAATATCGGGGCGCGCGCAGGATGTTGCGGTAAGGCCCTTTAAGGGCAAGCGTTTTTCGCGCTCTATCGGGCTTGTATGGCGTTCAACCTCAGGGGCCAGCACTGCGCATCGGCAATTGGCCGATGTGATCCGCGGCTATGCGCGTCAATTGCCCGAACTGATCATCGAGGGCTAGGCGCGCCCCAATATCGCACCGCTTTTGCCGCGCTTGCGCCCTTCTGCCGCCGTTCTTGAGTGAAACAATCTGTCCCATAGAGGCTCAATGTTGAGCCGCAGTGTAAAAGGCGACAGGGTATGAATGAGCAGCAAGACGAAAACAATCAACGGCTAAGCCTTGCCGATTTAGAGGCGCTGAGTTTTGACAGCCTCAGCAGATTGTCGGCCAAAACACATCAAGCCAAACCCCTTGCACGCCGCATCGCCCGCGCCGAAGCTGAAGGACGCGCCCGCGCAGGCCTTCGCTATTTATTGCATTGCCTTGAGGATCTGGCGCTTGGTCGCTGTGATGGGGGGGCGATGCCGAAATTGCAGACCAGACACGGCGTGCGGTTACATTGTGACATCGCCAACGGCTTTTTGCCCGCGGCCTTTGATCTGGCCCTGCCCGAGTTTCTGCAGATCGCCGAGGCGGAAGGGACGGCCTGTTTGGCCTTTGTCAATGGTCATAGCCCAGGATTTCTGCCGCAGATGGCCGAAGCGTTGCGCGGCGCGGCTATGTGAGCTTGGCGCTATCGACCGACACGGCATGCATCAGCACAAACCCGCCTTTGCCCCCGACTTTGGGGGATAATCCAATGGCACTGGCAGTCCCTGACAAGCGCGGACAGGGTGTGTTGATTTTTGAACAAGGCCAAGCCGCGATATCGCGCGATACTGTGTTTGATCACGTCAAATCAGGAACCACGCTGCCGCTCCACCTTGCGCTTGATGACCACGGGCGCGCCACGCAAAATCCCCGCGCGGCGATTGAGGGCAGCATCTTGCCTGTTCAAGGCAACTACGGGTTCAATATTGCGGTGATGGTCGAAATTCTCGTGCTCAGCCTTGTTGGGGCGGGGGCCTCTGCCATGATCGGTGACCCTGATGATCCAAGCAGCGGGCCGCTGCGCATGGGGCATTGTCTTTTTGCCATCAAGCCGCAATCATACGGGCAGGTATCGGCGCTTGAGCAATTCACCCAAGCCCTTCTTGCCGATGCCCCCAACAGGTTGCAGGCGCTTTCGCGTAGGCAAAAATTTGAAACCGCGCTGACAGAAGGGGTCGCTGTGCCTCAGGCGCTATTGGAACGGATCATCGCCGCATGACGCGACCCGATCTTAAGGGGATCAGCCTCAAGAGCCTTGAGACCTTCGAGGTCATGGCGCGCACGGGATCGCTGTCCGATGCGGCAGAGGAGATGGGTCTATCCGTTCCCGCCGCCTCGCAGCAACTGCGCAATTTATCTTTGGCAGTGGGGGTTGAATTGATTGACACCCGCAGGCGGCCTATTGGCCTGACACCTGCGGGACGGTTGTTCCTAAAACGGGTGGAAGTGGCGCTTGGTGCGCTGCGTGCAGGGCAAAAAGATCTCAGCCGCCTAAACCTATCGGGCATATCCGCCCTTGGTCTTGGGGTTATTGATGATTTTGAGAATGATCTAACCCCACAATTGGCCGCACGTTTGGCCGAGACGCTCAGCGATTGTAAATTCCGCCTACAAACTGGGGCGAGCCACATCTTGCTGAATATGTTGACCAAGCGGAACCTTGATATGATCATTTGCGCCGCACCGCAGACCGCGCCCGCCGATATCGTGGCGCACCCGATTGTGCAGGATCCCTATATTTTGGCCCTCCCAAAAGGATATGCCTTTGAGGGAAAGTTCGAAGATTTGGGCGGGCTTGCTTTTTTGGGGCGCGACCCTGCGCAGGTTATGGCGCAGCATATTGATGAGTATCTTCAGAAGCATAATATGGAGGTTAGTCGCAGATTTGAGATCGACTCGAACCAATCCATTTCGGCCCTCGTGGCGGCAGGGCTTGGCTTCACCATCACAACGCCCCTAAGCCTGATGCGGGGCGAGCGATTTGCAGATGGGATTGACACCTACCCTTTGCCCTCACCCGCGCAACCGCGCCAGATCATGCTCTATTGCACCGATGACTGGACGGGCGCCATTCCCAGTGAAATGGCGAACCTGATCCGCGATCTTTCACAGAAGCTGTTCATTGCGCCAGCCCTGCAAAGGATGCCTTGGCTGGGGGCGGATTTCCGCGTGCTTTAGCGCCCTTAATTTCGGGTGACTCGCGCGCGGCTTTGGCCCTCCATCAACCGATAATCAGGAAAAACACCACATGTTGGGGTTGCGCCGCAGCGCAGAATTTAGCGCTAACTCTCTAAAAACGCACAAATACAACCTATGGTTTAAATACGCTCGCCACCAAACTAGGTATGTTTTCCAAGGAAATTTTCCAATATTGTTAATAAATTTACAAATTCCGCAACGCAGTGTAAATTTGTTACACAGAAATCGCGGAAATCAGGATGTATTCCTTCTGAAGCCAAAAACTTGTTGTAAACTGTTCGTGATTGATAGCGGTGTGCCTGATCGGGAAATCAGGCCAAGGATGGGGCCACTGTCGACTTTGCGAAACCGCCCAATGGAGGGGGCAAGGACGCAAAATTTGGGGATCGGGGAGGATCTGTTTTAGTCATCACATGAGCTGCGTTTGTGTCGTTTGTTTACATTGAACAAGCACGAACCGCCATATTTCCACGAAGGGATCGGGGTGAGCGACACCCAAGCTGCGGCGCGGCACCCTTTGTCAAACGACATCCGCGCCGCCACCTTTGAGGGAGAACTACATTGCCAACGACTTCGAAATTCCCTGACCTTCTTGCTGGCGCGCATATTGACGCGGATAAATACACAGCAATGTATGAGGCCTCCATTTCCGATCCTGAGGCGTTTTGGGGCGAGCAAGGCAAGCGCCTTGATTGGATCAAGCCCTACACCAAGGTCAAAAACACCTCCTTTGCCTATGACAATGTAGATATCCGTTGGTATGAGGACGGCACGCTGAACGTAGCGGCAAACTGCATTGATCGCCATTTGGCAACGCGCGGCGACCAGACCGCGATTTTGTTTGAACCAGACGATCCCAACGAAGCCGCGCAGCATATCACCTACGCACAGCTCGGCGATGAAGTGGGCCGTTTTGCCAACACCCTGAAATCATTGGGTGTTAAGCGCGGTGATCGTGTTGTTCTCTATTTGCCGATGATCCCCGAGGCCGCCTATGCCATGCTTGCCTGCGCGCGCATCGGCGCGATCCACTCCGTGGTCTTCGCGGGCTTCTCGCCTGACGCATTGGCAAATCGGATCAATGACTCGGAAGCACGGGTTGTCATCACTTCGGACGGCGCCCCCCGCGGCGGTCGTGTGACCGATCTGAAATCTAACGTGGATAAGGCGCTTTTGCATTGTGATGACCACGTGAAATGCTTGGTCGTGAAGCGCACAGGTCAAGATGTAACTTGGACCGATGGTCGCGATATCTGGTATCATGAGGCCTCTGCGGGCCAATCCACCGCCTGCCCTGCGGAAGAAATGAACGCTGAAGATCCGCTGTTCATTCTTTACACCTCGGGCTCAACTGGCAAGCCCAAGGGCGTTGTTCATACGTCAGGTGGCTATCTGACTTATGCTGCAATGACGCATCAATACACATTCGACTATCATGATGGCGATGTGTTCTGGTGCACCGCCGATGTGGGTTGGGTAACAGGCCACAGCTATATCATCTACGGCCCGCTTGCGAATGGCGCGACAACCTTGATGTTTGAAGGTGTGCCAACCTATCCAGACGCGGGCCGTTTCTGGGCTGTTTGTGAAAAGCACAAAGTGAACCAATTCTACACCGCCCCTACAGCCATTCGTTTGCTGATGGGTCAGGGCAATGAATTCGTGACCAAATATGATCTCTCTAGCCTCAAACTTTTGGGGTCGGTGGGCGAGCCGATTAACCCAGAAGCATGGAATTGGTATAATGACGTTGTTGGCAAGGGGAACTGCCCCATTGTTGACACATGGTGGCAGACCGAAACGGGCGGCCATTTGATTACGCCTCTGCCAGGTGCCACCAAGCTTAAGCCAGGCTCAGCGACAAATCCATTCTTCGGCGTTCAGCCCGTGCTGTTGGATGCCACCACTGGTCAAGAAATCCACGAAACCGCCGCAGAAGGCGTTTTGTGTATCAAAGACAGCTGGCCTGGTCAGATGCGCACCCTGTGGGGTGATCCTGATCGCTTTGTGCAGGCTTATTTCAGTGACTACAAAGGCTATTACTTCACAGGGGACGGATGCCGCCGTGACGAAGATGGCTATTACTGGATCACGGGCCGCGTGGATGATGTGATCAACGTGTCGGGCCACCGCATGGGCACAGCCGAGGTTGAATCGGCGCTTGTGGCACATGAAAAAGTATCAGAGGCCGCAGTGGTGGGCTTCCCCCATGATCTCAAAGGTCAGGGGATCTACTGCTACGTCACGTTGATGGCGGGCGAAGAGCCCTCCGAAGAATTGCGGGCAGAATTGACCAATTGGGTGCGTAAAGAGATCGGCCCAATTGCAAAACCAGACGCGCTGCAATTTGCACCTGGCCTGCCCAAAACGCGGTCGGGGAAAATCATGCGCCGCATTTTGCGTAAGATCGCCGAAAACGATTTCGGCAGCCTTGGCGACACATCGACCTTGGCAGATCCAAGCGTGGTGGATGACCTCATCGCCAATCGCATCGTTAAGTAACGCGTGGAATTCAGTAAATGACGGCAGATACGATGACACGACCAGTTAACTTAATCCTTCTCGGGCCTCCGGGCGCTGGGAAGGGCACCCAAGCCCGCATGCTAGAAGAGGCATTCGGGCTTGTGCAGCTGTCCACTGGTGACTTGCTGCGCGGCGCAGTCAATGCAGGCACACCCGCAGGCTTGGCCGCGAAATCGGTTATGGAAAAGGGCGAATTGGTCTCGGATGAGATTGTGCTCGCCGTTCTCGAAGAACGCCTTCAGCAGCCCGATGTGGCCGCAGGCACAATTCTGGATGGTTTCCCCCGCACCGCCGCGCAAGCCGAGGCGCTTGATGGCCTTTTGGCGGCACGCAACCAGCAGATTGACGCTGTCATCAGCCTTGAGGTGGATGATGAAGCGATGGTGGCCCGCGTATCGGGTCGCTATACCTGCGCGGATTGTGGCGAAGGATATCATGACGAATTCAAGCAGCCTGCAACAGCGGGTGTTTGTGACAAATGTCAGGGCAGCGCGTTTAAGCGCCGCCCTGATGATAATGCCGAAACAGTGCGCACGCGCCTGTCGGCATATCATGCCCAAACGGCCCCCCTTATCGAGTATTACAATGCCCGCGGCACGCTTAGCAAAGTCGCGGCTATGGGGGCTATTGACGATATTGCCAAGGCACTTGGCAAGATCGTGTCCCACCTTACTGGGGCGTAATTGGGCAAAAGAATTCTGTCGGCGCCTTAGGAGGAGGCGGCGTCAGATGTCACCGTTGGGGCAGTGCCTCACTGGTTAGAAACCGAAGGGAGATATCAATGGCCGAAAAGGCAAATAACTCTGAATACTGGGCCGCGAACATCCGCTTGGTCACCCTATGCTTGGTGATCTGGGCGCTGTGTTCCTATGGCTTTGCTATTCTTTTCCGCCCGATGCTTAGCGGCATCGCGGTGGGTGGCACAGATCTGGGCTTCTGGTTTGCTCAGCAAGGTTCAATCCTCGTATTCCTTGTTCTGATTTTCTTCTACGCAGCGCGTATGAACAAATTAGACAAAGAATATGGCGTGGACGAAGAGTAAGGGACGGGCCAGATTATGGATCAAACAACACTCAATATTATCGTTGTGGGGCTGTCGTTTGCGCTCTACTTCGGTATCGCGATTTGGGCCCGCGCGGGTTCCACATCTGAATTCTACGCCGCAGGGCGTGGTGTTAACCCTGTCATCAACGGCATGGCAACTGCAGCGGACTGGATGTCGGCGGCCTCCTTCATCTCGATGGCAGGTCTGATCGCATTCGTAGGCTATAACAACTCGACCTTCCTCATGGGCTGGACGGGTGGTTACGTGCTTATGGCGATGCTTCTTGCGCCCTATTTGCGCAAGTTCGGCAAGTATACGGTTCCTGAATTCGTAGGCGACCGTTTCTACAGCCAGACTGCACGCGTTGTGGCCGTTATCTCGCTGATCGTTATGTCCGTGACCTATGTTATCGGTCAGATGACTGGCGCTGGCGTGGCCTTCTCCCGCTTCCTCGAAGTGGACAGCACAACAGGTCTCTACATCGCATCCGCAACCGTTTTCGTTTACGCGGTTTTGGGCGGCATGAAGGGCATCACCTATACGCAGGTGGCGCAGTATTGCGTTCTGATCACAGCGTATACGATCCCTGCTGTGTTTATCTCGCTGCAACTGACAGGTAACCCAATCCCAAGCCTCGGCCTCTTCTCCGAGCACACCGCCTCTGGCCAGCCTCTGCTGACCACATTGGACGGCTTGCTGACAGATTTGGGCTTCAATGCTTACACCACAGGCTCTAGCCCATGGTTGATGGCGTTGTTCACCTTGTCGCTGATGATTGGTACCGCGGGTCTGCCCCACGTTATCATTCGCTTCTTCACCGTTCCCAAAGTGGCTGACGCACGTTGGTCTGCTGGTTGGGCGCTGGTGTTCATCGCGCTGCTTTACCTGACCGCTCCTGCGGTAGGTGCCATGGCACGTTTGAACATCATGACCACCATGTGGCCAAATGGCGTTGAAGGTGAGCCTGTTGCACAAGCTGATCTGCCTGATTGGTTCAACACTTGGTCGGTCACTGGCCTTCTGGCTGTTGAAGACAAGAACGGCGATGGCCTGATCCAGTACTACAATGAAAATGGTGCTGGTATGGCTGAAATGGCAGCCGAGCGTGGTTGGGCAGGCAACGAGCTTGTGACCTTCAACCGTGACATCCTCGTTCTGGCAAACCCAGAAATCGCACAGTTGCCAGGTTGGGTTATCGCTCTGATCGCGGCAGGTGGTCTGGCAGCGGCTCTGTCCACAGCGGCGGGTCTTCTGTTGGCGATCTCCTCTGCCATCAGCCACGACTTGATCAAGTCGGTGATCAATCCTGACATCTCCGAAAAAGGCGAGCTTCTGGCTGCCCGTATCTCGATGGCAGGCGCGATTGCTTTGGCAACCTATCTTGGTCTAAACCCTCCAGGCTTCGCGGCGCAAACCGTGGCTCTGGCATTCGGTCTGGCAGCAGCTTCGCTGTTCCCAACACTGATGATGGGTATCTTCTCCAAGCGCATGAACTCCGCAGGTGCAACAGCAGGTATGCTTGCAGGTCTGATTTCAACCTGTCTCTACCTGTTCACATTCTTGGGTTGGTTCTTCATCCCAGGCACCAACATGCTGGATAACACTGCAGCGAACTACCTGTTCGGCATCCCACCAACCCATTTCGGGCCAGTGGGCGCATTGCTGAACTTTGCCGTTGCGTTCGCAGTATCCCGCGTGACAGCAGAGCCTCCGCAGGAGATCCAAGACCTCGTGGAATCCGTACGTATCCCACGTGGCGCAGGTGCAGCCATCAACAAGTGATCCTTTGATCACTTAGGGGCTACCCCTTAAGAAAAATGGGCGCATTCCGATCAATCGGGATGCGCCTTTTTCATAAATAGTCTAGGCTGAGCCAGACCGACCAATCAGACCCAGATCCAGATGCCAAAAGAAATCCTGACACTTCTGTCACAAACGCACCCCTATGACAGCTTACCGCATGATTATCTGGCGGAACTGGCAGGGCAGGTGAACCGCTCCATGGCAAAAGCGGGCGCTGTGATTTATCACGCGGGCGCGCCGCTTGAGGCGCTTTACCTCATCGTGTCAGGGCAGGTTGATATCACCGAACCCAATGGTGAACTGGTCTCGATCCTCGGCCCCAAAAACTCCTTCGGGGAGCGCGGCTTGATGCGCGATGGTATTGCGCCTGTCACCGCAACCGCCGTGAAACCAACCGAACTTTTGGAGATCTCGGCGCCACTTTTCCATAAATTGGTGAAAGAGCACCCCGCCTTTCTAGATTTCTTTGACCGCACCCGCCCAGCCCGCGCCAAGCGCAGTGCCTTGTCGACCCAAACCTTGGGCGATTTAATGACGCGCAATCCTCTGACCTGCACAGCGCAAGACAGCTTGCTGAGAGCCGCGCAGAAGATGCGGGATCACCGCGTCTCTTGCTTGCTTGTCACCTCCGAAACGGGGGCGCTGCAAGGGATCATCACCACACGCGACTTAACCAATCGCGCGATGGCGGCGGGGCTGCCATCAGACACGGCCGTGGCTGAAGTGATGACGCGCGCGCCCAAGACCTTGCCCGCCTCCGCCCTTGTGGCTGATGCGCTGCATTTGATGGTCGAGCATGGGTTTACCCATATGCCCGTCATGGATCGCGGACAGCCCGAAGGCATATTAAGCCAGACCGATATGATGCGCTTTCAGGCGACCAGTTCCGCCTCAATCATCATGGATATCGCCTATGCCGCGAATAGCGCAGAAATTGCCAAATATGTAAAAGGCATCCCTGCCCTTTTGATGCAATTGGTTGGGGCAAATAATGATCATCAGGTGGTCACACGCCTGATCACCGATATCGGCGATGCCGCGACCCGGCGGTTGCTAAAACTTGCCGAAGACCATCTTGGGCCGCCGCCTGTGCCCTATCTGTGGCTGGCCTGCGGCAGCCAAGGTCGGCAAGAACAAACGGGCGTGTCCGACCAAGACAATTGCCTGATCATAGACGATGCCATGCGCCCAGAAGATGACGCGTATTTCGCCGCTTTGGCAAAGTTCGTCTCGGATGGTTTAGATGAGGCAGGCTATTTCTACTGCCCAGGTGATATGATGGCGACCGCCGCGCGTTGGCGGCAACCCTTACGCGTTTGGCGAAACTATTTCTCGAAATGGATCAACAAACCTGACACCGAGGCGCAGATGTTGGCATCGGTGATGTTTGACCTGCGGCCCATTGGCGGCACGATGGCCCTGTTTGACGATCTTCACGCCTCGACCCTTGCAGAGGCTTCGGGAAATTCGATTTTTGTGGCTCATATGATTTCCAATTCGCTCAAGCATACGCCCCCGCTTGGTCTCTTTCGGGGCTTTGCCACTGTTCGGTCGGGCGAGCATAAAGATCGCATTGATCTCAAGCATAACGGCGTTGTGCCCGTGGTGGAATTGGGGCGCATCTATGCGCTGAAAGGACAGTTGACCGAAGTAAACACCCGCGCGCGCTTGGTTGCCGCAATTGACGGAGGTGCGGTTTCTGCCTCGGGCGGACGTGATTTGTTGGATGCCTATGACATGATCGCAGAAGCGCGGCTTGCGCATCAAGCGCGCCAAATCCGCAATGGCCACGCGCCCGATAATTTCATGGCACCTGCTTATTTATCGGATTTTGATCGAAGTCATCTCCGCGATGCCTTCGTTGTGATTAAAACAATGCAATCGGCAATCGGACAGCGCAGCGGATTTCTATAACCCCCGCACCTGTTTTTGGTTGTCACGAAAAGAGAAAGACCAACGAAATGCAAATGTTCCTCGTCCTTATTGCGGCACTGTCCTCAGCCTTTGCAGGGGCAGGCATCGCCTATGGCCTGCGCCGCCTGATAGGAGAGCGGATACCAAAATGGTTCGTGCCTGCAGGCGCAGGGCTGGCGATGATCCTGACCACAATATCCCTCGAATATTCATGGGCGCGCGGCGTCATGGCCACCCTGCCCACAGACACTGTAATGATCGCCACGCGCGAACAGCGCGCTGTTTGGCAGCCGTGGACATATGTGAAGCCATGGATCAAAGGTTTTGTCGCAGTTACCCCGTCAGAGACTGTCGAAACAGTCGAAGGCTCGGGCCAATGGGTTGTGCAAACGCGCCTGCATGAGCGGTGGCAGCCCGCGATCATCAAACCCATCTTGGTGGATTGCACGACCCCCGCCCGCGCAGAGATTTTTCCAACCACCAGTTTTGATGCTGATGGCCGCGCCGAGAATGCCGATTGGTTAGCGGTTTCCGCAGATGATCCGTTGATTGCGGTGGTCTGCCCAACTTTGGGCGGCTAGGCCGCGTCACCGCTGCGGGAGGAGGAGGCCCGCACGCCCATGTTCACCCATCTTAGTTTGCGTTTGCGCATCTTTTTGTTCTTTGCGCTCTTGGCCCTTGGGGGCGCGGCCCTGCTGACCGCGGGTCTGGTGATCGGGTATGTTCGTTTGGGCGAGGATCACGCGCTATCGGCCTTTATCACCGCAGGGGCGGTTGGGGCATTTGCAATTATCGGCCTGTCTGCTTGGGTTTGGACGAAGTTCGATGAGTATGTCGCCCGCCCCCTTGAAGCATTGGCCGCGGATATGCGCGCCCGCGCCCATGCCGATGTGGATGATGAAATCAATCCAAACTATGCGCGATATTTGGGTGATTTAGCCCCTGCTGCTGCGGCTGTTGCCGCGCATTTGACCGAAACGCGCAACGCAATGGCATTGGCCGTGGGGCGTGAAACAGCACGGCTCGGCCTTGAGAAGCAGCGGCTTGAAACCTTACTGGCTGAAATTCCCGCTGGGGTCGTGTTCTGCACGCCTGACCATAAAATCGCACTTTACAATGGCAAGATGCGGGACCTCTTCAATGATGATGAGGGGTTGGGTCTGAACCGCCCCCTTGATCAGCTTTTGCGCATGGCCCCCTTGCGCGAGGCTTATGGCAGGCTGTTGCGCGCACAGAGCGCTAAGGGCACGGATATTTTGGTAACAACCCGCCACGATGCCCGCCTGTTCGAGGCACGGATGCGCTTATTCTGGCTCGAAGGTCAGGAAACAGCCGATCCTGCCTATCTCTTGTGCTTGCAAGACCGATCCGAGGATTTGGCACTGCATGGCATGCGCGAGGCTTTGTTTGCCGATTTAATTGAGGCCGTGGATGCCGTTTTGCCAGACCTGCCCCATGGGGCGCCGCGTGCGCAGTTGGAAAAGACGTTGCACGATGTGCAAAAAGAAAAAGCCAAAACCGATACAGCATGGTGGCCCCTTGAGCAGCTTGACCTATCCGATATTGGAATCGCGCTTGCCACGCGCTTGGCGCAAAAGGATATCCAACTGCAGTATGACGCGCTGCCTGACCTGCGACTGCGCGCCGATGGCTTTGCCATCAGCCGCTTGTTAGAGCGCCTGACGCTGTCGTGGATTGGCGCGGGGGCGTCTGACATTCGACTTTCGGCCCGACTGTCAGAGGGAGAGGCCATTCTTGACCTGCAGGGAGATGCAAAGGCCCCTGACGCGGCACGACTCAATGATTGGTTAGACAGCCCCCTGATCACGGGCCATTCACGCTTTGCAGGGGCAGATGTTTTGCGCAGCCACGGCGCCAAGATCGAAGCCACAGATCAACGGATCAGCCTGTCACTAGCCGCCGCCCCCGAAACGCTGCAAACGCCGCGCGTGATCCAATATGATTTTGACCTGTTGCAAACCGCACTGCCTGCTGAGCTGTCACAGGCCCCGCTGAAGAACTTGTCTTTCGTGGTGTTCGATACAGAAACCACCGGGCTGAACCCGCAAGTCGATGAAATCTGTCAGATCGCCGCGATGCGAATTGTAAACGGCAAATTGGTCGAGAGCGAACGCTTTGACACATTGGTCAACCCTGCGCGCAAAATCCCTGCGGCCTCAACAGCGGTGCATCACATCACCAATGAGATGGTGGCAGACGCTCCATCGGTCGTTGATTCCTTATCGCGGTTTCATCGCTTTGCCGATGGCGCGGTTCTGGTGGCCCATAACGCCCCCTTTGACATGGCTTTTCTACAGCGGCGCGAAGGGGCCATTGGTGCGCGTTTTGATCAGCCGATCTTGGACACTGTTCTGTGTTCGGCCATCCTTTTTGGTCAGTCTGCGGAACACACATTGGACGCGCTCTGTGACCGCCTCAGCATCCGCATACCCGACAATGCCCGTCATACCGCACTTGGCGACACATTGGGAACGGCGCGGGCCTTTGTGAAGATGTTGCCCATGCTTGAGGCGACAGATATCCAAAATTTGGGACAGTTGATCACGGCCTTTGATCGTCATGCGCGGCTCTTGCGCCATTTGAACTAAGGCGCGAAGGCTTGACATTCCCCTCTTCGCGCGCGTAAGAGCAGCGCAACTTCCAGCAAGCTTTGGCTTTCTGGTCTTAGGATATGTCCAAGATCGCCCCCCGTCAGCGAGTTTCGCCCACGGGGGCCTTGGTGCATTGCAATGCGGTGGCCTGATGCACAGATCACCAAAGAGATGACGTGACAAAGGGGCCTTGGCCAATGTTTGAAACACTTTCAGAACGCCTCTCCTCGGTCTTTGAGGGGCTGACAAAGCAAGGCGCTTTGTCTGCTGATGATGTAAAAACAGCCCTGCGCGAAGTGCGGGTGGCTTTGCTTGAGGCAGATGTTTCTTTGCCCGTGGCACGTGAATTTATTCGCGCGGTCGAGAAAAAGGCCACAGGCGCTGCGGTGACCAAATCGGTGACCCCGGGTCAACAGGTCGTCAAAATTGTGCATGACGAATTGATCGCCACGCTTCAGGGCGAAGGCGAGATTGGCGCACTGAAAATCGACAACCCGCCTGCACCCATCCTGATGGTGGGTCTGCAAGGCTCAGGGAAAACCACAACAACCGCGAAACTGGCCAAGCGCCTGAAGGAGCGCGAAGGCAAGCGCGTGTTGATGGCATCCCTTGACACAAACCGCCCTGCCGCGATGGAGCAGTTGGCCATCCTTGGCCAACAAATTGGCGTGGATACCCTGCCCATCATCCAAGGTGAAAACCCTGAGACGATTGCAAAGCGCGCCAAAACCCAAGCGGGGCTTGGCGGCTATGATGTCTATATCCTCGACACCGCAGGGCGCTTGCATATTGATCAAGACCTGATCGCGCAGGCCGCAGCCGTGCGTGACATTGCCAACCCGCGCGAGACACTCTTGGTCGTGGATGGCCTCACGGGCCAAGATGCAGTGAATGTTGCGCAGGAATTTGACGATAAAATTGGCGTCTCTGGCATCGTTTTGACCCGTATGGACGGCGATGGTCGCGGCGGCGCGGCACTGTCGATGCGCGCCGTCACAGGCAAACCGATCCGCTTTGTGGGGTTGGGTGAAAAGCTCGAGGCGCTTGAAACATTCGAAGCGCAGCGTGTCGCTGGCCGCATCTTGGGCATGGGCGATATCGTGGCCCTTGTTGAAAAAGCCCAAGAAACCCTTGAGGCTGAACAGGCCGAGCGCATGATGAAGCGCTTCCAAAAAGGTCAGTTCAACATGAACGACCTTAAAGGCCAGTTAGAGCAGATGCTGAAAATGGGCGGGATGCAGGGCATGATGTCGATGATGCCGGGCATGGCCAAGATGCAAAAGCAGCTTGATGATGCAGGGCTTGATGACAAGGTAATCAAACGCCAGATCGCGCTGATCCAATCTATGACAAAGCGGGAAAGGGCCAACCCTGACCTTTTGCAGGCAAGCCGCAAAAAGCGCATTGCCGCAGGCGCAGGGCAAGATGTCTCTGACCTGAACAAGCTTTTGAAAATGCACCGCCAAATGGCCGATGCGATGAAGAAGCTCGGCAAAATGGGCAAAGGCGGGATGCTCAAGCAGGGCCTTGGCGCATTAATGGGCAAAGGCGCACCCAAAGATTTGGCGGGCATGGATCCTTCAGCAATGGATCCCAAAGCGATGGAGGCCGCAGCCCGCAAGATGGGGCTTGGCGGCTTGGGTGGCGGCGGTGGTCTGCCGCCCCTGACGGGCTTTGGCAAAAAGAAATAAAGGGATCGCATCATGACCGATACAGCCGCCCGCGCCGCAGCGCTGCTCAAGGAACATCGCGCCTCGATTGATCGCTTGGACGCAATCCTTGTCTATACCCTTGGCGAGCGGTTTAAGCACACCCAAGCCGTAGGGAAGTTGAAGGCACAGCATGATTTGCCCCCTTCCGACCCAGACCGCGAAGCCAAACAAATCGCGCGGCTTGAGCGTTTGGCTGAGGAGGCCGATCTCGACCCCGAATTCGCCAAGACCTTTCTGAAATTCATCATTCAGGAGGTCATCCGTCACCATGAACAACACATTGAAAACGGGCAATAAACAAAGACGCCCCGATCATCTATCCGAAGGAGAAGACTAACATGGCAATGAAAATCCGCTTGGCCCGTGGTGGCTCGAAAAAGCGCCCATTCTACAGCATCGTGGCCTCTGACAGCCGCATGCCCCGCGATGGCCGCTTCATCGAGAAGCTCGGCACATACAACCCGCTCTTGGCAAAAGACAGCGAAGATCGCGTGAAAATGAACATGGAGCGCGTGAAATACTGGCTCGAGCAGGGTGCACAGCCCACCGACCGCGTAAGCCGTTTCTTGGAAGCAGCTGGCGTGTTGGCCGCGAAAACCCGCAACAACCCGAACAAAGCCGTTCCAGGCAAAAAAGCACAAGAGCGCGCAGAAGAAAAAGCCGCTAAGGCCGCAGAAGCAGCCGAAGCAGCAGCCGCACCTGCACCTGCCGCTGAAGAAGCGCCCGCAGAAGAGGCCGTTGTTGAAGAAGCAGCTGCACCTGAAGAAGCGCCTGCCGCTGAGGAAGCCGCAGAAGAAGCAAAGGCTGAGTAATCAGCCCCCTGCCTTGCCCCCGCTTGTTGTGTACTGGGGGCAAGGCGGCCTTTGGGCCAAGCGTAGATGTGGCTTTGAGTATCTTAAATGCGCCGCCTGATCCTAATTTCGATCCTCTGCCTTTTCGCCTATATAGGTGGGCGCGTTGAAGAACGGCGCAATGCGCAAGCGGCCTGTCTCGCCCTTTCGGGCGACTGGGTCAGCGCAGATCGGTTATGCCTAAGAGAGGGCCCCGTGGAATGAGCAATCAAAACCTGATTTGTGTCGGTGCGATTGCAGGCTCCTTTGGCGTGCGCGGTGAAGTGCGCCTCAAAAGTTTTTGCGCCAATCCCGAAGATATCGGCACTTACACGCCACTGTTTTCTGAAAAAGGCGACCGCAGCTTTGATCTTAAAATCACCCGTGCCGTCAAAGGTGGCTTTGCCGCGCGGGTTGTTGGGGTGATGACAAAAGAAGCGGCAGATGGCCTTCGCGGCACCCGTCTGTTTGCACCGCGCACCGCCCTGCCCGTCCTTCCTGATGACGAGTTTTATCACAGCGACCTTCTCGGTCTTAACGTGGTCGACACAGGCGGCGCGGCGCGCGGCAAGGTGGCGGCCGTTTTGAACCATGGCGCAGGTGATATTCTCGAACTGCGCAGCGTGCCCAATCACAAGGGCAGCGTTCTTGTGCCTTTTACACAGGCGGTTGTTCCCACAGTCGACCTCAGCGCCAAGCGCATCGTGATTGATCCGCCAGAAGGCTTGTTTGACGATGACGTCTAAACCACCCCGCAGCTATGGCCGTCTGTCGATTTCGGCCAATGCGACCCCACGCGATTTGATGGGGCCGCAGCGCCTGAAGGACGCATGGTGCGCGAAGGTCATCACACTCTTCCCTGACATGTTTCCAGGTGTCTTGGGGGGCTCACTGACGGGGAAGGCATTGCAAAGCGGTCTTTGGGCATTAGACACCATCGACCTGCGCATCTTCGGCGAGGGCAAGCACCGCAATGTTGATGATACGCCCGCAGGGGGCGGCGCAGGGCTTGTCTTGCGTCCCGACATTTTGGGGCGCGCCATGGACATGGCCGCTGATAACACACCACCTGACCCTGCAAGATGGCCACGTGTCTATCTGTCACCTCGGGGGCGGCCTTTTACACAGGCCGATGCCGCGCGCTTTGCGGGCTGTGACGGCATGACCCTGTTGTGCGGGCGGTTCGAAGGGGTGGATCAACGTGTGATTGACCATTACGAGATGGAAGAAATTTCACTAGGTGATTTTGTTCTGACGGGCGGCGAGATTGCCGCCCAAGCGGTGCTAGATGCCACCATTCGCCTTATTCCGGGTGTCTTGGGAAATTTTGACTCGACCCAAGAAGAAAGTTTTTCCAATGGCCTGTTGGAGCATCCGCACTATACCCGCCCCGCTGAATGGCGTGGGATGGTGATCCCCGAGGTTTTGACATCTGGCAATCACGCCCGCGTTGCCGAGTGGCGCCATGCCCAAGCCGAGGCTTTGACGCAATCGCGCCGCCCTGATCTTTGGGCGGAATATCTCTCTAAACAGGGCAAGACCGGGCGCGATAAGGCTTGATCCTTTGGGATTTGCAGCCTATACGCCATCCGTCCGCAGTCGGAATCGGCTGATCGGGCCTCTTTGGTTTTTCTTGGGGCTTTGTCCCCGCGCTTTAGCGGAACTTCGGCGCAAGGCAGATTGGCCAAAGATCACATTAGGAAAGTCAGCGTGACCTCTGGCGGACACCCCCATATGGGAACAGGTGGATCCGGTCGAAGACCAGAGCTCTCAGATGCGACCACACCTTCGCGGAGCAACCGCGAGCATTTAGAGGAGAAGATCCAATGGATCTGATCGCACAAATCGAGGCGGAACAGATTGCCGCCCTTGGGAAGACCATTCCCGATTTCAAAGCTGGCGACACCATTCGCGTTGGCTTTAAAGTGACCGAAGGGTCGCGCTCTCGTGTGCAGATGTATGAAGGCGTTTGCATCAGCCGTAAAAACGGCAAAGGGATCGCAGGTTCGTTCACTGTTCGCAAAATTTCATTTGGTGAAGGCGTAGAGCGCGTATTTCCCCTCTACTCGACCAATATGGATTCAATCGAAGTGGTGCGCCGCGGCCGTGTTCGCCGCGCGAAGCTGTACTACTTGCGTGATCGCCGTGGTAAGTCGGCCCGTATCGCCGAGAAAACAAACTATCGCGAACTCAGCGATAACGCCGAAGCGTAAGAAGGGCTTAGACGATGAAAAAAGACATCCATCCCGATTACCACGTCATCGATGTCAAAATGACCGATGGCACCGTTGTTCAGATGAAATCCACTTGGGGTTCCGAGGGCGATACGCTTGCGCTGGATATTGACCCTTCTGTGCACCCTGCATGGACAGGTGGTGGCGCGCGCTTGATGGATACAGGCGGCCGCGTTTCCAAGTTCAAAAAGAAATACGAAGGTCTGGGTTTCTAATCCAAACGCACTTAACTGTTTCAAAACACCGTCCCTTTGGGGCGGTGTTTTTCATTTTAGCCATAAGTTAAATGTCTTTCTTGCTTAACAGCGCAGCATTCCTTCCGTATATTGAGGATCAACGGAATGCGCCCACAATATCGGGTGCGCAGTGGGGTAAGTGAGGTTCGTTTTGGCGCATATTATCGTATTCGGGAATGAAAAGGGCGGTTCGGGCAAGTCGACCACAACCATGCATGTGGCCACAGCACTGGTGCGCGAGGGGTTTAAGGTTGGCGGTCTAGATCTGGATTTGCGGCAGCGCAGTTTCCACCGCTATATCGAAAACCGCCAAGCCACGATGCAAAAACGTGCAATCTCTTTGCCTTGTCCGATTTTGATGACGCTGCCAGAAATTGACCCTGCATCCTTGGCCGAAGGTGAGAATATTTTCGACAAACGCCTGTCCGCGGCGGTTGCGGGCATGGAAAACCAGGTCGATTTCATCGTTATCGACTGCCCCGGATCGCATACGCGGCTCAGCCAAGTCGCCCATTCCATGGCAGATACCTTGGTGACGCCCATGAATGACAGCTTTGTTGATTTTGATCTTTTGGCGCGGGTTGATCCCGAAACCTACGACATCACAGGCCCAAGCGTGTATTCCGAAATGGTGTGGCATTCGCGCAAATTGCGCGCGCAGGCGGGGCTTAAGCCGTTTGATTGGATCGTGCTGCGCAACCGCCTCGGCGCGCAAGAGATGCACAATAAGCGCAAAGTCGGCGCGGCGATGGAAGCCTTGGCCAAGCGGATCGGGTTTCGCGTCAGCTCGGGCTTTGCCGAGCGCGTGATTTTTCGAGAGCTATTCCCATCAGGCCTGACCCTTCTTGATTTGAAAGAGGTTGGCGTTGACAAGCTAAACATCTCAAACCTCGCCGCAAAGCAAGAACTGCGCGACCTAATCAAAGATTTGCGCCTGCCCAATGTTGCGGTTTCTTTCTGAACCTAGTCGTAACTGAGGGCTGTCGCCTTGCCGCGAAAGATCACATAGGCAAGGATTGAATAGGCGATAATGATTGGCACCACGAACAAGGCGCCGATCAGGATAATCAGCAGGCTTTCGGGGGCGGATGCCGCCTCGTATATGGTCAATCGTTCGGGCACGACATAGGGGTAAAAACTATAGGCCAGCCCGATATAGGCCATCGCAAAAAGCGCGCTTGCTGTTGCGAAAGGCGCCCAAGACGCGTGATCCCCCTTGAATGGCATGCGCCTTAGCATAACCCACAAAACAGCCACCAATAAGACAGAGAGAATTGGCAAAGGCGCGAGATAGAGAAATGAAGGATAGCTGAACCATTTCTCAAAGATGCGCAGCGACACCAATGGTGTTGCCGCAGAAACCAATCCAATTCCAAGGATCACACCCCAGAGGCTGCGCTTGCCCCATGTGATTGCCTTGGCCTGTAGCCCGCTATCGGTTTTGTAAATCAACCACATGGCCCCAATGCAGCTATAGCCCACTGTTAAACAGCCCGCTGTCAATATCGCGAAAAACACATGCGCCCCTGTATATTCAAGGCCAAGAATATAGAGGCCCAACATGAATCCTTGCGCCAAAGAGGTCATCAACGAGCCTGCAAAAAACACGCGGTTCCAAGTGGATTTGAACCGAAGGCTTGCCTTGGCGCGGAATTCAAAAGCAACCCCGCGCAGGATGAGGCCCACCAACATTACGAAAACGGGCAGATAGAGCGCGGTCAAAATGATCCCATGCGCCACTGGAAAGGCCACCAAAAGCAGCCCGACAGCCAAAACCAGCCATGTTTCATTCGCGTCCCAAAACGGGCCGATGGAGGCAATCATGCGGTCTTTTTCCTCGGCAGATGCGAAGGGGAACAACAACCCCACGCCAAGGTCGAACCCATCCAAGGTCACATAGACCAAGATCGAAAACCCCATCAACGAGGCAAAGGCCCACGGCAGCCAAATATTTGGATCACCAAAGAGATCAAGCATCGCCCTATTCCCCTGCGACCAATGCAGCTTCAAGGCCCTGTTGCGGGCGTGCAGGGCGCGCCCCGCCCTGCCCCATGGCGGCCTTACGCGCAAGATAGACCAATACGCCCACATAAGCGGCCAAAAGCGCTGCGTAGATCGCCAGATAAACGATCAGCGTTCCCATCACCATCGGTGCGGGCACCTCGGCCACGGCCTCAGCGGTTGTGACCACGCCTTGCACCAACCAAGGCTGCCGCCCAATCTCGGTCGTATACCACCCCGCAAGGGTAGCCACCCATCCCGACAACGCCATTGGCACGAGCGCATAAAGCATTAGTTTTGGCAGCCCTTCGGGAGAGAGGGCTTCACCCGCAACACGCCCGCGGCGCATATAGGCCAACGCGCCCCATGACAGGAACAACATGGCAAAGCCTGTGGCCACCATCACGCGAAACGAAAAGAACACAGGCGCGACAGGCGGGTGTAGGGCCGTGCCATCCTCGGCAATAAACTCATTCAGCCCCGGAACGACCCCATCAAAACTATGAGTCAGGATCAATGAGGCGCCATTTGGGATAGCAATCTCAAAACGATTTTCGCGAGCCGCCTCATCTGGCAAAGCGAAAAGAACCAAGGGCACATTCCCTTGCGTCTCCCAATTCGCTTCCATTGCGGCAACCTTTTGCGGCTGATGTTCGAGCGTGTTAAGCCCATGTAGATCGCCCGCCAGAATTTGCAGTGGGATCAACGCAGCACCCATCACAAGACCCGTGCGAAGCATCACGCGCAGTTCTGCCGCACGATCCCCCCACAGCCAGCGCAGGGCCGCCAAGCCCGCCATCAGGAAGGCTACTGTCAGCCCTGATGCCAAAAGCATATGCAACAGGCGATAGGGCATTGAGGGGTTGAAGATAATCGCCGCCCAATCAGTGGCATGCGCCACGCCATCAATCATCTCAAACCCTGCTGGCGTGTGCATCCAACTGTTCAACACAAGAATCCAAAACGCAGACAAGGTCGTGCCGAAGGCGACCAAGCCCGTGGCCAAGATGTGCAGCCAAGCAGGCACACGGCTGGCCCCAAACAGCATGATGCCGACAAAAGCCGCCTCAAGGAAAAACGCGGTTAACACCTCGTAGGCCAATAGCGGCCCTGCAATATTGCCCACAGTTTCCATAAACCCGGGCCAATTCGTGCCGAATTGGAAGGACATGGTGATCCCAGACACCACCCCCATGGCAAAGGTCAGGGCAAAGATTTTCACCCAGTACAGATAGGCCGCCATAAACCGCGCCTCGCCCGTGCGCCAAAACCGCAGGCGGAAATACAAAAGCACCCACCCCAAGGCGATGGTGATCGTGGGAAACAAGATATGAAACGAGATATTCGCGGCAAATTGAATTCGCGACAGCAACAGCGTGTCTGCAACGTCCATCGGGCAACCTTTCGGCATAAAATCATGCATCTCTGCCCTGCCCGCATTGATGCTTAGTATTCGAGTTAGGCGCAAAAGATGAAAAATCTATGGGCTGCGACAGCCTGTCGTTCCGACAAAGAAAAAGCCCCGCTCTGCTGAGCGGGGCAATTCGATCTCATAACGGGGCCAAAGGCCCGCGTGATGATTATTCGTCTTTGTTCAATGCAGCGCCAAGGATATCGCCCAAGCTTGCACCAGAATCGGATGAGCCATACTGCTCGACCGCTTCTTTTTCTTCGGCGATTTCGCGTGCCTTGATCGACAGGCCCAGTTTGCGGGTCTTCGCATCGATATTGGTTACGCGCACATCGATCTTGTCACCAACCGAGAAACGGTCAGGGCGCTGATCACCACGGTCGCGGCTGAGGTCAGAGCGGCGAATGAAGGATTTCATGCCTTCATATTCCACTTCCAAACCGCCTTCTTCGACCGAAGTCACAACAACAGTGATGACCGAGCCACGCTTCACGCCGCCAACTGCATCTGCGAATGGATCGCCATCAACAGCTTTGATCGACAGAGAGATACGCTCTTTCTCAACGTCAACTTCGGTAACAACCGCTTTGACCATATCGCCTTTGCGGTAATCGCCGATCACATCCTCACCACGGCCTTCCCATGTCAGGTCAGACAGGTGAACCATGCCGTCAATGTCGTTCTCGAGACCGATGAACAAACCGAATTCGGTGATGTTCTTGATCTCGCCTTCAACCGCTGTGCCAACAGGATGGGTTTCTGCAAACACTTCCCATGGGTTGCGCATGGTCTGCTTGAGGCCAAGCGATACGCGGCGCTTGGAGCTGTCGATCTCCAGAACCATAACTTCGACTTCTTGGCTGGTCGAAACGATCTTGCCAGGATGCACGTTTTTCTTTGTCCAAGACATCTCGGAAACGTGCACCAGACCTTCAACGCCAGGCTCCAGCTCAACAAATGCACCGTAATCGGTGATGTTGGTCACGCGGCCCATGTGAACGGATTCAAGCGGGAATTTCGCTTCAACGGAATCCCATGGATCGTCCAACAGCTGCTTCATGCCGAGGCTGATGCGATGGGTGTCTTTGTTGACCTTGATCACCTGAACCTTCACGGTCTCACCAATTGTGAGAACCTCTTTTGGATCATTCACACGGCGCCATGCCATGTCGGTGACGTGCAACAGGCCGTCAACACCGCCCAAGTCGACAAATGCGCCGTATTCGGTGATGTTCTTGACCACACCATCCACGATGTCGCCTTCGCCCAGTTTGCCGATAACTTCGGCGCGCTGCTCGGCGCGGCTTTCCTCAAGGATTGCACGGCGGGACACAACGATATTGCCACGGCGGCGATCCATTTTCAGGATTTGGAATGGCTGCTTGAGGCCCATCAAAGGCCCTGCATCCCGCACGGGGCGCACGTCAACCTGAGACCCAGGCAAGAACGCAACAGCACCGCCAAGATCAACGGTGAAGCCACCTTTGACGCGGCCAAAGATTGCGCCATCGACACGCTCTTCTGCGGCATATGCTTTTTCCAAGCGATCCCATGCGGCTTCGCGGCGGGCCATTTCGCGGCTCAGAACCGCTTCGCCACGCGCGTTTTCCACATTGCGCAAGTAAACCTCTACCTCATCGCCTACTGCGATTTCGGGGGCCTCGCCGGGATTTGCGAATTCTTTAAGGTCGATGCGGCCTTCCATTTTGTAGCCCACATCAATGATGGCTTGGCCCGCTTCGATTGCGATGACCTTACCAGTGACAACCGCACCTTCCGCGGGGGTGTCAATCTCGAAGCTTTCATTCAGAAGGGCTTCGAATTCTTCCATAGTTGCTTTAGCGCACATAGATATTCAGTTCCTTTTCATAGAGCTATTCGGGCCATGCGGTTGTCTCCGCAGGTCTTTGGTTTCGTTTTCAATCGCCCCCTCGAAAATGATGAAGGGCCGGAGGATATCCCGACCCTGCTCAATCCGAGACGTTGACCGTCTGCTTGATTGCGTGGCTCATACAGTCATTGCGCCAGTATGACAAGGGTTTTGGCCATTTTTCACACTAGCCCTTGAGGCGAGCTGTCACATGTTCTGCCGCAAGGCGAACAGCCGCCTCAATATCCAAATCGCTGGTGTCGATCACCACCGCATCCTCGGCGGCACGCAATGGGGCATCTGCACGCGACATATCGCGGCTGTCGCGCTCAATGATCTCGTTCAAGATCTGTGCTTCATCTCCCCCAAGTTCCAAATAGCGGCGATGCGCGCGCACTTCGGGGCGGGCTGTGATGAATAATTTCAAATCCGCATCGGGGCAGATCACCGTGCCAATATCGCGCCCATCCAAAACGGCGCCGCCACTTTGACGGGCAAACTCGCGTTGAAATGTCACCAAGGCACTGCGCACCTCGGGGATCACAGCAACTTTTGAGGCGGCTTGCCCCGCCGCATGGCTGCGCAGATCAGTGCGGGCCAGATCGGCGGCTGTCAGATTTTGCGCGGCCATCTCAGGCGCGGCGCCATCAGCCACTTTTGCCCCAACGGCCCGATAAAGCAGGCCTGTATCGAGATGGGCAAAGCCAAATTGATCAGCCAAGCGGCGGCTAATCGTGCCCTTACCTGCGGCCGCAGGCCCATCAATGGCGACCGTGAAAATCAAACGTCCACCTCGCCAAGCGTGGCGCCAAGCCCCCGCATCAGGTCAATGAAGATGGGGAATGAAGTCGTAATTGGCCCGCCATCATCAATTTGCACGGGCTCTTTCGTGGACAGCCCCAAGCACAAGAAAGACATGGCGATCCGATGATCCAAATGCGTTGCACATATCGCGCCGCCTTGCACACCGCCCGCACCGCGACCCTGCACAATCCACCAATCAGGGCCATCCTCCACCTCAACCCCATTTGCGCGCAGACCTGTGGCCATGGCATCAATGCGGTCGCTTTCCTTGACGCGCAGTTCTTTGACCCCGCGCATCACAGTCGCGCCCGTGGCATTCGCGGCCACGACCGACAGAATTGGGTATTCATCAATCATACTTGCGGCGCGCTCAGGCGGAACTTCGATCCCCTTGAGATCAGGTGAGAAACGCGCACGGATGTCTGCCATAGGCTCTCCGCCTTCATCGCGGATGTTTTCATAGGTCAAATCCGCCCCCATCTCGATCAGGGTTTCAAACAAACCTGCGCGGGTGGGGTTAAGTCCGATATTTGGCACCAATACATCTGAACCTTCCGTGATCAGCGCCGCACAAATTGGGAAGGCCGCGGAGGAGGGATCACGGGGCACAGTGATATCTTGAGGGCGCAATTCTGGTTGGCCCTCTAGGGTGATCACACGGCCCTCATCGGTCTGCTCGCTCGTAATCGTTGCGCCAAAACCCGCAAGCATCCGTTCGGTATGGTCCCGCGTGGCCTCTTCTTCGATGACCACAGTTTGTCCGCGCACATTCAAGCCCGCCAACAGAACCGCAGATTTGACCTGTGCTGAGGGCACAGGCAACTTATAGCGCACAGGCACGGGGGTTTCCGCACCGATAATCGTCATCGGCAAGCGCCCGCCTGAGCGCCCAAAGGCCTGTGCACCAAAAAGAGCGAGCGGGTCTGTGACCCGTGCCATGGGGCGCTTATTAAGGCTTGCATCGCCTGTAAAGGTGGCGGCAATTGGGGTTGTGGCCATAGCCCCCATAATCAGACGCACGCCTGTGCCAGAATTGCCGCAATCAATCACATGATCAGGCTCGGCAAAGCCGCCAACACCAACGCCGTCCACATGCCACTCGCCATCCGCAACACGCGTGACGCGGGCACCAAAGGAGGCCATCGCCTTGGCCGTATCCAAAACATCTTGCCCCTCAAGTAACCCTTTGATGCGCGTTTGCCCAATGGCCATCGCCCCAAAAATAAGGCTGCGATGCGAGATGGATTTATCGCCTGGCACATGCGCCTCGCCCGACAAACCCGCGGATTTCCGCGCCTGCATTTTGATAGGTTTTCCGTGGGCAGACATGCTTCATTCCCTCGCAAATTAACTTGGCCCATCTGATAGCGGTGACAGCCCGCCGCGTCCACAGGCTTTGGGGGTATTACCCCAATCGGCGGAAGGTCAGATAATGGGGAACCCGCCCCTCCCGCAGGGCTTTTTGTTCGTAACGGGTGGAAATCCAATCGCCCCAAGGTTTGCGCCAATCCTCTGGCCCTTCGGCCAACCATTCAAACCCTGCCTTTGGAACTTCCTCCAATGTCTGGCGGACATAGTCGGGAATATCGGTTGCAACCCGAAAAATCGCGCCGGGCTGCAAAACCCGCGCTAAAGGTTCCAAATGCTCGGGCGTGACGAAACGGCGGCGATGGTGGCGTTTCTTCGGCCACGGATCAGGATAAAGCAAAAACGCACGCGCTATTGATGCATCAGGCAGCACATCAAACATATCGCGCACGTCGCCCGGAAAAACCCGCAGATTGGCGACACCGCTGGCGCGAATTTTGCCAAGTAGCATGGCCACGCCATTGATATAGGGCTCGCAACCAATCAATCCGACATTGGGGTTCAGCGCGGCTTGGTGCACCATGTGCTCGCCGCCGCCAAACCCAACCTCAAGCCAAACATCGCGCCCGCCAAACAGCGTCTCAAGATCAAGGGCTGTGCGATCGGGGTTCTCATCCCAATCAACCGCGCCAGGACTAAGCTTGGCCAAGTCCTGTTCCAAATAGGCTTCTTGGCTGTCGCGCAGGTTATGCCCTTTACGGCGGCCATAGAAATTGCGGTAGGGTCTGGCTTCGGTCATCTTTGAAAGAAGGCCCCAACCAAATCGGTCAGGGCCATACTCCATCTGCAAGGTTCAAATTAGAGCGCGGATTTGATCGCATCGACCAAATCAGTGCGCTCCCACGAGAAGCCACCATCTGCCTCGGGGGCGCGGCCAAAATGGCCATAGGCCGCAGTGCGCTGGAAGATTGGCTTATTCAAACCCAAATGCAGGCGAATGCCGCGTGGGGTCAGGTTCATCGCCTGCGCCACGGCGCGCTCAATCGCGGCCTCATCGACATTGCCGGTGCCATGTGTGTCGGCATAGATCGACAAGGGCTTGGCCACACCAATCGCATAGGACAGCTGAATAGTGCAGCGATCTGCAAGACCCGCAGCCACCACGTTTTTCGCCAAATAGCGCGCCGCATAGGCGGCTGAGCGATCCACCTTGGTTGGATCTTTGCCCGAGAACGCACCGCCGCCATGTGGGGCCGCGCCACCATAGGTGTCTACGATGATCTTGCGCCCTGTGAGACCCGCATCGCCATCGGGGCCACCAATGACGAATTTACCCGTTGGGTTAACGTGCCATTCTGTAGCGGCGGTCAACCACCCCTCGGGCAGCACTTCGCGGATATACGGCTCGACCAAGTCCCGCACATCAGCGGAGGTCATGCTTTCGTCCAAATGCTGTGTCGACAAAACCAAGGAAGTGATTTCAACTGGCTTGCCATCCTCATAGCGCACAGAAAGCTGCGATTTCGCATCTGGCCCAAGCTGCGGGGCCGCGCCCGATTTGCGTGCCTCAGCCAAACGGCGCAGGATCGCATGGGAATATTGGATCGGGGCGGGCATCAGATCAGGGGTTTCATTGGTGGCAAAGCCAAACATGATCCCTTGGTCGCCTGCACCCTCGTCTTTATCCTCTGCGGCGTTCACGCCTTGTGCGATATGGGCGGATTGCTCGTGCAAGAGGTTGGTGATCTCACAGGTTTTCCAATGGAATTTGTCCTGCTCATACCCAATGTCGCGGATACACGCGCGGGCGATATCTTCGATACGGCCCATGTAGTCGCGCAGCTTATCTTGGTCGGACAAACCAACCTCGCCACCGATCACAACGCGATTGGTCGTGGCGAAAGTCTCGCAGGCAACACGCGCTTCTGGTTCTTCGGACAAAAACGCGTCCAAGACCGCATCAGAGATACGATCGCATACTTTATCAGGATGACCTTCCGAAACGGATTCGGAGGTGAAAACATAGTGCTTACGGGACATGATAAGTGCTCCATTGGGGTTAAAGCCGCCACGTCAGGAAGCCGTTGTGGGGCCAAGATTGCGCCGCTTTATCTTCAAGTGCGGGTGGGATCAACCATATCAACACGCCGCTTGCGCAAAAATGCGCCCAAGAGCCCCAAAAGCATCACCCCATAAGCTACATCCCCAAACCGCGCATAAAGGGTCGGGGGTAAGGATGGGGGCAAGGTGGCATCAATCACACCCATCTCTCCCATTCCCAAAGCAGATACGATTTCGCCACGCGCATCTATCACGGCGCTGACACCTGTATTGGCGGCGCGCAAAACGGGCAAACCTTGCTCTGCTGCGCGCAGCTGAAGCAGGGCCAAATGCTGGTACGGGCCTGAAAACTGACCAAACCACGCATCATTGGTGGCATGGAACATCCAATCAGGGCGTGGCACATCCGTGATATAATGCGGGAAAATCGCCTCGTAACAGACCATCGGGAACACGGTTCCAATATCTGCGCCGAGGTCAAAGACCTGTGGCCCTGACCCGCGTGAGAAACTTAGACCCATGCGATTTGCGAGCCCGTGTAGCCCCATCTCGCGCGCAAGGGATTGCAAGGGCATATATTCCCCGAAAGGCACCAAATGATGCTTATCATAGGTTGCAGTCACTGCGCCGGTTTGATCCACCAGTGCAAGGGAGTTATAGGCAACCTCCCCCTCAAGACGTTGTGCGCCCAAAATCAACAGGCCGCCGCCTGCAGCAGAGGCCAGATCTTGGCGGATGGTTTCGGTATTCTCCAAGAGCGAAGTTAAAACCGTTTCGGGATAAAGCATCAAATCGGGCCGTGCGCCCCCTGCCTCACGGACGGGCAGAGCGGTGAGATCCAGAATCCGATCTTGAAAAAACGGCTTCATCTCAGGCCGCCATTTGAGGTCTTGTGCAGCATTGGGTTGAATGATGCGGATGAGCGGCGCATCTGGGGCCGCCTGTGGCGCGGGAAAGACTGGCATGAACACCCAAAGCGCCACAATGCCGCCCAACAGCCCCCCAACGAAACGCCACGCGCCGTTCATTGTAAAATGGGCCAAAAGACCCGCAGCACTGAGCAACAGGAGGCCCATCCCATGCGCACCGATGACCCCCGCCAAAATCCGCAAATTGGTGCCAATCATGGCGTGGCCAAACATTGCCCAAGGAAACCCCGTCAGGATATAGGCGCGCAGATATTCCCCGAATGACAGCGCCAGAACAATCGCCATGATGCGGGCCGCACGGCCTTGGGGCCGGGCCAAGGCGCATATCGCCCAGACGGGCAGTGCGAAAAACAGAGCCAACCCACCTGATAAGCCCAAAATCGCGAAAGGGGCCATCCACCCCTCTTGCGCTGCATAGACCATGAAGGGCTCGACAATCCAATGCAGCGCAAGGATGAAGTAGCCCAATCCCCCCCAAAACGCGGAAACCGCCGCGGCCTTGGAGGTTGGTGATTGGGCCAAGAGATAGATCAAAGCGCCCAAACCCAATGGGGTCGCGATGAGTATGTTAAACGGCGCAATGCCCAGAGCCGCGCCGAAACCTGCGCAAAATGCCAACAGACGCGGATCGCGCAGCCGTGTCATGATCACGCAGCGTCACCTTTGGGCAATCGCACACGCAACCGTTTGATCCGCCGCGCATCGGCATCGACAACCTCAAACTCGGCGCCAGAAGGGTGCGGAACGATTTCCCCGCGCGCGGGAATACGCCCCGTCAGTTTGAACACCAAACCACCAAGGGTGTCGATTTCCTCATCTTCGTCAGTGTCCAGCAGTTTGATCCCAATCTCGGCTTCAAACTCGTCTAATGGGGCGCGGGCAAGGGCGAGATAAGCGCCTGATTTCTCATGGCTCCATGGGCTGTCTTCTTCGACATCATGCTCATCTTCAATCTCACCGATGACCTGTTCGATCAAATCTTCGATGGTCACCAAACCATCGACACCGCCATATTCATCAATCACCAAAGCCATATGGGTGCGCTCGGTCTGCATTTTTTGCAGAAGCACCCCAATCGGCATGGAGGGCGGCGCATAAAGCAAGGGCCGCAGCATAGAGCGTAAATCGAAATCGCCGTCCGACTTGTGAAAGCCATGGCCTAAAGCAACGTCTTTCAAATGGACGAGGCCGATGGGGCTATCGAGGGTGCCATCGTAAACTGGCAGGCGCGTGTTGCCGCTTTCGCGAAACACCGCGATGAGATCGTCAAGGCTGATATCAGCGGGCACCGCTGTGATCTCGACACGCGGGATCGACACATCCTCGACCCGCAAACGGCGCAGATTGGACATGCCAAATTGCGCAAAGGATTTACCCTCGCTTGCGGGGTGGCTCAGGCTTTCGCCTTCGGCATGATCTGCATGATCGGGGTCTGATGGGCTAGACCCAAAAAGACGGGAGAAGAAACTTTGCCTTTGCGGCAGAGGCTCGTCATCAAGGGGCGCGCTTTGCGCCGCGATAGACGAGGGTTCGGGATTTGAGCTCATAGCCCCTTTCCAAGGTTACACTGACAAAACTTGTGCCATCCGCCCTAATATGGGTCAGCAACCCCCAGTCTGGCAAGGATGCGTGTCTCTAAACTTTCCATCACCGTGGCATCGGGGTCATTTATATGATCAAATCCCAACAAATGAAGGATCGAATGAACCATCAAATGGGTCAAATGATCATCAAAATCTTTGCCCTGCTCCTCCGCCTCGCGGGCGCAAGTCTCATAGGCGACTGCAATATCGCCCAATTCATGTGGTGGGCCATCCGCGGCGGGGGTCGGCAATTGGGGCATTTGACCAAGGGGCAGGTCAATCTCTTCTGCGGGCCAAGACAACACATTGGTCGATGTCGGCTTGCCCCGAAAATCGCTGTTTAGGGTTGCGATGCGGGTATCGTCACAGGCCAAAACTGAAACTGCAAACCGCGCAGGATCAAGCCTAAGCTCGGCACATATACCTTCTGCCGCGCGCGCAGTGACATCTTCAATGTCACAGGCCTGCCACGCAGGGGTTTCAATCAGAATGTCAATTTCCATGCGCCTTGCGCCTAACCTTTAACCTCATCGGCGTCATAGGCCTCGATAATCTTGGCGACCATCGGATGACGCACCACATCTTTTGCGGTGAAATAGTTAAAGCTGATCCCTGAGACAGCACCCAAAATGCGTTCGGCCTCAGCAAGGCCAGAATTTACGCCACGCGGCAAATCAACCTGACTGCGATCACCCGTGATAACCATGCGGCTGCCGCGTCCCAGACGGGTCAAGAACATCTTAATTTGCATTGTGGTTGCGTTTTGGGCTTCGTCCAAAACGACATAGGCATTGGCCAATGTCCGCCCCCGCATGAACGCCAAAGGTGCAATTTCAATGGTTTTTTCTTCCATCAATTTCTGCAATTGCCGACCGGGCAGAAAATCGTGCAGCGCATCATAAAGGGGCTGCATATAGGGATCGACCTTGTCCTTCATATCCCCAGGCAAGAATCCCAAACGCTCGCCCGCTTCCACAGCAGGGCGCGACAAGATGATCCGATCCACATGGCCATTGATCAAGCGGTTTACAGCGACAGCAACCGCCAAATAGGTTTTACCCGTTCCCGCTGGGCCAATCCCAAAGGCCAGTTCGTTTTTTAGCAAGTTTTGAACATAGGCTTTTTGCGCATCGGTGCGGGGCTCGACCGTTTTCTTGCGGGTGCCGATTTCCAACGAGGATGCACCAAACATTTCAATCTGGTCACCTGCGCGAACGCCTGTCCCCTCAACAGAGCCACGCATACGGATTGCGCCCTCGACATCTTCGGCCTCTACTGATTTTCCTGCCTCTAATCGCGCGTAGAGACTGCCCAAAACTTCGGCCGCGCGCTCCCGCGCCTCGCCATGCACGGCCAATTGGTTGCCACGGCGAATGATCTGCACCGACAGCGTTGTTTCAATTTGCGTGAGATTTCGGTCGAATTCTCCACAAAGGTCGATCAGAAGGCGATTGTCAGGAAAGCTCAGCTGCAAATCCGCAGGGGGGCCAGATTTAGGGGTGGCGGGTGCGCTCAACGTGGACAATGCCAACATACTCTCCTTCGCTCAGAGAAGATTCCTGAGTTGAGAGTGCCAAGCCCTCGCAGCCAAATCAATAGCTAGTGTGATATGCACGAAAATTTCACATATCTAGGCGACAGCTGACCGATTTTTGCGCCTAGAACAGACCAGCAGAGCGAATATCAGGCACAACCCCACCTGTAGCGTAGTCACCAACAACTGAATTTGGCGGCGCAACAGCCGTGCAAACAGGCAAGCCAGACACGGGATCACGGCGGCGCGACCAATACTCTTCCGCGCCATCGTCAATCATCCAAATGTGGCAACCATCAGGGTCGACATAGATGGCGGCCTGTAATTGGCTAAGGTCTTTTGCGTCAAAACCGCGATCACGATTGCTCGCAATTGGGCGGTCTAGACCTGAACAGCCCGACAAAACTGTAGCCGCCCCAATTAGGGCAATCGCCAAATATCGCTGACGCATCATGGCCCCCTTCATCTATAACATACGATTTCAACGCGGCGGTTGCGCTGCATATTGGAGGCGCTGTCATTGGGTGCAATTGGTCGGCGTTCGCCATAGCCAATTTCACGCGCCACGCGCGCCCCAACACCGCGCGCCACATTGGCCACCGATTCGGCGCGGGCCTGGGAGAGGCGGATATTGTATTCATCTGAGGCGCGCGCATCAGTATGCCCATAAATCGCATAGGCAAACGCACCCGCCGAGCGGAAAAACTGTTCCAACTGCGCGCGACCATTTGCGGTCAAATGCGCGCTGTCTGTCGCGAAAAGAACATCGCTATTCGTCACTGCGCAGGTGTTGACGCGCATGCAGACAGGCATCCCCGTTTGGGGATTCACACGTCCCTCCATGTAGCCCTCAAGACCGCCATCGGCGACCCAATGCATACAGCCGTCAGGATCAATCCAGATCCCCGGCTGCACGCGACCAGAAATAGCCCCACTCTGCGCTGCCGCGAATTGTGGCACAAAGGCAAGCAGCCCAATCGCCAAAAACCGCACAGCATGTGCCATTCCATGTTGGATAAAGCTGTTCAAAAGCACGCCCAATCTCAAAATTCTTTCCCTGCGACCATCCCGCTAAAATGCGGAAGAGTGGTTAACAGCGCGATTATTCGAGAGAATATCCGAGCAATTTCGCTTCGGAAAGAAAAATATATCAATATTTAGATATAAATAGAGAAACAATCTCAACAAATTGTGAGAAATTGTTCCTGTTGGGGCATCCTACCCGCCGAAGGCCACCCCAGACATCCGCAGACTATACCAACGCGCCTGTCAAGGAATTGGTGGCAGACTTAATGATTCGAACCATTGCCACTTGACCAATTAATTCAGCAGGCGCGACAGCATGAACCGAATGCAAATAGCCCGATTTTCCAATCAATTGCCCCTCTTGGCGCCCATGCTTTTCAAACAGAACTGGCAGTTCGCGCCCCACCATGCCGTCTTGAGCCGCCCTTTGTTGTTCGGTCAAAAGCGCCTGCAGTTCTTGCAAACGGGAATCTGCAATCTCAGGCGCAACATCTGCACGCTCGGCCGCGGGCGTGCCGGGACGCGCGGAATATTTGAAGGAATAGGCCTGTCCGTAATTCACTTTGCGCACCAAATCCATCGTTTGCGCAAAATCTTCATCTGTCTCGCCGGGGAAGCCCACGATGAAATCCCCTGACAGCAACAAATCAGGGCGCGCGTCACGGATGCGTGCGATCAGGTCGAGATAGTCCTGCGCGGTATGTTTGCGATTCATCGCTTTGAGAATACGATCAGACCCCGATTGCACAGGCAAATGAAGATAGGGCATCAGCTTATCACAATCGCCAAAAGCCGCGATCAGGTCATCTTCCATGTCATTGGGGTGCGATGTGGTAAAGCGGATACGCGCCAAATCTTCGATTTTCGCCAATTCACGGATCAGGCGCGCAAGCCCCCATTCACGCCCATCCTCATCTTGGCCGTGATAGGCATTCACATTTTGCCCCAAAAGCGTGATTTCGCGCACGCCGCGTTCGACCAGATCGCGCGCCTCCCCCAAAATGCGCGCAACGGGGCGACTGACCTCAGCGCCGCGGGTATAGGGCACAACGCAAAACGCACAGAATTTGTCGCAGCCTTCCTGCACCGTTAAAAACGCACAAGGCCCGCGCTTGGCACGGCGATCTTTTGGCAGATGCAGAAACTTATCTTCTTCGGGGAAATCCGTATCAAGGGCCTTTTCCCCTGCCTCAACCGCGCGCATCATGGCAGGAAGGCGGTGATAGGTTTGCGGGCCAACGACCAAGTCCACAATCGGTTGACGGCGCATAATCTCTTCGCCTTCGGCCTGCGCGACACAGCCCGCAACACCAATTTTCAGATTGGGGTTGTCATCGCGCAAAGGTTTCAGGCGGCCCAATTCCGAATAGATCTTTTCCGATGCCTTCTCGCGAATGTGGCACGTATTCAGCAGGATCATATCCGCTTCTTCCGCACTGCCCACCTGCTCATAACCCTGACCAGACAGCGCCTCTGCCATACGCTCGCTGTCATAGACATTCATCTGGCAGCCATAGGTTTTCACGAATAGCTTTTTGGGTTCAGTCATTGCACGGGGCCTTTTTCGCAGATCGCAGCACAGGGTCATTTAGCCCAAGAGCGGGCGCACATCAACGCATGTGACCCATTGCAATAGACCACAAAGCCCCGCAAATTGGGGTTGGGTTACAAAAATTTCAGAATTGGTCGGAATAAACCGCATATGCAGATCAAAGACTATGCATCTTTGGCCGAATTTCGCCGCCTGCCGCGGGGCGGGTTTGGCAAGGGGCCTTTTGCAATTTTGATTGCAGAGGATCGGGTTGAATTGGCCTCGACACTGTCTCATTTGATGCAATTGGGGTTTCGCCATGTGTTCATCGCAGCCCCCACTGGTTTGGACATTACCCCCGAGACAGAGGGGCACGCCCCAAACACTGTTTCGATTATTCGCGCGCAAACCCGCCGCGCAGATGCCGCTGCCAGTCTTGTGAATGCGCTGATCCCTCTCGTGCCAAATGAATGGGTTCATTACTGCTATAACGCTGAATATTTCTTTTACCCGTTCTGCGAGGATCGCACTGTGGGAGAAATGGCAGCCTTTATCGCGGAAGAACGCCGCGACTGCGCGCTGACCTATGTGATTGATCTCTACGCACAAGACCTGAACATCGCACCAAATGCCGTGAACCTAGATCATGCCATGCTCGACAGTGCAGGGTATTTTGCCGATGCGCGCCGTGATGAAACGGGCCGCGCTAAGGATCGCCAACATGATTTTTTTGGCGGTTTACGCTGGCGCTTTGAGGAACATGTTCCCAAAGAACGGCGGCGCATTGATCGGATCGGGTTCTTTCGGGCGAAGGAAGGGCTGCAAATGTTCGAAGATCATCGTCTCAGTGACGAGGAAATGAACACTTTTGCGTGCCAATGGCACCATTCCATCACCGCAACCATCTGTTCGTTTCGCGTGGCCAAAGCACTGCGCAGCAATGCAGGGTCTCGCTATGATATCGGGGATTTTCGCTGGCACCGCTCAAAGCGGTTCCAATGGTCTAGTCAGCAATTGATGGATTTGGGGCTGATGGAACCAGGGCAATGGTTCTAGGGCCACGCCCAGTCCTGCCACCGATCACCGCCTGCGCGCGCGAGGGAGGGCGCACGCGCAGGGGTGTCTGAAGGTCTGTCTCAGACCTCTATATCTGTCACTTCAAGTGCAGGTGTTTGTTTGGATGCCTTGCCAGATGTGATTGCAATCTGACGCGGTTTTTTTGCCTCTGGCACCTCACGCAAGAGATCGACATGCAACATGCCGTTCTCATGGCTTGCTTGGGTCACGCGCACATGATCGGCCAATTGGAACCGCTTCTCAAAAGCGCGGGTCGCAATGCCACGATGCAAATAGGTGCGGGCGGTGTCGTCTTTCTCTTTGCGGGCCGCGATGACCAGTTCCGTCTCGCGTTGCTCAACACGCAATTCAGCCTCTGAAAAACCCGCAACAGCGATTGAGATGCGATAGGTATTCTCATCGGTTTTTTCGATATTATAGGGGGGATAGCTGTTCGCGCCCGTTTCCTGCGTCAGCAGGCTGTCTAACAAATCGGCCATTCGATCAAAGCCGACAGTGGCGCGGTATAGGGGGGTTAGGTCGTAGTTTCGCATAGGACATCCTCCATCAGAAGCGATACCAAGGTTTTCGTGGCGCTCTACATCATGAGACACGCCAACAAAGGTTCAGGTCGGCCCGCTTGGCGGCACCGACCGTTCTGATATTGGAAGCAGCTGTTCGCGTTTCAAGACCCTTGAAACAGGGATTTAGCGCAAGATTGGCACAGGCATTTCCTGCGGTGCGCGCGATATCGCAGGCGGTTTCGGCCCACCTGTGGCCCAATCCAGCAACTCGACCGTATGCACCACAGGATGCCCTGTGCCTGACCCAATTTGCATCATGCAGCCGATATTGCCCGCAGCAATCACATCGGGCTGCAGGGCCTCAAGCGTGCGGATTTTGCGCGCCTTGAGCTTGCCCGAGATTTCAGGTTGCATCAGGTTATATGTGCCTGCCGATCCACAGCATAGGTGACTGTCGGCAGGTTCCAGCACCGTGAACCCCGCGGCTCTGAGCAAATCCTTCGGCGCAGTTTTCACCTTTTGCCCATGTTGCAGCGAACAGGCCGCATGATAGGCCACGTTCAAATCTTCAGGGGCTTTGGCGGCAGACAAGTCCAACTTTTGCAGAAGCTCCGAAATATCCATCGCAAGACCTGATATCGTTGCAGCATCTTCCGCCAAAGGATCATTGCGGAACATATGTCCGTAATCCTTGACTGTGGTTCCACAGCCAGACGTGTTGATCACAATCGCGTCCAAACCTGCGCCGCGCGCCTCGCGCATCCATGCTTTGATATTGGCTGCCGCAAAGCCATGCGATTCCGTCTCGCGGCCCATGTGATGGGTCAAGGCCCCACAGCAGCCTGCACCTTCGGCCACAACCACCTCGCAGCCCAAACGGCGCAACAGGCGAATTGTGGCATCGTTGATATCCGTATTCAGCGCCCGTTGTGCGCATCCCGTCATCAAAGCAACCCGCATTTTGCGCGCGCCATGCGGCGCAAAACTTTGTGCATCATCATTGCGACTAACGGGCGGGATTTGCGCAGGCACCATGTTCAACATCGCCTTGAGCCGCGCATCGGGCATCAAAAAGGCAAAAGGCCGCCCAATCTTCGCCCCCAAAAGTGCAAGGCGAAACCGTGTCGGATAGGGCAGAATTTTCGCCAAGGCAAAGCGCAGAACACGATCCATAAAGGGGCGCTTATAGGTGCGCTCAATATGGGCGCGGGCGTGGTCGACCAAATGCATGTAATGCACCCCCGAAGGGCAGGTGGTCATGCAGGCCAAACAGGACAAACAGCGGTCAATATGTTTGACGGTCTTTGCGTCTGCTGGACGCCCAGATTCAAGCATATCCTTGATCAGGTAAATCCGCCCACGCGGACTGTCCAATTCATCGCCCAACACTTGATAGGTTGGGCAAGTGGCCGTGCAAAATCCGCAATGGACACAGGCGCGCAAAATCTCGTTCGAGCGCGCAGTGGCGGGATCAGCAAGCTGTTCTGGGGTGAATGTCGTCTGCATGGCGAAACACGCCCTTCCTTATGCGGCGGGCATGGCCGTGGCCATCAGCCCTGTGTTCAATATTCCTTTTGGGTCGAATTTGCGGCGCAACCCATCTGACAGCGCCGCCAAAGGCGCAGGCTCAAGGTGGAAGGTCGGGATGCGCGCATGCGTGGCCTCAGATGCACGGATCAGCGTGGCATGGCCACCAAATGCACCAAGGGTCTTGCGCAGATCATGCCCTTCGCCAACCAAGGCCCAAATGAGACCGCCGCCCCAGTCATAGATCACTTCGCCCTTGATTTTCGCGCCGATTGCAGGCCCGTCACTGGGTTTGCACGAGATGCGCCAGACATCGCCCGTTTGCCCCGCAAACGCGGTCACATCGCGTTGATCTTTCCACATCTGGCGCACCAGATCGGGATCAGATATCACCTCCACTTCCCCGAACTCGGCAAGAACGGCGCGTAGGGCATCTGTGCGATAGGCCACGCTTTTGGCAAAGCCTTCGAGACGCAGCATGGTGCGTGACCTGCCACCACGATTGGCGGCATGCGCGGCCCCTGTCACCTCATAGGGCGAGGCTAGGGCACGCGACAGCGCAGCCACGGCGGACTGATCCGACAGCCCCTCAAGGATCAGGCAGGCGCAGGTTTCGACTTCAGGAAGAAGCTTGAAGGAGACTTCGGACAGAACCCCAAGCGTGCCGTAACTGCCTGCCATCAGTTTCACGAGATCATAGCCCGTAACGTTTTTCATCACGCGACCGCCATTCTTGATGACGGTTCCCGCCCCATCAACAAAACGCACGCCGATCAAGCTGTCACGCGCGGCGCCCGCTTGAATGCGGCGCGGCCCCGAAACATTGCCAGCAACCACCCCACCGATTGTGGGCGTGCCATCTGTGCCCAGAAGCGCGCGATGATCCATCGGCTCGAAGGGCAGGCGCTGGTTCTCGGCATGAAGCACGGCCTCAATTTCGGCCAAGGGCGTGCCAGCTTGCGCAACCAAGGTCAGCGCACCCGGCTCGTAAAGCGTGATCCCCGTCAAAGCCGCCGTTGACAAAACTTCGCCCGCAACCGCGCGGCCAATCGGGCGGGTGCCAGCACCACGGATCGCCATGGGATGTTTTGCTGCGGCGAGACAATCGGCCAATTCAGCCTCGGATTTCGGTTGCAACATAGCGCAACGCCCCTTTCATAAGGTAGGCCCCCAAGAGCGAGATCGGGGGATGAAATTTCGCTTAGGCAGCGTGATCGCGGCGGGATTCAGTGACCGAAAGCGGAAACACCTTTGCAGGGTTCAAGAGCCATTTGGGGTCGAACACATCCTTCACCCAAAGCTGCGCCTCGAGGTCTGTTGGGGTATACTGCGTCAGCATTAAATCACGCTTTTCAATGCCCACCCCATGTTCGCCCGTCAGACAACCGCCCACCTCAACACAGAGCTTGAGGATATCCGCGCCAAAAGCCTCGCACAGTTCCAGATCGCCTGGTTTGTTGGCATCAAACAGGATCAACGGGTGCATATTGCCATCCCCTGCATGAAAGACATTGGCAACACCAAGTCCGTATTCCTTGCTCATCTCGCCGATGCGGCGCAGAACGTAAGGCAAGCTTGAGACGGGGATCGTGCCGTCAAGGCACATATAATCATTGATCTGACCCATCGCACCGAAGGCGGATTTTCGGCCCAACCAAATGCGTGCAGCCTGATCGGCATCTGCCGCCTCGCGCAATTCCACGGGATTGTGGCGCTTGGCAATGTCGAGGATCACATCAAGTTGTTCGCGGATTTCCGCTTCAGATCCTTCAACCTCGACAATCAACAAGGCCTCGCACATCGGGTAGCCCGCCTTGGCAAAGGCCTCGGTCGCCTCGATACAGGGTCGATCCATGAATTCGATTGCCACAGGCAGAACGCCCGCCTTGATAATATCCGAGACGCATTCCCCTGCGACCTCATTGCTGTCGAATCCCATCAATACGGGGCGCGCACCTTCGGGTTTGCGGAGGATACGCAAAGTGGCCTCCGTGACTACGCCAAGCTGTCCTTCGCTGCCGCAAATCACGCCCAAAAGATCAAGGCCGCCCGCATCCAAATGCGCGCCACCAATCTCAACGACTGTGCCATCCATCATCACCATCGTGACGCCCAATAAGTTATTGGTCGTCACCCCATATTTCAGGCAATGCGCACCGCCAGAATTCATTCCGATATTCCCCGCAATCGCGCAGGCCAATTGGCTTGATGGATCGGGGGCGTAGAAAAAATCATTCGCCTCAACAGCGCCCGTCACGCTGAGATTGGTGCGCCCTGTCTGCACACGGATGAATCGATTATCGTAATCGGTTTCCAACACCTGTGTCAGGCGCGCCACCCCCAAAATGACGCTATCGGCCGTAGGCAAGGCCCCGCCCGCAAGCGAGGTGCCAGAACCACGCGGAACAACGGGCACACACTCCTCGTGGCAAATGCGCAGCACCTCAGAGACTTCAGCCGTGGACTGGGGCAACACCGCCGCCAAAGGCGGGCAGCGATAGGCCGTCAAAGCGTCACATTCATAGGCCCGCGTTTCATGCGGATCATCAATAACCGCATCATGGGGCAGCACATCGCGCAACCGCGAAATGATCCGCGTGCGCTTGGCCAAAATGGCGGGGTTTGGTTTTGGCATTTCCATAATCAGCCCTCCCTGCGGTATTGGTAAGATTTCTAGACCAATTTGAAGGATTGCGCAAGCAAAAGCCATGCGCGACCGAATTGCCCATAGACGAGACATAACAAAACAGGCAGCAAGGCAGCATGGATTGGGTCAAAGTCATACATATTCTTTGCGTCATGGGCTGGATGACAGGTATTTTTGCCGTCCCCCGCGCCATTATCTTTTGGAAACGGGAATATGCGCGGCTTGGTGAATTTGGCCCAACAGGCGATCTGACGATTCGTATTTACCGCTTTTCGCTAGGGCTTGGTGTCATTGCGATTGCCACTGGGCTATGGCTTGGGTGGTTTTGGAATTTCGCGCCTTGGGTCTGGGTGAAACTGGGCCTCGTCAGTCTGCTTGGCGTGCATTACGCGTGGACGGGTCGCTTGATCCTGCGCGCCCTAAAGGGCGAATTCCGCGAAAGCGATTTTTACCTGCGGGTCTTTAACGAGGTCAGCGTGTTTGGCGCCATCGCCGTTTTGATCGTGGTGGTCTTCAAGCCCTTCTAAAGCGCCCTTCGCGCAGCCATGCGGCGGCAAGCGCAGCCAAACCTGCGATCAGATACACCCAAACAGGAACAAGCGGTCGGGCGCGCACATCCTCAGTGACAAAGGCGTCACGGGTATAAATCCCCATCCAACCGCGCCCCACTGCACCGCGCCCTTCGGGCACAAGACGCAGATCAGGCAGAGCATCGCGGAGGAAAAACACCGCCCCGCCCGTTGCCTCTAGGTGAGGACGAAGAAGATCGCCTGTCGCTATAACCTCGTTAAATTCGCGCGGGTTGGCAGGGCCAATGCCCACAACGATATCTGACAAATCTGCCGCATTTGGATCGCTTACGCGGTAAAGCCCATCTTCGGGGGCAAGATAGCTGCCTTCAAACATGCCTTCGGCCGCCTCACGCAATGGCACGGTGATGTCTTCCCCATCTGGCGCTGTCACAATGACTGAGGCAACACCCGCCCCCATAGTTTGACGGGTAATGCGCATCTCGCGACCATCGGCTTCGGCGCTTAGCGCCTCCTCCTCAAGATCTGGCTCTTTCATCATCCAATGGGCCAGACGGCGCAAAAGCTCTAATTGTGGGCCGCCGCCCTCGTATCCCCGATCCCACAGCCATGCATGATCCGAGGCCAAGAGCGCGACACGGCCCTCACCCACGCGATCAAGGATCAAAAGCGGCGCATCACCTACCCCCTCAAGCACGACATCGCCCGCATTTGGGGCAACCTCAACTTGCCGGAACCACCGCCCCCATGGCTGATCTGATCCTGCAATGGGTAAATGCGCCGCCTCAAGACCCCGCGTCACAGGGTGACGCGCACCAAGGCGGGAAAGATGCGGCACATATGGTTCTTCAAACACGCGCGCGGTCGGTTCGGCGGGCAAAATATCGGCCAAAGGTGAGCGATACAGCGACCCTGCCCCCGCAAAATCTGGGCCTGCCGCCACCAAAACCGCGCCGCCATCGCGGACATAGCGCGCCACATTTTCAAGATAGATCAGGGGCAATATCCCGCGCCGTTGATACCGATCAAAGATGATCAAATCGAAATCATCAATTTGATCCATGAACAGCTCACGCGTGGGAAAGGCAATCAAGGACAATTCCGACACAGGAACATTGTCGCGCTTTTCAGGGGGGCGCAGAATGGTAAAATGCACCAAATCCACCGCAGGGTCAGATTTCAACAAATTGCGCCATGTCCGTTGGCCCATATGTGGCTCGCCTGAGACAAGCAACACCGACAAACGATCTCGCACCCCATTGACCTGCGCATAAGCGACATTGTTGCGCGGGGTTAATTCCCCCGCCTGCACAGGCACCTCAAAGCGCACAACGTTCCGCCCTGCATGGGCGAGGTTCAATGTTAATTCGAGCGGCTGCCCAACGGGCACAAAGGCGCGTTGTGGCTCGTTCCCGTCAATCGAATAAATCACCTCGGTCTGGCGCGCATCCACCCCATCAGGGAGGGGGCCGAAATCACTGACACGCAATGCGATTTTTACATCTTCGCCCAAAATGCCATAGGCGGGGGCCGTTTCAATTTGAAGGGCGCGATCCCAATCATCTGCCTGCCCCGTGATCAGCGCGTGAACGGGGCCAATCCCTGTGGGCATTGCGTCCAGATCATGTACTTGCCCATCTGTCAGCAAAAATGCGCCAGCAATGCGCTCTTGGGGCAATTCCGCGGCAAGCCCGCTTAAGGCAGACAAAAGCTGCGTCCCTTGATTGCCATCCGCATCGGCCACATAGCGCAGTTCAACCTCGACCCCTTTTGTCTCTAATTCTGCGACAAGGGCGACAAGCGCGGCTTCGGTTTGGGCGGGGCGATCAGCCAAGCTTTGCGATGCCGATTGATCCACCACCACGAGGGCGATATCGGCCAGAGGGGCGCGGGTTTCCTCCTGCCAGATTGGGCGCATCAGCGCCACAAGTGCAACCATCGCCGCAAGGGCACGATAGGGCCACCCGCGCAGGCCGCGCAGTGCAGCATAGCCCGTGATCACCAACAACACAGCCGCCACAACAGCCACGACCATGGGAGGGAGATAAGGATCGAATAGGATCATCATACCCATCCCTTAATTCCCCAATCTTTGCAGCAAGGCTGGCACATGGACTTGGTCGGATTTGTAATTTCCTGACAAGACATGCATCACAAGATTGACCCCAAACCGCAGCGCAATTTCGCGTTGCCGTTCACCGGCATATCCGCGCCCAATGGGCAAGAGTGGGCGACCTGCCCCATCAACCGCCCATGCCGCAGCCCAGTCATTGCCACCAATAATGACGGGGCTCACCCCATCGTTGAGCGCGCGAAAGGGCATACCCTCGGCAGGGTCAGGTTCGGGTGGGGCCGCCTCGACCCAAATATCGCGCGATGTATAGCGCCCTGGGAAATCAGCCAATAAATAGAAGGCGCGGGTCAAAACATGATCCTCTGGGATTGGCGCGAGGGGCGGAATGTCCAAACCCTGCGCCAAATCCTGCAAACGGCGTGCAGCGGGCGTTGCGCCACCAATGCCACCAAGATCCCCATCTCTTGTATCGAAAACAATCATGCCCCCACCGCGCAAATAGGCATTGAGGCGCTGATAAACATCATCAGAAGGGCGGTTTTGACTTTCTGTCACGGGCCAATATAGGAGCGGGAAAAACGCCAACTCATCGCGCGTCAAATCCACGCCTACGGGTGGGCTCGGCTCAATCGTGGTGCGCGCCCAAAGCGTATCGGACAAACCCTGAAGCCCTGCGCGCGAAATCTCGTCCACCGCATCATCGCCGGTAAGGACATAAGCCAAGCGCAAATCTTCGGTAGCCATCAAGCCAAACATGTCTTCGGGCGTTAGGGTTTGCGCGTCACTGGGTGCGAAGGGTGCAATCAAGACCACCACAAAAAGCGCGGCTTTGGCCCGCACAGGCAGCCGCCCCGTAACAGCCAAGCTGCCAATCATATCTGCGGCAAGCGCAATCAGCGCCAACAGGAACAACCAAGGCGCAAGGGGCGTTGGTGGGGCGCCCAGCCCCCGTATGACCGACACATTTTCAGGCCAATCTGCCACGGTCAGATCCTGCGCAGATTTAATCACATTTAGCGCCACGCGACCCGTAGTGGTCTGATACAGGCCTGGCGGCATATCGGCCGATAGCGCCCCGCTTTGCAAATCTTCACCTGCAACTGTGATTTCGCCCTGCGAATCATAAAGCGCACCAAACCCGTCCAACACTTGCGCGGAAACAAAGCTAAGCCCTGTGTAATCTTTGCCCTCGGCGCTGATCGGGCGGGTAGAGACAGAGAGCCGTTCCAACATCTGCACAAACAGACCCGACAGAGGCAGGTTTGACCATTCTGCATTAGCGGTCACATGGAACAAGACGACACGCCCTGCGCCCCGTGTCATTTGCGTGACCAATGGCGTGCCATCTTCCAAGGCGGCCAAACTGCGCGCCGCCAAATCTGGGCCTGGCTGCGCCAAAACCTGTTGGCTGACCGTAACCTCATCAGGAATGGCAAGGCCAAAAAAGGGGGATGTCTCTGGGAAAGGGTCAAGCTTGCGCGGATCGGCCCATGACATCGCCCCGCCCAAAGCACGCCCACCTTGGCGCAGTTGCACGGGCATCAGTGCATCGGCTTGCATCTCAGCGGGTGACAATGCGGCCATTCGTGGCCCAGCAAAGCGCAGTAACAGACCGCCTTGTTCCACCCATGCCGTCAAATCGGATTGTTCTGTTTCAGGCAAACGGGTCACATCAACCAAAATGATCACATCGGGGTTTGCGGGCAAAATCTCGGCCAAACCGCCCTCGATAAGATCGACATTCGGGGCCAGCGCCTCGCGCAGATAATGAAAGGGGGAAAGCAAGGCCTGCCCCTCCTGAGGAGCATTTGTCGCGACCAACCCGATCTCGCGCCGTGCGAGACTGTCATCAATCAATAAACGCGCAGCCGCCTGCGGCTGTCCCGCCACCTCAAAGCGGGTCAGGCGATTGCGCAATTCGGGCGGCAGGGTAAGGGCAAGGTTGGCCTCTACAGCCCCCTCTTCAAAGACCGCTTCAGCCTCAACCAACACGCGCGGCACGCCTGATGGATCGGGCCCAAACCCTTGCACGCGATAACGCGCCGTTGGCAACGCGGGCCATTCTGCGCGCAAGAGCCTGAGTGTGACACCAGCCCCGCCTTGCTCAAGCGGGGCAAGGGCGACCATTCGCAAAAGATTGTCACCCGTTTCGATCACGCGCAGCCGCGCCGCCCGCGCCGCCAAAAGCTCAGCTAAGCCCGCGCGTTCACTGCCATGCGCCAAGCCGTCCGAAAACCAAAGCCCGTCAAAGGGGATGGATTGCTCTGCGAACCAGTCTGACCATGCGGCATAATCGGGCGCGAAGGGTGCGGGACGCATCGCAGACAACCGCGTGATTTGCTCATCCCCAGAGGTCAGCAGCGCCTCAAGCGAAGCCTGAGGCTGCTCGGTCAGGCTAATGACGACAGCAGCACGCCCATCGCGGATGGCGGCGCGCAAATTCGCCTCGATGGCCTGTTGTTCTGCAGACCAATCAAGCGCGCTTGCCCAACCCCCATCGCGCAAAATCACCAAAGGGGCTTGTGGCGTTTCATCCCCCTCAGACGGAGGCGGGTTCACCACGGGGCCAGACAATGCCAAGATTAAAAACCCTGCCGCCATAAGGCGTAGCATCAACAGCCACCACGGGGTTTTGGCACTGTCATTTTCTTTATCGGTCAATCCCAGCAAAAAGATCAGCGCGGGGAAGTAAACGCGCCTTGGCTGCGGCGGCACAACGCGCAACAGCCACCAAAGGGCGGGCAACACCGCCAAAGCCGCCAAGACCCATGCCGCCGAAAATCCAAGCGCCCCAATCATTGCCGCGCCTCTGACAAAGCCTGATAGATAGACATCAACGCCACACTGGCAGGGTGGTCGGTTACATGAGTGAAGAAGGGCCATCCATGGCGCTGTGCCTCGGTCATCAGATTGGCACGATGGGCGTCTAACCGCGCTTGATACTCATGGCGCAATGCATCTGCCGCTTGCGTCTCGAACTCGGGCCCTGCGTGATGATCTTGGAACAAAACACGCCCCGCAAAAGGGAAGGCCATTTCAGCGGGATCCATAAGATGAAGAATGACCCCGCGCGCGCGCGCCTCGGTCGCCTTGCGCAGAACCATGGCCAATTCATCCGTCCCCCGCAGAAAATCGGACAGGATCACGATCTTTGCGCCTTTGGGTATGCTCTGCGCCATGACCGTGCCTGATTTTGGGGCAAGCAAATCGCGCGCCAAAGCTTCGCGCTGCGTGACCCCTGCACGCGGCGGGGTCTGGCTATTTAACCACCCGACCCGCTCACCCGCGCGCAACACCAATTCGGCCAAGGCCAACGCAATCACATCCGCGCGCATCCGTTTTTGCGCCATTGGATCAGAAAGAGAACTATACCGCATAGAGGCTGCAGGGTCAGACCATATCAGCAGGCTTTGCGCGGCCTGCCATTCGGTTTGGCGGGCGTAATATCCATCCCCTCGCCCCGACCTGCGCCAATCAATCGCTGTGGCGCTGTCCCCTGCTTGGACATGTCGATATTGCCAAAACTCATCCCCCCCGCCTGCGCGGCGGCGGCCATGATCCCCCAAATGCAGGCTGGACGCCAAATGCTCTGCCGCAACCAACAACGCGGGCAAACGTGCGGCATGGGCAGCCGCATCAGCGCGGAGGCGCATGAGATCGTTTGGATCACTATGCAAGGCGCGTGGGGGCATTTAGGCTGCGCGATTCAAAACAAGATCAATTTCGCGGGCTAAGAGAGCGGCCAGATCATGGCCTTCGGCCCGCGCAGCAAAACCAAGCGCCATGCGGTGGATCAAAACAGCGGGGGCCATAGCGCGAATATCCTCGACAGAAGGCGCATATCGCCCCTCCATCAACGCCCGTGCGCGCACCGAAACCATCAAGGCCTGCGCAGCACGCGGCCCCGCACCCCAAGCCAAATGCGCCGCGATCCGCGCGGGATCAGCCGCAGGGTCAGGGCGACATCCGCGCACCAGATCAAGGATCATGTCACAAATCCGATCCCCTACGGGCATGTGGCGCACCAAATTTTGTGCCGCAATCAAATCGGCTTCGGTAAAAACTTGGGCTGTTGCCGCCTCACTTGGGCCCGTTGTCGCAATCAATATGTCCCGCTCCGCCGCGCGATCAGGATAGGTCACATCAATGCGCAACAAAAAGCGATCAAGCTGCGCCTCAGGCAATGGATATGTGCCCTCTTGTTCAATCGGGTTCTGCGTGGCCAGAACCAAAAATGGGGCGGGCAATGGGCGTGCAGCACCTGCGATTGTGACCTCTCGCTCCTGCATCGCTTGCAGAAGGGCGCTTTGCGTGCGCGGGCTGGCGCGATTGATCTCATCGGCCATCAACAGCTGACAAAATACAGGCCCCTCCAAAAAGCGAAAGCTGCGCTGCCCATCGGGGCCTGTATCCAAAACTTCAGACCCTAGAATATCGGCGGGCATCAGGTCCGGGGTAAATTGCACCCGATTGGCACGCAGACCCATGACTTGGGCCATTGTGTCGACAAGCCGTGTTTTCCCCAAACCAGGCAACCCCATCAGCAGGGCATGGCCGTTTGACAACATCGCCGCCAGGGCCAAACTGACCACTTGATCTTGACCGATAATGCGTTTGGAAATTTCTGCCCGCGCCTGACCAAGCTGCGCACCAAGCCGATCAATCTCGGATGTCAGGTTTTCAAGCTCAGCCATAGAAATGCTCCGCATAATGATTATGTTGGGGTCGTAACCTGTTCGCTAGTAAATCTAACTATGGCGCCGACCACAAATGGCAAAAGCCCATAGGAGACAAAACATCGTGACCATGACGCCTGAATCCCTATTGGCCGCCGCGACCAATGCGCAAAAGCAAGGCAAACTGCCCCCTGTTGATCAATGGAACCCACCTTTTTGCGGCGATATCGACATGGAAATTCGGCGTGACGGGACATGGTTTTACAACGGCACCCCGATTGGGCGACCGCGCATGGTGCGCCTGTTTTCTACGATTCTGAAACGGGAGGGGGATAAATATTTCCTCGTGACCCCCGTAGAAAAGGTGGGGATCAGGGTCGAAGATGCCCCGTTCGTAGCGCAGGATTTTATCGTGACAGGCGAGGGCGCGGCGCAGGAGGTGCAATTCACGACCAATGTGGGCGACACCGTCAGCGCCAGCGCCCAAAGCCCCATTCGCCTCACCCGCAGCGCAGATGGGGAACCTTCGCCTTACGTTATGGTGCGCCGCGGCCTTGAGGCACTTATCGATCGCAAGAGCTTTTATCGGCTTGTCGATCTTGGTGTGGCGCATAACACGGGCGGCGCAGACTGGTTTGGCGTTTGGTCTTGCGGGACATTCTTTCCCTTTATTCCTGTCGCAGAACTCACAACCTAAGCCAAAGCTCTACTGGCGTCATGCCACTGAAACTCAAACGCAGAGGCGAGGCACCACGGACAAACAAATCTACAATGTAAGGGAAATGGCGCGCTGGGGAGGATTCGAACCCCCGACCCCTTGATTCGTAGTCAAGTACTCTATCCAACTGAGCTACCAGCGCGTGGAGGTGGCTCTTAACGCCCATGTCACCGCAGCGCAAGGGCGAATTCACCCCAAAGGTTGCGAGGGCAGCCAAATTCTAAATTCAGTGCCCTCAGAGGTACTGCATTCTAAAGTCAGCGCGCCCCCATGCCCGCGCACCAATTCCGCCGCTATGGCAAGTCCTAGACCCGAGCCACCTTTGCGCGCGCCGCCTTGGAAAGGTTTGAACAAATGTTCTAGCGCCTTTTCTGGCAGTCCCGGCCCCGTGTCGCGAATACGAATTTCCCACCCGTCTTCCTTTGGCGCAGCTTGAGCCGAGATACGGATCACGCCTGCGCCCCCTTGTGCTGCAATGGCCTGCCTTGCGTTACGGATAAGGTTACTCAACACGCGGAAAATCTGTTCAGCATCACAGCGCAGGGTCAAACCTGTTTCAACAGAGACATCGAATTCAATCGCCTCTGCATCTGGCCCCAACGATTCACTTTCCACCACATCGCGCAGGAGCCCCGCGGCATCCACCCGCGCCAAGGCAGGTGGTGGCTCTTGCGCACGGCCAAAGGCCAAGGTGCCTTCGCAAAGATTGACCGCCCGTGACAAAGATTGCAGCAACTTTGGTGCGGTGCGCTGCACGGCAGGATCATCGCTGCCCTCCAAACGATCTGCCATCAGACTGGCTGTGGTCAGGATATTTCGCAAATCATGGCTGATTTTGGCCACAGCCGCACCCATCTGCGCAAGATGATCCTTCTGCTTCAGGGCGGCGGTCAATTGGGTCTGCATCTTGTTCAAAGCGACCTCGGCATCCCGCAACTCATGCAAGCCCGCGCTTGGCGTTATGATGCGGCGGGCATCTTCGGGTGCATCCGCATAGGCGCGCACCTGCCCGACCACGCGGTTCATCGGTGTCACAAGGAAATACCGCACAGAGAAAAATAAAAGCGCCGCCGTGAAAGCAGAAATCACCGCCGACAGGGCAAGGATCCGCAGGCCAAACTCGACCATCGCGGCGCGTAAGGGGGCGCTGTGCATGGTCACCTCGATCTCAAGGCCCGCATCGCGCACAGGCGCGCCAATCACGCGGATTGTGCGATCCGTTTGATCCCAAAGCTGCATCATGGCATCGCGGATCAAACCCAAGGATGGAGGATTGCGCAGATCATAGGTGGTGGCCACAGGTGGGATTTGCGGCGCAGCGAGCACCAGTTCCCGCACCGCGTCCCGCCGCAACACAACGTTTAAAACATCTGCATTGCGCAGCAATTCATCCTCAAGCGCAGGATCAACCATCCCATCATTCGCCAAAAGGGCCAGTGACGCAATTTGCGCCCTCTCAAGGCGCGACAAAAGATAACCCTCACGGAATCGGGCCACCGATGGCACGAAGATCAAAACCTCTGCCAACATTACAAAGCACAGGGTCAAAATCAAAAATCGTCCCGAGAGTGTGTTAAACACGAAACCTTCCCCGCATACCCTCAGCCACATAGATAGTTGTTTTATTGTGGAATTGTAACGCCCCGCGCATATGTTGCGCGATTCTATGCCCATCACAATAAACTTGAGTTAGGTTGCATTTTACCGCGCGCATTTATTGACACGCCGCTTTGCTTTGCGTATGCCGCAGGCCTTATACGGATTCTTTTGGTCGTGTGACTTGCGCGCGTAGGCGCGCGCCGACCAGCAAACTGGAGCAAGCCGATGTCAAAACGGACTTTTCAGCCTTCAAACCTCGTGCGCAAGCGCCGTCATGGCTTCCGCGCACGCATGGCGACCAAAGCAGGCCGCAAGGTTTTGAACGCGCGCCGCGCGCGTGGCCGCAAATCTCTGAGCGCATAAGCGTTTCTCAGGCTTTGAGGGGCAACCCTCAACGCGCCCCTGCCGAGATTTCGTCAGGGGCTTTTTGCATTTGAACGCCAAATCGGGCTTGGATCATGGAAACCTTGCGCAAACGTGCCGATTTCTTACGGGCTGCCAAAGCGGCCCGTGCGCCTGCGCCTGCCTTCTTGCTTCAGGCGCGCAAGCGCGATGCGGCTGAGGGCGTGGATCCAAAGGTGATCCGCGTTGGCTATACCTGCTCTAAAAAGATCGGCAATGCGGTGGCGCGTAACCGCGCAAAGCGCCGCTTGCGTGAAATTGCGCGCGACACACTGGCCCTGCATGGGCAAGCGGGGTGGGACTATGTGTTGGTGGGCCGTCCCGAAGTCACCTTGTTGCATCCTTTTGCGCAAATGCAGGTAGAGTTGGCCGCAGCCTTATCCCGCATCCACGCGCCGCGAAAGCGGGGGGCGTAGATGCGCATATTGGCATGGATCTTATCTTTGCCCATTCGGGCTTATCGGCTGATTTTCAGCCCATGGGTAGGGTTTAACTGCCGCTATCAGCCAACCTGCAGCGCCTATGCGCTTGAGGCGCTTGAGCGACATGGGCCGATCAAAGGCAGCTATCTTTTGCTGCGCCGCATTGGACGCTGCCACCCTCTTGGCGGATCAGGTTACGACCCAGTGCCACCCAAGGGCGGAGATCAAACCCGTTCGAAATAAATGATGACCTCGCCGATGGTCACGCCAAAGCGCTTCATATAGGCACGGTTGAGCAATCGGTCATCACTCAAGAGCCACATCCAGTCATCAAAGCTGACCCGCAGGGTTTCACCTTGCCCCACTGGCAGGTCAATCGTGTAGGCCCAATTAAAGACATCTCCACGCTCCTCGCCCGTTGCGATGCCGATCACCCCGTCAGCCGTTCCTTGCCATCGTTGTTCATCCAGCTTTTCCAAGAGCCAAATACGCTGTTCGGTGCTGCCATCCTCATAAACGAAATCTTCGACCAAACGCAGGGTTTCTCCATCCCATGTCCCGTTGATCTTCACCTCGAAGCGGCGGCGCACCTCGCCCAAGACATCCTGAAACTGACCATAGGCCACAAGATCACCTTGAAAAAATTCTTCTAGGTTCAAGGCGCGGGTGCTGAGATTTGGATCATCAAGCGCAGGTTTGCCCGTGCAGGCCGCCAACATCAAAAGCGCCGCCAATGCCAATTTTTTCATGATGCCCCGTCCTTTTCTGCCTATTTTCGAAGCTAGCGCAAACGAGCAGAAAGCAAGTTTACTTGACGTTTCTGCCTTGCCTCGCCTATGGCAGGCACATCAAAACCGCGTGAAGATGAAGGCCGCACCATGTTGGACGATGCAGAGGATATCCACCCGCTCTTTCACGGCGCGCCCTCAAGCACCGAATTTAAAAAACTGCGCAAGCGGATCATCCGTGAAACTCGCGAGGCGATTGACCGCTACGGGATGATCGAGCGCGGCGCGAAATGGTTGGTCTGTCTGTCGGGTGGCAAAGACAGTTACACGCTTTTGGCAGCCTTGACCGAATTGCAGTGGCGCGGCGTGCTGCCCGTAGAGATTTTGGCCTGCAACTTAGATCAGGGCCAACCTGGATTTCCTGCAACGGTATTGCCAGAGTTTCTCACAAAGATGGGCGTGCCGCATCGGATTGAATATCAAGACACCTATTCAATTGTGATGGATAAAGTGCCGCAAGGCCGCACCTATTGCGCGCTGTGTTCACGATTGCGCCGTGGCAACTTATATCGCATTGCCCGCGAAGAAGGGTGTTCAGCCGTTGTTTTGGGCCACCACCGCGATGACATTCTGGAAACATTTTTCCTCAATCTGTTTCACGGCGGCAAACTGGCCTCAATGCCACCCAAGCTTTTGAATGATGAAGGGGATCTTTTTGTCTATCGTCCGCTGGCCCATGTCAGCGAAGCGGATTGTGAAACCTTCGCCCGCGCGATGAACTATCCCATCATTCCCTGTGATCTGTGCGGATCGCAAGACGGGCTACAACGCCAAGCCATCAAACGCCTCTTGGATGAGTGGGAAGCCCGCGCACCTGGGCGGCGGCAAAAGATTTTCTCGGCCTTAATGAATGCGCGCCCATCGCATCTGCTTGACCCTGAATTATTTGATTTCATCGGCCTGACGCGGCGTGCCGAAAATACGGGACAAGACTAGGCCAGATTGGCGCAGTTCTCGCGATATTCGGCGCAAACCCCTTGACCTTTGCGCCGCTAGCCTATTGAACCCGACTGTCAATAAATCATAGGGCATAGCGCGATCATGGAAGATCAGAACAAGAACCTGATCCTGGCCACGGCCTTGAGCTTTCTCGTCATTTTGGTGTGGTTTCTTCTGTTTCCCCCTGAAGACCCACAGGTAACGCAAACGGACGCGGCAGTCGCATCCGATACGACCGCGCCCGCAGATGCCATTCTGCCGCCGAGCGCAGGGTCAAGCGACCCCGTTCTGATCGGTGCGGAAGAAACACGCGCCGTGGCTTTATCCTCCTCGGCACGCGTGGCGATTGAAACCGATGAATTGCTCGGCTCAATCTCACTCTTGGGCGGGCGGATTGATGACCTATCCCTGAAAAACTACCGTGAAACGATTGATGAAGACGCAAATATCGTGCGCCTTCTATCGCCAGTTGGCGGCCCGAATGCCTATTACGCCCTTTATGGATGGGCGCCCGGCGGCGCGCTTGATTTTGACCAAGTGCCTGGCCCCAACAGCGAATGGCGTTTGGTCGAGGGCGAAACCCTAACGACCACGACCCCCGTTACCCTTGAATGGGATAATGGCAACGGCCTGATTTTCAATCGCGTGATCTCAGTCGATGAGAATTTCATTTTCTCTGTGACGCAATCTGTGCGCAACACCACGGGCGCGCCTGTGCGCTTGGCCCCTTACGGTATCGTGGCCCGCCACGGCCTACCCGCAGATTTGCAGAATTTCTTCATCCTTCACGAAGGTGTTGTTCGTAAAGCAGACGGCACTTTGGACGAGATCGGTTATGAAAAAGTCACCGAATTCGATGTCATGCCCAGCGAAGGCGCGGCGGCAGAATTGGTGGATGTTGCCGAAAACGGCTGGATCGGTTTTACCGATAAATATTGGATGACCACCTTGATCCCCGGCGCGGGTCAGCCCTTTGTGGCCGCAACGCGCCACGTGGCGGGGGCGGACATCTATCAAACAGAAGCGCGGATGCCCGCAGTTGATGTTGCTGCTGGGGCAACGGCCGAAGTCACCACCATGCTCTTTGCAGGGGCGAAGGAATGGGAAACCATCCGCAACTATCAGGACGCAGGCGGGATTGATCGCTTTCTCGACTCGATTGACTGGGGTTGGTTCTATTTCATCACCAAGCCGATGTTCTGGCTGCTGCACAATCTGAATGTGATGATTGGCAATATGGGTCTTGCGATTATCGCCCTGACCTTCATCGTCAAGGCTGTCTTATTCCCGCTTGCCTATAAATCCTATGCCTCCATGGCGCGGATGAAAGAGCTTCAACCAGAGATGGAGAAGCTGAAAGAGCGCGCAGGTGATGACCGCGAAGCCATGCAAAAAGGCATGATGGAGCTGTATAAGAAGAACAAGGTGAACCCCGCTTCGGGCTGCTTGCCGATTTTGCTGCAAATCCCGATTTTCTTCTCGCTCTATAAGGTGATTTTCGTGACGCTAGAATTGCGCCACGCACCGTTCTTTGGCTGGATTCGGGATCTGTCAGCACCTGACACAACCTCGATCTTCAACCTGTTCGGCCTGTTCCCATGGCCAGCGCCAGAGCCAGGCACGATGCTTGCGCTGGTCTTTATCGGGGTTCTGCCCATCCTTTTGGGCATCTCGATGTGGTTGCAGCAAAAGCTGAATCCAGCGCCCACTGACCCAACACAGGCCGCGATTTTCGCGTGGCTGCCCTTTATCTTTATGTTCATGTTGGGCCATTTCGCGACAGGCTTGTTGATTTACTGGATCGTGAACAACACCCTGACCTTTGCGCAGCAATACACGATCATGCGTCACCAAGGGTATAAGCCCGATCTGTTTGGCAATATCCGCGCAAGTTTCAAACGCGGCGGCGCAAAGAACGCTAAGTGAGCATCACACTCGACCAAATATGGCGACACCCGATTAAGGGTATTGGCGCAGAACGTATTTCGGGGGCCTTTATGGCCCCCGATTGCGCTTTGCCGCTTGATCGCGCCTATGCGGTTATTGAAGCGGGGGCTGACCCCTTGCAGGGGCAATGGCAGCCCTGCCGAAATTTCCTGCGCGGCGCAAAGGCCCCTCAGCTTATGGCCATCACGGCTTGCTGTTTGGACAATGGCACAATCCGCCTGTCGCACCCTGATTTGCCCGATCACATATTCGACCCAAAAGGCGACCACAGCGATTTGATTGCATGGCTAGGGGCAATTTATCCGCCCGAACGACCCGCCCCGATGGCGGTGGTCACAGCGCCTAAATCAGGCATGACCGATGCGAATTTTGCCTCGATCTCAATTCTAAATCTTGCCTCACTGCGCGCCTTAGAGGCGCGGGCCGATATGCCACTGGATCCGCGCCGCTTTCGTGGGAATCTTTGGCTTGAGGGTCTAGCCCCTTGGGAAGAGCTTGACCTGATTGGGGCGACCCTCGTGATTGGCGAGGCCCGCCTAAAAATCGTAGAACCAATAACCCGTTGTCGTGCAACTGAAGCAAATCCTGACACAGGGGTAAGGGATGTGCCAACTCTGCAAATATTGCAAAGCGGTTGGGATCACAGCGAATTTGGCGTATACGCTGAAACCACCCAAGCGGGGCATATCGCCCAAGGGGATAAAGTGGAGATTATCTGGTGAGTGCAGCCCTGCCTTTCCCGCTGGCCGAAGATGCCGATGAGATCAGCCTTGAGAAGGGGCGGCTGCTGTTTGCGCGCGGTGCAGATTTTGTCAAAGGCGTTGTTGCCATGGATGGCCTGCCCCCAGCAGATCGGCTTGAAATATGCTTTGCTGGGCGCTCGAATGTTGGGAAATCTTCGCTGATCAATGCGCTGACTGGGCGTAAAAACTTGGCACGGGCCTCAAACACACCCGGACGGACACAAGAGATCAACTTCTTCACACTTGGCGAGAGCCATTATGTGGTCGACTTGCCGGGCTATGGCTATGCAGAAGCGCCTGTTGCGGTGGTCGAGAAATGGCAGAAATTGCTCAAAGCCTATCTGTCAGGCCGCGTCTCATTGCGCCGCGCTTTCGTGCTTATCGACACACGGCATGGGATCAAGGCGGTTGATGACGAGATCATGACCCTGCTTGATCAATCAGCTGTGACCTTTCAGGTCGTGATGACCAAAGCCGACAAGGTAAAAGAAGCTGAACGCGATAAGATTTTGGCCCAAGTGCGCAAGGCGCTGTCAAAACACCCTGCCGCCTATCCCGAGCTCTTGATGACCTCGTCAGAAAAAGGTTGGGGTATTGAAAACCTTCGGGCCTTGATCGCAGGGCTTGCTTGAGAACAGCCACCTTCACAGCCAAGCCTTCCTGCCTTATGGAAGTAATCGAGCGCGCCCAATATGGCGCGGGATCAGTTTGGAACGCCAAAGATGAAGAAGCAGACAGCCAAAATGCGTGATTTTCTCTCGACCGCCCGCACCTTGAACGAAGCCCTGCCTTACTTGCAGCGCTATCACGGGGCGATAGTGGTGATCAAATTGGGCGGTCATGCGATGGGATCGGATGAGGGGATGGCCTCATTCGCGCGCGATGTGATGCTGATGCGCACTGTTGGGGTGAACCCTGTGGTGGTGCATGGCGGCGGGCCAATGATCAATGAGATGCTTGAAAAGCTTGGCGTGACTTCCACCTTCACGCGCGGCAAGCGGGTCACGGATGCCGCCACGATGGATGTTGTGGAAATGGTTCTATCGGGTCAGGTCAATAAGCGGATCGTGCAGGCGATCAACGCCGAAGGCGGGCGCGCAGTTGGTCTGTCGGGCAAAGATGCCTCGATGATCACCTGCACAATGGCCGACCCCGAACTTGGCTTTGTCGGCGAACCCAGCGAGGTAGACACGACCCTTCTCCGGCAACTCTTTGAGGCCGAGATGATCCCTGTGATTGCCCCCATTGGTGCAGATCGTGATGGTCACAGCTATAATATCAATGGCGACACGGCAGCGGGGGCTATTGCCGCCGCCCTGAAGGCAGATCGCCTGCTGCTTTTGACTGATGTGTCGGGCGTCAAAAATGCCGATGGCGAAGTGGTAACCGAATTGAGCGCCGCCGATGTTGAGGCCATGACCGAAAGCGGGGTCATCGCAGGCGGAATGATCCCCAAAACCGAAACGGCCCTGTCAGCCGTGCGCGCAGGCGTGCGCGCCGCCGTTATTTTGGACGGGCGCGCGCCCAATGCCTGCCTTTTGGAATTGTTCACGGATCACGGGGCAGGATCAATCATCCGCGCTTAGTTTCGCTTGCGCAGCGCAGAGCAATCAGCGCAGGCTAAAGAATGAACCTAACCGACCTTTCACAAGGCGCGCATGCGCGGCACCTTCGCATTTTGGGGCATTTTGCCCCAGAGGACAGTCACGGCCTAGGCCCTGAGGTAAAAACCGTGGTGCTTTTGGGGCCAGATGAGCCTCGCTTTTGGTCTGCGTTTGAAGACAGCTCCGAATATCGTGATGGCGCCCCTGACCCGATGGATCGCTGGTCTGCGCGGGTCATCGGTGACTGGGCCCGCGAGATTGGGGGGGAAGCCTATTTTCCCTTTGGTGGCCCACCCTATGCACCATTTTACCAATGGGCTTTGGCGACAGGTGCGGTATGGCCTAGCCCAATAAGGTTGCTCATCCATGCGCAATCGGGATTGTTTGTTTCCTTTCGCGGCGCACTTGGCTTGCCCTATGCAATGCCTCAAGCGCCTGCCCAAGACCGCCCATGCGACAGCTGCACGCACCAACCCTGCCGCAGCGCATGCCCTGTCGCAGCCTTTGACGGATCGGGCTATGATACGATCCGATGCCACGACCATCTGAACACAATGGCGGGGGCAGATTGCATGACCAAGGGCTGCAGGGCGCGGCGCGCCTGCCCGATCTCACAAAACTTTGGACGCGTTGAGGCGCAATCACATTTCCACATGCGGAGCTTTCACCCATGACCCTGACGTTGATCTTAATCCGCCATGCAAAATCAGATTGGGGCGATGCAGGGTTGGATGACCATGACCGCCCCCTCAATGCCCGCGGAATAGAGGATGCACCGCGCGTTGGAACATGGCTTGAGGCGCAGGGGTATAGGCCTGATCATGTGCTTTGCTCGACCGCAACCCGTGCTGTCGATACATGGGCAGCGATTTCCCGATGCCTCAGCGGTGCGGAAATCGAAGTTTCTTATACACGCGCGCTCTATCTCGCGATGCCGCCTGATATGCTGAATGTCATCAGGGCCAGTGAGGGCCACACATTGGCCGTCATCGGGCATAATCCTGGTATTGGGAGCTTAGCGCGCTCTCTGGTGGCGACACAGCCCCAACACGAGAAATTCACCCGCTACCCTACAGCCGCGACCTTGGTCGTGGACTTTAACGCAACATCTTGGGCCAACATAGAAATAGGCGCGGGGGTTGCCCGCGCCTTTATCACACCGCGTGACTTGCCCTAAGCGGGATCAGTGGCCCAAGATTTGGCTCAAGAACAGCTTGGTGCGGTCATTTTGCGGGTTGGTGAAGAACGGCTCAGGCTCGTTTTGCTCAACAATCTGGCCTGCATCCATAAAGATCACGCGATTGGCAACCTGACGGGCAAAGCCCATCTCATGGGTCACACAGAGCATGGTCATACCTTCTTCAGCCAATTGGATCATCGTATCCAAAACTTCCTTGATCATCTCAGGATCAAGTGCCGATGTCGGTTCGTCAAACAGCATGATACGCGGACGCATACAGAGGCTGCGCGCGATGGCCACACGCTGCTGCTGGCCCCCTGACAGCTGCCCTGGATATTTATGCGCTTGATCGGGGATTTTCACCTTCTCAAGGAAATACATTGCCGTTTCTTCGGCCTCTTTCTTGGGCGTCTTGCGCACCCAAATTGGGGCCAATGTGCAGTTTTCCAAAATGGTCAAATGCGGAAACAGGTTGAAATGCTGAAAGCACATCCCGACCTCGGAACGGATTTTGTCAATGTTCTTGAGGTCATTTGACAGCAATGTGCCATCCACAGTGATGGAGCCCTTTTGATGCTCCTCCAATGCATTGATGCAGCGGATCAGCGTAGATTTCCCCGAGCCAGATGGCCCACAGATGACGATACGTTCGCCGCGGTTCACAGTAAGGTTGATGTCCCGCAAAACATGGAACGAACCATACCATTTGTTCATATCGCGAATTTCAACCGCCACCTCATCGGTGACTTTCATCTGCGAACGGTTGATCTCACGATCTTGGATGGAGGGGGTGGCTTCACTCATATCGGCCTCTCCTTAATGACGATCTGTTGCGAGCTTGCGCTCAAGATATTGCGAATAGCGGGACATCGCGTAGCAAAACACAAAGAAGCAAAGCCCGATGAAGATGAACAATTCCCAGTAAATCCCGTTCCATTCGGTCGTGGCGCGGATTGCGTTAGACAGACCGATCGGGTCAAGCAGACCGATGAACACCACGAGAGTTGTGTCTTTGAACAAACCGATAAACGTGTTCACGATGCCCGGAATTGAGATTTTCAAAGCCTGAGGCAGGATGATCAAGCGCATGGATTGCCAGTAATCCAAGCCCAGACTATCTGCCCCCTCATATTGCCCACGAGGCAGGGCGGCCAAACCACCGCGCACAACCTCGGCCATATAGGCAGCGGCAAAGAGCGTGACCATGATAATCACGCGGAGCATCAGGTCAAAATTCGTTCCAGGCGGCAGGAAGTAGTTCAACAAAAGCGATGCCGTGAACAGCCACACAATCAACGGAACGCCGCGGATCACCTCAATAAAGATCACCGAGAATTTGTTGATGATGAACAAATCAGACTGACGCCCAAGCGCAAGCAAAATCCCAAGCGGCAAAGACAGAACAATGCCCGTGATCCCGATGATCAGCGCCAACATGAACCCGCCGAAATCCTTGGATTGGATATTTTCAATTCCAATGGGCAAGATGCCATCGGCCAGTCCCGTTAGTGGGGCAACCCCAAAGCGCCAATAGATCAGCGGCACAAGGATGCTCGCCACAACGCCTGCCAAAGCCCCGAATTGCCGTGTGATCTGGCCATAGGCCAACCATGCCAAAACAAAGCCCAGAGCCGTCAGGATTGGCCCCCAAATCGACCCGCCCCATAACAGCCAGTAGCAAATGAAGGGCGACACGGCCGAGAAGATCGCCAATTTGCGGCCACCAAAGTTGAACATCACAGGCGCAACGGCGATGAAGAACACAATCAAAGCCACAACAGGGCGCCAATATGCATCGGCGGGGTAGAACCCAAAGAGAAGTTGGTTCCAACGCTCGCTCAAGACGGCCCAACAGGCGACATTGCGACCATCGGCGTAAAGCGCATCACGCACCTCACGGCATTCACTCAGTGAATTTGCAGTCCAAATGCCATAGGCAAACCATTGGAAAACATGGCTGACCACCCAATAAATCGCGACCAAAGACAGGATTGTTAGGATTGTATTGAGCGGCCCAGAGAACAGGTTTTCACGCACCCATTTCACCACGCCCGCTTCCGAGACAGGCGGGGCCTGCTCGGGCAGCATCTCGGTGCGCACATAAGAAACGGAGCTATTCGCAGAATTTGCCATCTCAGCGCTCCTTCAACTTAACGGCGTTGTTGTAGACATTCATCACGCTCGAAATGATTAGGGATGTGACCAAGTAAAAGACGCCCAAGAGGAGCATCCCTTCAAGCTCGCGGCCTGTTTGGTTGATCGTGATCCCACCCAAGGTAGACCGCACATCCATATAACCCACAGCAATCGCCAAGGAGGAGTTCTTGGTCAGGTTCAGATATTGCGAAATCAGGGGTGGGATGATCACGCGCAAGGCCTGCGGCAGGATCACCAAATTCATCGTGCGGTTGGGGCGCAAGCCCAAGGCAAAGGCTGCTTCGGTTTGCCCGCGTGATACCGCCAAAATACCTGAGCGCACAATCTCTGCGATGAACGCACCCGTGTAGAGCGACAACGCAAACCACAAGGCAATCAGCGAGTTGCGCACCTGTAGGCCGCCCGTAAAGTTGAACCCACCCAATTCAGGCAACTGCAGCGTGACTGGCCCGCCCAGAATGAAGTAGAAAATAATTGAAGGCACAAAGAACAAAGCCGTAGAAATCCAGAACACAGGCAAGATTTGACCCGTTGCCTCTTGTTTTTTGCGCGCATAGCGGCGGAAAGCCCAAATCGCAAAGAGTGAAGCAAAAAACACCGCCACAAGCAGGGTTGAGCCCTCACCCCAAATCGGACGCGGGATAAAGATACCGCGATTTGTAATCGCGATACTGTCGAACAGGATCATGGACGCATCCCCGCCTTCGCGGAAATCGCGCGGCTGTGGGGTGGCTTCGGTCATGACGGCGAAGATCACAAGGATCCACAACAGCAACGGCACATTGCGGAACCCTTCCACATAAACCGTCATCAAACGCGCTACGATCCAGTTTTTCGAAAGACGCAAAACGCCTGCTATCACGCCAATTATCGTGGCAAGAATACAGCCCAGAAAGGCGACAAGCAGCGTGTTCAAGATCCCAATAATCGCAGCACGGCCATGGGTGCTGTCGTTGGAATATTCGATCAAGCGCTGGTTGATATCATAGCCCGCGCGCGACCCTAGAAAGCCAAAATCAAAATCTTTGCCAAGCGCGGACAGGTTTTGAACCGTGTTCCAGCCAAGCTGCCAAAGAAAAGCCATGATCATAATGAAAGCGAATACTTGGATCGTCATTGAGCGATAACGACGATCATAAATCAACTGACCCAAGCGGAAGGGTTCAGAACTTGGATCCGGTATCGAGGCCATGGCGGAATCCTGTCATTATATCAGCGTAAAAAAGTTTCAGTGCGGCACAAACGGGTCGCAACACTTTCAGCGTAATTTTGGATATTAGAATAGAAGAAGGGCGCGGGAATGCCGCGCCCAACTTCCGTTCAGACCTTAGCGGAATGGTGGGGAGTAGAGCAGGCCACCATCAGTCCACTGCGCGTTCAAGCCGCGTGCCAGACCGATTGGGGTGCTTTCGCCCAAGAAACGCTCAAAGATCTCGCCATAGTTACCACCAGCAGAGATCGCGTTAACCGCCCAGTTTGCCTCCAGACCAAGCATCGCGCCGAGGTCGCCCTCAGTGCCAAGAATACGGTTGATTTCTGGGTTCTGACCAGGTGCAGCAGCCAATTCAGCGATGTTTGCCGAAGTGATGCCCAGCTCTTCAGCTGCGATCAAAGCGTTCAAAGACCAGCGAACGATGTCGCCCCACTCGTTGTCGCCGTGGCGAACAAGCGGCCCGAGAGGCTCTTTGGAGATGATTTCAGGCAGAAGAACGTGGTCGCCTGGGTTCTCGAAGGTCGCGCGGGTTGCCGCAAGGCCAGACGCGTCTGTGGTGTAAACGTCACAGGCGTTTGCGAGATACTGCTGCTGTGCTTCCGCGTTTGTTTCGATAGGCACGGGCTCGTAGCTCATGTTGTTCGAAGCAAAGAAGTCAGCCAAGTTCAACTCGGTGGTTGTGCCAGTCTGGATACATACGGTTGCACCGTCCAACTCAAGCGCGGAAGACACGCCCAAGGATGCAGGAACCATAAAGCCCTGACCGTCATAGTAGTTCACGCCCACGAATTCGAACTTCAGATCAACGTCACGGCTGAAGGTCCATGTGGTGTTACGTGCCAACATATCAACTTCGCCAGAGGCCAACGCGGTGAAGCGGGTCTGACCAGTGGTTGGAACGAACTCAACCGCCATTGGGTCGCCGAATACGGCGGCTGCAACGGCACGGCATACCGCAACGTCAAAACCTTCCCAAACGCCGCTGGCATTTGGTTCTGCGAAGCCTGTGAGACCTGTGGTCACACCACAGTTCAGGCTGCCACGCGCTTTGACCTCATCAAGGGTCGACGCTTGGGACATACCCGCAGCCATACCAGCAACTGCCAGCGTAGCTAGGACTACAGATTTTTTCATGTTTACCTCTTCCTATTGGACCGCCCTTTTGGGCTGTTTCCTCAATGGCCGTAAGACCACCTTCATGTCAGTGGCCCGCAGAAGCGAGCCAATGCCGCTTAATTGGGCAAATATACCGCCCAAGGTCAAGGCTTGAAGCTAGGTTTACGAAACGTAAAGCCTAACTTTATAGCAGCCGTTCGAGGGATGCTTGCTGCTTAGGCAGATTACATATTCATTAAAAAACAAGGCCTCAACCTGCCCCAAGGGCCTCGTGCCCGCCTGCAAGTCTGTAAAAATGTGCTGCGTGAAGAAAAGCTTCCTTTTTCTTCGCGGCCACATCCAAGGCTTCTTCGTCTTCGCCCCAAAGCTCTGCCTGAAAATTTTCATCGATTCGCGACAGATTCCATGCTTCTTGCGGCGAGAACTGCCCTTTCGCCACAGCAAGCCCCAATAGGGCTGAGCCAGAGATAGAAATCAGGTCATGCAATGCGGTCAAAGAAAAATTATCAAACTGCGAGAGAAGTTGATGCACCCGATCAAGGCTATCTTGCGGTTGCGGCACGGGCAAAACGCCGATTGTGACAATCAAGGGCGCGTTCAACTCGCTTGCAGCCCAGTCCAAAACGGGTCGCCATCCCGCTTCTTGGCGTGTGGCCAATTCCTGTGGGTGATCAGCCCTGTGACAGAGTAAATCTGTCTCAGCATAGGCCGCTAGCATCGCCACAACCTCTGGCTTTTGTGCGCTGACCTTATCAATCGCGGCATTTGCCGACCGTGTGACAGGCATGGTGAGGGGATTGATCTCTTCGGCTTGGGCCATCCATTCTGCTGCAATCGCCTCGGCCATAGTTTGGGTTGGCAAAATCAGCGGCGCCTTCAGCGGTGTTTTGACCGCCCGTGTGTCCAAGTGAACCGTATAGCCACCTTCCACCGTTTCAACGCTGGCAGATGTCCAAAAACGGCGGGCTTTCCATTCGCTCATGTCAGGCTCCAAATTCGTTCAAGGGCAGCGGGCAATTCGCCAAAGCGCCGCAAAATGGGGTCGGCCCCAGACTGCCGCAAATCCTCTACGCTGTGATACCCCCAAGAGACGCCAATAGCCTGTGCGCCAGCAGCCTTCGCCATTTCGACATCATAGGTCGTGTCACCGATCACCACGGCCCGCGCGGCGGGCACATCACATTCGAACAAACAAGCCTTCACCATCGCGGGATGTGGCTTTGAGGGGTGATCATCGGCGACCTGAACGGAGGCAAAATAGGGTCGCAGCCCATGTTGATCCAAAATATGTTCCATCCCCCGCCGTGACTTGCCAGTCGCAATAGCCAAAACAAAGCGCGGGTCAGCCTGCAGTGTCTCTAGAACTGACATCGCCCCCTCAAACAACGGCGATAAGGCCGCGCCATCCGCGCTGAGGCGCAATGATTGAAAAGCCGCCTTATACCCTTCGACCAAATCAGCGCGCATCTCGGCACTATGATCAGGCGCAAGGCGCAGCATGGCCACCGGTAGCGATAGGCCTACAATTGACAAGGTCTGCGCACGGCTTGGCGCAGGCAAATCCAGGCCGCTAAATGCCGCCTCCATCGAAGCTACAATATGTGCCTGACTGTCGATTAACGTGCCATCGACATCGAAAATGATCAGATAAGGCGCAGTCATCCGAGCTCGTCATAAAACGGGTCAACGGGCACATCTTCGGCGCGCCAGTCGAACAAATCCCATGTGCGGGCCATGTGATCAGGCAAGGCTGCGGTTAGCGTGAGATCCCGTTTGGAGAAAGGATGACGGAATTTCAGATAGCGCGCGTGAAGATGCAGCTTGCGGCTGATTTCACCCCCCAATTGCGCGCCCCATCCATCGCCCAAATTTTCCTGACTGCTGCCGCCATATTTGCCATCCCCCACGATCGGGTGGCCAAGTTCTGCGATATGGGCGCGCAATTGATGGGTGCGACCAGTAATCGGCACCATCGCCACCCATGACACCCGCCCCCCAAGCGCAGAGAGCGTTGCATAATCTGTCTCGGCCCGCTTGGCCCCATCGGTGGTGGCGATTTCAGATGGATGAAGGCAGCGCATCTTTTCGCCTTCGCCCCCTTTGCCATGGCCTGCAGCCTTTACCAGTCCAAACTTGATTTTGCCCATTCGGGGCAAAGGCGCGCCTGCAACGGCGGCCCAGTAAATCTTGCGCGTCTCACGATGGCGAAAGGCATCGGTGAGGGCCTGCGCGGCTTGCCTGCTGCGCGCCAAAAGCAAAACGCCCGATGTGTCCTTATCCAAGCGATGAACAAGGCGCGGCTTATCCTCACCCTCGCGCGCGAGACAGGCCGCCAACGCATCAACGTGCCGCGCCCCTTGCCCGCTGCCGCCTTGCGTGGGCAAGCCTGCGGGTTTGTTAATCGCGATCAGATGATCGTCTTGATAGATGACCGCGCGGCGCATCATCGCGGCATCCGCGTCCGAGATGGCCGATTTCTGCACCCGCGGCGCGCCAAGCGCATCTCCGGGCATTGGGTCAGGCAAGGGGGGGATGCGCACCTCCTGCCCAGATTGCAGGCGTGTGGCGGGTTTCACGCGCCCGCCATCGACACGGATTTCACCTTTGCGGCACATCTTCTCAATGCGGCCTTGCGGGATATGCGGGAAAAGCCGGCGGAACCACCGATCAAGCCGCTGATCCGCATCTGAATCCGCGACAGCCAAAACCTGAACACCCGTCATGGCAGCGCCACCCGTGTCAGCAGTAACCCCACGAAAATCGCAACGATAGAGAGGATGACCGAGCCCAGAATATAGGCCGCCGCCAACCCTAAATCGCCCCGCTCATAAAGCGTGATGACCTCAAGCGAAAAGGAAGAAAATGTTGTAAACCCGCCCAAGATCCCCGTCATGACGAAAGGGGATAAATGGGTCAGCCCGCGCTGTGCGGCAAGGCCCACAAAAAGACCCATCAATAAAGAGCCAAGAATATTGACCGAGATCACCCCAACAGGAAACGCGGTCTGCCCAAGCGCACGATGTAGACCCACGCCAACGAGATAGCGCAGCGATGCACCAATCGCGCCCCCAAGGGCCACCTGAAAAACTGTCCAAATCATGGGTGGCTCTTTCTGCCCCTGCCTGTCTGTTGTCAACCAAAAGCCGCGGCACGGGTCACTCATCGCGGTTTCGGTCGCGCCTAAGCTTCGCAAAATATGCTACCCGCTTTCCAAGATCGCGCTCAAACCCACGTTCCACAGGTTCATAGAAACTGGGGCGCGTGATTGTATCGGGAAAGTAATTCTGCCCAGAAAACCCATCTTCTGCATCGTGATCATAGGCATAGCCTGCGCCATAGCCCTGCTCTTTCATCAGCTTGGTCGGGGCGTTTAAGATATGCTTCGGAGGGGCAAGTGACCCTGTCTGCGCCGCCAATTTACGCGCGGCCTTATAGGCGACATAGGCGGCATTCGATTTTGGCGCGAGGGCCAGATAAATCACAGCATTGGCCAAGGCCAGCTCACCCTCGGGCGACCCCAAACTCTCGTAGCTTTGCCACGCGGCCAAACACACCTGCTGCGCCTGTGGGTCAGCAAGGGCAATATCCTCTACCGCCATACGCGTCAGACGGCGCGCCAAGAACCGCGGGTCTTCGCCCCCCTCCAACATGCGCGAGAACCAATAGAGAGCCGCATCTGGATCAGACCCGCGAATGGATTTGTGCAAAGCAGAAATCAGGTTGTAATGGCCATCGCCCGACTTGTCATATTGCGCAGCGCGGCGCTGTAGCCGCGCAGAGAGCGTTGCTGCGGACACCCCCGCATGGTCGGGCCATGCAGCCACCTGTTCGATGAGGTTTAACATGGCACGCCCGTCCCCATCGGCCATTGCAATGAGTGCCGCTTGAGTTTCTTCAGGCAAGGCCAAATCGCGCGCCAATTCGCGCTCAGCCCGTGCCAAAAGGGCGCGCAGGTCGCCCTCGCTGAGGCGGTTCAAGGTGAGAACCTGCGCGCGGGACAGCACAGCGGAATTGATCTCGAAACTGGGGTTCTCGGTCGTGGCCCCCACTAATAAGATTGTGCCATCCTCCATCAGGGGCAAAAAACTATCTTGTTGGGCTTTGTTAAAGCGGTGGATTTCATCCACGAATAAAAGCGTGCCCTGCCCCGCTTTGCGGCGCAGCTTTGCGGCATCGAATGTTTTGCGCAGCTCTGCCACGCCAGAAAAAATCGCGCTGATTTGTTCAAAGTGGAAATCCGTCTCGCGCGCCAAAAGCCGTGCAAGCGTGGTCTTTCCCACACCAGGTGGCCCCCAGAAAACCAACGAGGACAGCGCCCCGGCATCCAACATCAACCGCAAACTGCCCTCAGGCCCTAGCAAATGCTGCTGACCAATCACATCCTTCAACTCGGACGGGCGCACACGATCTGCCAAGGGGCGCATAGCCTGCGCCTTTGAGGAGGGGTCTGGATCAGATTGAAAGAGATCACTCATGGCCAAAGCCTAGCCTTTGCAGGGGCAGAGGAAAATCCCCCATGCGCGGTCGCACAAAAAGAAAACCCCCCGCGATTGGCGCGAGGGGTTTTCAAAACTATTCGCAAAAGGGGTGTGCTTATTCAGCAGCCGCTTCTTCTGCAGCAAGGCGCGCACGGTCTGCGGCACCTTTTGCTTCGGGATCACGATCCACGAATTCGATGATGGCCATTGGCGCCATATCACCATAGCGGAAACCCGCCTTGAGAACGCGCACATAGCCGCCCTGACGCTCCGCATAGCGGGGGCCAAGAACTTCGAACAATTTCTTTACATGGGCGTCTTGCTTCAGCGCAGCAGCCGCTTGACGGCGTGCGTGCAAGTCACCGCGCTTGCCCAATGTGATCAGCTTCTCAACCACACGGCGCAGGTCTTTCGCCTTAGGCAGGGTGGTTTTGATCTGCTCATGCTCAATCAATGAGCCAGCAAGGTTCGAGAACATCGCTTTGCGGTGTTCATGGGTTCTGTTCAGACGGCGATAGCCAGATCCGTGACGCATGGTTAAATCTCCTTCATTTCATGCTTTGTCCGAGAGCCGTGCGTTGCGTCTCTCTCCTTATTGGGGCGGGATGCCCGGGGGGTGCGAGAGGCGCGCATCACACGCGCCCCTTGCGAAATCAAAAATTGTCTTCGTATTTCTTGGCCAGCTCTTCGATATTGTCTGGCGGCCAATCAACGATATCCATTCCCAAATGCAGACCCATGCCAGACAGCACTTCCTTGATCTCGTTCAAGGATTTGCGGCCAAAGTTTGGCGTGCGCAGCATCTCGGCTTCGGTTTTCTGAATCAGATCACCGATATAGACGATGTTGTCGTTCTTCAGGCAGTTTGCAGAGCGAACCGACAATTCCAACTCGTCCACCTTCTTGAGAAGCAGTGGGTTGAATTCGAGATCATCATCATCATCCTGACGACCTGCGGCTTCTGGCTCGTCAAAGTTGACGAAGATCTGCAATTGATCCTGCAAAATACGTGCAGCATAGGCCAAGGCATCCTCAGGGGTGACCGAGCCATCTGTTTCGACTTTGACAGTCAGTTTGTCATAATCGAGAACCTGACCTTCACGGGTCGGCTGCACGTCATAGGATACTTTCTTGACGGGCGAATAGATCGCGTCAATCGGGATCAGACCAATTGGCGCATCTTCTGGGCGGTTTTTGTCTGCAGAGACATAGCCTTTGCCCGTGTTCACCGTCAGTTCCATGAAGAAATCCGCGCCGTCATCCAAGTGACAGATCACGTGATCCTTGTTCAGAACTTCGATACCTGCGCTTTCGGAAATGTCGCCTGCGGTGACAACCTTAGGCCCTTTTGCGGTCACGGAAAGGCGCTTTGGCCCCTCAACTTCCATGCGCAAGGCCACGCCTTTGAGGTTGAGAACGATATCCGTTACATCCTCGCGCACACCAGCGACCGAGGAAAACTCGTGCAAGACGTTGTCGATCTGCACAGAGGTAATGGCCGCGCCTTGCAGCGAGCTCATCAAAACGCGGCGAAGCGCGTTGCCAAGCGTCAGACCAAAGCCACGCTCAAGCGGCTCGGCAATCGCTGTTGCCTTGCGCGCAGGGTCGGTGCCAGGGTTTACAACCAGCTGGGTTGGCTTGATCAGTTCTTGCCAATTCTTATGGATCATTGTGGAGCCTCCATTCCTGTCGCTGACCGATCCAAGGCCAGAGACGCTCGAGGATCAAATAACCACTCAGGCCGCGTGACGCGCACGCGGCCCAAGAAAAATCGCACTTGTCACACGCGGCGACGCTTTGGCGGGCGGCAGCCATTGTGCGCGATTGGGGTCACGTCACGAATAGACGTGATCTGAAACCCAACAGCGGCCAAAGCACGAAGTGCGGATTCACGACCAGAGCCTGGCCCCTGCACTTCGACTTCGAGTGTTTTAACACCATGTTCCTGTGCCTTGCGGCCCGCATCTTCTGCGGCCATCTGCGCGGCATAGGGGGTGGATTTACGGCTGCCCTTGAACCCCATCGTGCCAGCAGACGACCAAGAGATCGCATTGCCCTGCACGTCAGAGATCAGGATTTTTGTGTTGTTGAACGAGCTGTTCACATGCGCCACACCAGCGGCGATGTTTTTACGTTCTTTGCGTTTTACGCGGGTCTTATCACGAGCCATTTATCTGCCTCCCCTTACTTCTTCTTACCCGCGATTGCCTTTGCAGGCCCCTTACGGGTTCGCGCGTTGGTGTGGGTGCGCTGACCGCGCACAGGCAGGTTGCGGCGATGACGGAGGCCACGATAGCACCCCAAATCCATCAAACGCTTTACGTTCATCTGAACTTCACGGCGCAAGTCACCTTCTACGGTGAAGTTCGCATCGATATGTTCACGAATTTTCAAGACTTCGGCGTCAGACAATTCATTCACGCGGCGCGCAGGGTCGATCCCTACGGCTTCGCAGATTGAATATGCGGATGATTGGCCAATGCCAGTGATATATGTCAGCGCAATAGGAACGCGCTTGGCTGTGGGGATGTTGACCCCTGCGATACGTGCCACTTATCTTTCCTCTCGTTGCGGTTCCGTAGCCCCAGAACCTTTTTTCACAACCAAAAGGTCTTGCTGCAAAAAAGCCGCAAGACCTTTTTCGATTTACCGGGCGGCATCCGCCCGATGATTCCCTTAATGGGAAGCCTGCGCATAGGCTTTTTCCCCCCGCCAGTCAAGGGGATAGGGGTTAAGATTTGGGCTGATCCAATATGGCTGCGATGCCGCTTGCGACCGCATCAATCTCGCCCAAACCATCCACCGCCTGCAAATGCCCCTTGGCATAGTAGTAGCCAATCAGCGGCGATGTCTTTTTGTAATATTCCATCAGGCGCTGTCGCAGACTGTCTTCATTGTCATCCGCGCGGCGCTTGAACTCGGTAGCGCCACAGGTGCTGCAGGTGCCATCGGCAGGAATTGGTTTGGTGATGTCATTATACACCTCACCGCAACCACCGCAGGTTGAGCGCGCCGTGATCCGCGCCACAAGGGCCTCATCATCCACACGCATTTCAATCACGGCATCAAGTGCAAGACCCATCTCGGCCAGCAATGCCTCAAGCGCATCTGCCTGTGCCAAGGTGCGGGGAAACCCGTCAAAGATGACGCCGCCAGCAGGGCCAGCATCTAGTTTCTCGCGGATCAGGCCAATGACAATCTCATCCGTCACCAATTCACCACGGGCCATCACATCGGCGACCCGTTTGCCCATTTCCGTGCCAGAGGCCTGCGCCTCGCGCAACATATCCCCAGTGGAAAGCTGAACCATGCCACGCGCCTCAACCAAGAGGCGCGCTTGGGTTCCCTTGCCCGCACCTGGGGGGCCGAGAAGAATAATCGCGGTCATTTGCGCTGTGGCGTGCGGCGCTTGGCACGCCCCGCGCCCGTCCCTTTGCGACCACGCAATTGAGAGCGCTCAAGCAAGCCCTCGTATTGATGGGCTAGCAAATGCGATTGGATCTGCTGCACCGTATCCATGCCGACCGATACGATGATCAGAATGGATGTGCCGCCGAAATAAGCCGTGATTGACAAGTTCGAGCGCACAATCTCCGGCAAGAGGGCGACCAAGGTCAAATACCCTGCACCAAGCACAAGAACGCGGTTCACCACATATTCCAAATATTCCGAAGTGCGCTGACCAGGACGGATGCCTGGGATAAACCCATTTTGGTTTTTCAGATTGTCCGCCACATCATCGGTCTTAAAGGCCACGTTCAGCGTGTAGAAATAGGTGAAGAAAATCAGCATACCTGCAAAGAACAGCAGATAGAGGGGCTGACCGGGGCCAAAATTTGCAAGGATCCATGACAGAACTGGCCCTGCCGCCTCACTGCCCGAAAAGGTCGTCATGGTTGTTGGCAACAACAACAAGGATGATGCGAAGATCGCTGGGATCACGCCCGCAGGGTTAACTTTGATCGGCAAATGACTGCTGCCGCCATCATAGACCTTCATGCCGACTTGGCGGCGGGGGTATTGGATGTGGATCTTGCGCAGGCTGCGTTCCATAAACACCACGAAAAACAGCGTTGCGATCAACATCACAATCACGCCCAAAACCATAGGCGTGGACAAGGCACCAGAACGGCCCTGTTCAAAAAACTGCGCCAGAGCTGCAGGGATTTCTGCGATGATACCGACAAAGATGATCAGAGAAATGCCGTTACCGATGCCGCGCTGCGTGATCTGCTCACCAAGCCACATCAGGAACATCGTGCCGCCCACAAGGGTGATCACACAGGCCGCGCGGAAATACCAACCCGGATCCGAGGCAAGACCGCCCGACTCCATGCTGACAGCCAGACCATAGGCCTGCGCGGTTGCCAAGGCGACCGTGCCGTAGCGCGTATATTGGTTGATTTTCTTACGGCCCTGTTCGCCCTCTTTCTTCAACTGCTCCAAGGCAGGCACCATCGAGGTCATCAGCTGCACAATGATCGAGGCCGAGATATATGGCATGATCCCCAATGCGAACACACCCATGCGGCTTAGGGCGCCGCCTGTGAACATGTTCAAAACACCGCCCAGACCTGCAGAGGCCGCGTCAAAGAAATTGCGCAACTCTTGCCCGTCAATCCCTGGAACAGGAATATAGGTGCCGATCCGATAAATGATCAAAAGACCAAGCGTGAACCAAATGCGCTGGCGCAATTCGGACGCTTTGCCAAACGACTTCCAACTCAGATTAGCCGCCATCTGTTCAGCTGCTGAAGCCATACCGCCCCTCATCATGTATTGCGCCGCAAGACCGAGCTTGCGATCTTGCGGCGCGAAAAACCCTGCCCTTGATGTATGCGGCTCAGCCGCAAGTCTCAAGGCTCATCTTGGTCGAAAGCCTGCGGCAGATTACTCTGTCGCTGCTGGTGCCGCTACGTTGAGCTTGCCACCTGCTTTTTCAACAGCTTCAACCGCTGCTTTGGAAGCACCTGTGACAGTGATCGTTACTTTCTTCGAGATGTCACCTTTGGCCAAAACGCGGATGCCGTCCAATTTCCGGCGCACCAAGCCCGATGCAACCAATGCATCTTCGGTGATTTCTGCTTTTGCGTCCAATTTGCCCGCCTCGAGGAATTTCTCGATCAGGCCCAAATTGATGACAGCGAATTCTTTGCGGTTTGGCTTGTTGAAGCCACGCTTTGGAAGGCGCTGATAGAGGGGCATCTGACCGCCTTCATAGGCGTTGATGGCCACACCCGAACGGGATTTCTGACCTTTGATACCACGGCCACCCATTTTACCTTTGCCAGAACCAGGGCCACGGCCAATACGCTTGGCTTTCTTGGTTGCACCTGGGTTATCGCGCAATTCATTCAGTTTCATGTCGCTACTCCTCTAGCCGGAATTACCACCCGAGCGACCGTGGCGGCAAACGCGGCACAATGATCAAAAGCGCCCCAGACAGATGGGGCAGGATTAAGGGCGCGGATTAACCGCGCTCCTCAATGATTTCTACCAGATGCGGGATCTTGTTGATCATGCCACGCACGGAAGGGGTATCTTCCAACTCGCGGGTTTTGTGCATCTTGTTCAAACCCAAACCAATCAGCGTTGCGCGCTGATCTTGAGGGCGGCGGATCGGCGAGCCGATCTGTTTTACAACGATAGTTTTAGCCATTGCTCACTCTCCTCAGGCGTCTGCCGCAACTTCGGCTTCGGGCTTGCGCAGGATGTCGGCAACTTTCTTGCCGCGGCGCGCAGCCACCTGACGAGGCGAGCTTTCCTGACGCAGACCATCAAGGGTTGCGCGGATCATGTTATAGGGGTTCTGCGAGCCCAATGATTTCGCAACAACGTCCTTGATACCAAGCATTTCGAACACGGCGCGCATTGGACCACCCGCGATGATCCCCGTCCCTTCAGGGGCGGTGCGCATCACGACATTGCCTGCGCCATGACGGCCCTGCGCATCGTGGTGCAGGGTGCGGCCTTCGCGCAGAGGCACGCGAATAAGGTTGCGCTTGGCTTGTTCGGTTGCCTTACGGATCGCTTCAGGCACTTCTTTGGCTTTACCTTTGCCAAAGCCCACACGACCACGCTGGTCACCGACAACCACCAGAGCGGCAAAGCCGAAACGCTTACCACCTTTTACGGTCTTCGATACGCGGTTGATTGCGACCAGACGGTCGGCGAATTCTGGGGTTTCTTCGCGCTCTTCGCGGCGACGGCCCCGACGTTGTTCACGTTCTGCCATGTTTGGCATCCTTTAGTTCTGGCGCATCCCGCGCGCCTGTTTTGGTCAATCGCAGTGAGGGGCACATAAAAGGCCCTCTCCCCGATCATCGAGGCGGCACTTGCGCGCCGCCTACATGGATTAGAACTTCAAACCACCTTCGCGGGCTGCGTCAGCCAAAGCTTTGACGCGGCCGTGGAACAAGAAACCGCCACGGTCGAAATAGCATTCCGACACGCCCGCTTTCTTTGCACGGTCTGCAATCGCTGCGCCCACTTTTGCGGCCGCTTCGACATTGTTCTTGCCAACAACGCCCAGATCTTTTTCGAGCGAAGATGCCGAGGCCAAAGTCACGCCTTTTACATCGTCGATCAACTGAACGCTGATATTCTTGTTCGAGCGGTGAACAGAGAGGCGCGCGCGCCCGTCTGCCATTTTCCGCAGCTTGTTCCGAACGCGCAGGCGGCGCTTGAGGAACAGTTCTCGTTTGCTGTTTGCCATCTTCGTCGCCCTTACTTCTTCTTACCTTCCTTGCGGAAGATATATTCGCCCTTATAGCGGATCCCCTTGCCCTTATAGGGCTCGGGCGCGCGCCATTCGCGAATGTTTGCTGCAACCTGACCGACCAATTGCTGATCAATCCCTTCGATCACCACTTCGGTTGGCTTTGGTGTTGTCACCGTCACACCTTGTGGCACTTGGAAATCCACATCGTGGCTGTAGCCCAAGGACAGTTTCAGAACATTGCCTTGGATCGCGGCGCGGTAACCCACACCTGTGATCTCCAGCTCTTTCTTGAAGCCATCCGTCACGCCAGTGACGAGGTTCTGAACCATCGAACGGCTCATACCCCATTGCTGGCGCGCACGCTTGGACTTGCCGCGTGGTGTCACATCAACCGCGTTGTCATTGACTGCGATTGTGACATCATCGGTGGCGGTAAAGCTACGGGTGCCTTTTGGCCCCTTCACCTCAATCGTCTGGCCCGACACAGTGGCTGTTACACCACCAGGCAGTCCGACCGGTTTTTTCCCAATACGAGACATGCTTCAGGCCTCCTTAGAATACGGTGCAGAGAACTTCGCCGCCGACATTGGCCTGACGTGCATTCGCATCGGACATCACACCTTTGGAGGTGGAGACGATGGAAACACCAAGACCTTGCCGAACCTGCGGAATATCCTGCACGTTCATGTAAACACGACGACCGGGGGTGGATACGCGCTTAATCTCGCGGATCACGGGGCTGCCTTCATAGTATTTCAGGCTGATTTCCAGCGCAGGATGCCCTGCGGCATCAGAGGTGCGCTCGTAGCCGCGGATATAGCCTTCATCGGCCAACACATCCAAAACCCAAGCACGCAGCTTGGAAGCGGGCGTCACGACTGTGGACTTACCACGCATCTGTGCATTGCGGATGCGGGTCAGCATATCACCAAGAGGATCATTCATCTGTCAGACCTCCTTACCAGCTCGACTTAACCATGCCGGGGATTTGGCCGTTCGAGGCCAATTCACGCAGCATGATACGCGAGACTTTCAGCTTACGGTAATAGGCCTTTGGGCGCCCCGTGAGCTGGCAACGGTTATGAAGACGAGTGGCGGAGCTGTTACGTGGCAGCTCTGCCAGTTTCAGACGAGCCTTAAAACGCTCTTCCATCGGCTTCGATTCATCATTCGCGATTTCTTTCAGCGCGGCACGCTTTGCTGCGTATTTCGCAACAAGCTTTTGGCGCTTCACTTCGCGTGCAACCATGGACTTCTTTGCCATTGTTCTACTCTCCTCCCGCGATCACGAATTGAAGGGCATGTTGAAATGCTTCAACAGCGCCTTGGCTTCCGCGTCAGTTTTCGCGGTGGTGCAAATGATAATGTCCATCCCCCAAACCTCATCGACCTTGTCGAAGTTGATTTCAGGGAAAACGATATGTTCTTTGATCCCCATGGCGTAGTTGCCACGGCCGTCAAAGGACTTGCCAGACACACCGCGGAAGTCGCGGATGCGCGGCATAGCCACAGTGATCAGACGATCAAGGAATTCATACATGCGGTCGCCGCGCAGGGTAACCTTTGCGCCAAGAGGCATATCTTCGCGAACACGGAAGCCCGCGATGGATTTCTTTGCCTTGGTCACAACGGCCTGCTGGCCTGCAATCGCGCTGAGGTCTTCCTGAGCGGATTTCACTTTTTTGCTGTCACGCACGGCTTCGGCGCCTGCGCCAATGTTCAGAACGATCTTATCCAAACGTGGGATTTGCATATCGTTCTTATAGCCGAACTCTTCCTTCATCGCAGGGCGAACAGTCGAAGCAAAAGCCGCCTTCAGACGTGGGGTATAGTTTGCCGTATCAAGCATTAGATGACCTCCCCCGTGGTTTTGGCGATACGCACCTTCTTGCCGTCTTCAACCTTGAAGCCAACACGGGTGGGTTTGCCGTTTTTGTCCAGAAGCGCCAGATTGGACAGGTCAATTGGCATCGCCTTTGGAAGGCGGCCGCCTTGGCCCTGTGCAGATTGGCGGGTGTGACGGATGGCGATGTTCACGCCGTCCACAATGGCTTTGTTGGCCTTTGGCATAACGGCAGAGATTTCACCCTCTTTGCCCTTATCCTTGCCAGCAAGCACGACGACCTTGTCGCCCTTTTTCAACTTGGCAGCCATATTACAGCACCTCCGGAGCGAGCGAGATGATCTTCATGAAGTTCTTCGCACGCAACTCACGCACAACTGGCCCGAAGATACGGGTGCCAACAGGCTCGTTGTTGTTGTTGAGGATCACGGCCGCATTGCGGTCGAAACGGATGGCTGTGCCATCTTCGCGGCGAACTTCTTTTGCGGTGCGCACGACAACGGCCTTACGGACATCGCCCTTTTTTACACGACCGCGTGGGATGGCTTCCTTCACGGATACCACGATGATGTCACCCACCGAGGCATATTTCCGCTTGGATCCACCCAGAACCTTGATGCACTGAACTCGGCGAGCGCCAGAGTTGTCAGCTACATCCAGATTGGTCTGCATCTGGATCATAGTGGTATCTCCCGACCTTTGGGGGCGCCGATGCGGACATTACCCCCAGGGTTTCGTTAAACTGAAATTCAGCGCTTAGTTTGCGATGACTTCCCAGCGTTTCGACTTCGAAATTGGCGCACATTCCTGAATGCGGACGATATCGCCAACTTTGAATTGGTTCTGCGGATCGTGGGCCCGATACTTCTTGGACTTACGAACCGTCTTCTTCATCACTGGGTGCGTAAAGCGGCGCTCTACAGACACGGTGACGGTTTGTTCATTCTGATCAGAGGTGACAACACCTTGCAGGATACGTTTGGGCATTAGTTGGCCTCCCCTGCGGCTGCTGCTGCCTTCTGAGATAGAATCGTGTTCACACGGGCCACGTCACGGCGCACTTGGCGCATACGGGCGGTGTTTTCCAATTGGCCAGTGGCCTGTTGGAAGCGCAGGTTAAACGCTTCCTTCTTCAACTGAACAAGCTGATCACGCAGCTGGTCAGGCGTTTTATCACGTAGGTCTTGCGCGTTCATCGCGTTGGTCTTCCTTTTCAACAATCAACGGAGGGCCGCAAAAAGCGTCACCCTGATTCCGTTGGAGTAGGTGGATAGAGGCGGCACATACGCGCATCTTGGGCATATGGCAACCCCACGGGGGAATTTATCCGCGTTTTTCAAAGGCTGTTGTGGTCTACCCTCGCCCCGCACCTAGACCTAGGCTATGGTTCCGTCATCCGTTCCGCGCGGCTTGGCGCATCTTGATCTAAGGAAGGCCTATGGCACAGATATCATCCTTATTCGTCACACGCCTCTATCACGGCAATCTGCACGAGGCAGCCCCTCAGCTTGATTTGGCCGAGTTAGAGCAATCTTGCCTCGTTATCGCAGAGGATGACGAAGCGGGTCAAACATGGTGCGAGGAAAACGGATATCCTGGATATACGTCCTATGCCTCGCTCACCGATCTGCCTTGGCGCTTTCCGATCTTTGCGGATTTGGTGAAAATTCTCGATCATCATGTCGCGGAATTCGTCAAGGATTTGGAATTCGATTTGGATGGCCGCGCTCTGGTTCTTGAGGATTTATGGATCAACATCCTGCCCGAAGGCGGCACGCATAGCTCGCATATTCATCCGCATTCGGTAATTTCGGGGACAACATATGTTGCAATGCCCGAAGGTGCATCGGCGTTGAAACTGGAAGACCCGCGCCTGTCGCGCATGATGGCGGCCCCAACGCGGGCCAAGACCGCACGCGCAGAATTACAGCCCTTTATCTATGTAAAGCCAAATGTCGGTGATGTGCTGCTCTGGGAAAGCTGGTTGCGCCATGAGGTGCCGATGAATATGGCCGAGGATGAGCGGATCAGCGTCAGCTTTAATTATCGTTGGGACTAAAGAAAAACCCCCGCAGATTGCTCTGCGGGGGTTTTGATTTTCACAAGCGAAGCTGAAATTACCAGTCTTCGCGTGCCACTGTGCGTGTTTTGATTGGCAGCTTCATCGCGGCAAGGCGCAGCGCCTCGCGTGCGATTTCTTCGTTAACGCCGTCAATCTCAAACATAACACGGCCTGGTTTGACCTTGCATGCCCAGTAATCGACCGAACCTTTACCTTTACCCATACGCACTTCGGTTGGTTTCGAAGTTACAGGGGTGTCAGGGAAGATGCGGATCCATACACGACCTTGACGCTTCATGTGGCGTGTCAGGGCGCGGCGGGCAGCTTCGATCTGGCGCGCGGTAACGCGCTCAGGCTGAAGGGCTTTCAGGCCAAAGGTGCCAAAGTTCAGGTCAGACCCGCCTTTTGCTTCACCCTTGATGCGGCCTTTGTGCATCTTGCGGAATTTTGTGCGCTTTGGTTGCAGCATCTGTCAAACTCCTCAGCGATCACGGCGCGGGCGTGGTGCCCCACCGCTATCCTGCATTTCGGCCAAACGGCGATCACGCGCCGATGGATCATGCTCAAGGATTTCACCCTTGAAGATCCAGACCTTGATCCCAATGATCCCGTAAGGTGTGGACGCTTCTGCATGCGCGTAGTCAATGTCTGCGCGCAATGTGTGAAGCGGCACGCGGCCCTCACGATACCATTCGGTGCGGGCGATTTCAGCGCCACCCAAGCGACCAGCCACGTTAACACGGATACCCAAGGCACCCATGCGCATCGCGTTCTGCACGGCGCGCTTCATTGCGCGGCGGAACGAAACGCGGCGCTCAAGCTGCTGCGCGATGGACTCTGCCACCAATGCCGCATCAACTTCTGGCTTGCGCACTTCAACGATGTTGAGGTGCAATTCGCTGTCGGTCATTGCGGCCAGCTTTTTGCGCAGGCCTTCAATATCCGCACCTTTTTTCCCGATGATAACACCAGGGCGAGCGGTGTGGATGGTGACGCGGCACTTGCGGTGCGGACGCTCGATGATGACTTTGGAGACACCAGCTTGCTTGCACTCTTTCGCCACGAATTCACGCATACGCAGATCTTCGAGCAACAGGTTGCCGTAATCCTTGGTGTCCGCATACCAGCGGCTGTCCCAAGTGCGGTTGACCTGCAGGCGCATGCCAATTGGATTTACCTTATGACCCATTACGCTTGCTCCTCGACCTGGCGAACCTTGATGGTTAGTTCAGAGAACGGCTTGTGGATGCGGCCAAACCGACCACGGGCACGTGGACGACCACGCTTCATGATCAGGTTCTTGCCGACATATGCTTCGGCAACGACCAATTCATCCACATCAAGGCTGTGGTTGTTTTCAGCATTCGCAATGGCAGACTGAAGGCATTTCTTCACGTCAATCGCGATGCGCTTGTTGGAGAAGGTCAACGCGGTCAAAGCCTTGTCAACTTTCTTCCCACGGATCATTTGCGCGATGAGGTTCAATTTCTGCGGGCTTGTGCGCAACATGCGCAGTTTTGCCATCGCTTCATTGTCCGCCACGCGGCGGGGATTCTTATCCTTGCCCATGGCTTACTTCCTTTTCGCTTTCTTATCCGCAGCGTGCCCGTAATAGGTGCGCGTTGGAGAATATTCACCGAATTTCTGACCGATCATGTCTTCAGTGACGTTCACGGGGATGTGCTTTTGCCCGTTATAGACACCAAAGGTGAGGCCAACGAATTGTGGCAGGATGGTTGAACGGCGCGACCAGATTTTGATCACTTCGTTGCGCCCAGACTCCCGCGCTTTTTCTGCCTTCTTGAGGACGTATGCGTCGACAAAAGGGCCTTTCCATACAGAACGGCTCATCTATTAACGCCCTTTCTTCTTGGCATGACGCGAGCGGATAATCAGCTTCTGCGATGCCTTGTTCTTGTTGCGGGTGCGGGTGCCCTTGGTATCCTTACCCCATGGGGTAACTGGCGTACGGCCACCAGATGTGCGGCCTTCACCACCACCATGTGGGTGATCGATTGGGTTCATCGCAACACCACGGACGCTTGGACGCTTGCCCATGTGGCGGACGCGGCCCGCTTTACCAAGGTTTTGGTTCGAGTTGTCAGGGTTTGACACGGCACCAATGGTTGCCATGCATTCCTGACGCACCAGACGCAATTCACCAGAAGAGAGGCGGATCTGAGCATAGCCACCGTCACGACCAACGAACTGGGCATACGTGCCCGCCGCGCGTGCGATTTGGCCACCCTTACCGGGCTTCAATTCGATATTGTGAACGATTGTCCCGATGGGCATGCCAGAAAATGGCATTGCGTTACCGGGCTTAATATCTGCTTTTGCAGAGGCGACAACCGCATCCCCAACAGCCAAACGCTGTGGCGCGAGGATATAGGCCTGCTCGCCATCGCTGTAGCGGATCAACGCGATGAAGGCGGTGCGGTTAGGATCGTATTCGATCCGTTCAACCGTGGCTGTGACGTCAAATTTACGACGCTTGAAATCCACGATACGATAGAGACGCTTCGCGCCACCACCGCGGCGGCGTGCGGTAATCCGTCCGGTATTGTTCCGACCGCCCTTTTTCGTCAAACCCTCAGTCAGGGATTTGACAGGACGTCCTTTCCACAGCTCCGAACGGTCGATCAGCACCAGCCCGCGCTGGCCCGGCGTCGTCGGCTTATACGACTTAAGTGCCATGCTTTCTGTCTTCCGTTTGCTAACGGCAGGTCATTAAAAACCCACCTATGTTGTAAGTCCCCCGAATTGGGTGACCGATAAATGAGGGCCCCGAAGGTCCCAGTGAAATGTCGTTCATGCGAACAACAGCAAAGCCCCAGACGAATCTGGGGCTATCGCGATGGCGCTGTGTAGGAAAGTGACGCCCTAAGGTCAAGGCCCCTTCCCGACTGTGCAGCCGCCTTTGCGATGAACAAGGCCCCAACCGCATCCGCAGTCGGGGCCTCGCTGAGGTCAGATCAGGCAAAACGCCCGAACGTGGGACAGATCAAAGACCTGTGGCCACGTCGATTGTGTTGCCTTCTTCCAGCGTTACATAGGCCTTCTTGACATCCTTACGGGTGCCCGCGATGCCACGGAAACGCTTGTTCTTGCCTTTGGTGACAGTTGTATTGACCGCTTTCACCTTCACACCAAACAGGCTTTCAACAGCCTCCTTGATCTGAGGTTTATTCGCATCAATCGCAACTTCGAACACAACCGCATTGTTCTCGGAGGCCATAGTGGCTTTTTCCGTGATGATCGGGCGGCGGATCACGTCATAATGTTCTGGCTTCGTGCTCATTTTAGGCGAGCCTCCAGTGCTTCGACACCCGCCTTCGTCAACACCAGAGTGTCGCGCTTGAGGATGTCATAGACATTCGCGCCCATGGATGGCAGCACATCGAGACCCTCGATGTTACGCGCCGCTTGGGCGAAGTTCGCATCAACCGTTGCACCGTCAATGATCAAGGCACGCTTCCAACCAAGGTTCTTCACCTGCTTGGCCAATTGCGCGGTTTTCGCCTCGGCCATGGCCGCTGCTTCGATGATCACCAACTCGCCTGCTGCCACTTTGGCAGACAAAGCGTGCTTCAGACCAAGCTTACGGAACTTCTTAGGAAGCTCGTGCGCATGGCTGCGTGGGGTTGGGCCTTTGTAAATGCCACCCTTACGGAAGATCGGCGCCTTACGAGACCCGTGGCGCGCGCCACCAGTGCCCTTTTGGCGATAGATCTTCTTGGTCGAATAGCTGACTTCAGAACGGGTTTTAACCTTGTGCGTGCCGGCCTGCGCCTTGTTACGCTGCCAACGGACAACGCGGTGCAGGATGTCAGCACGGGGCTCAAGACCATAAATGTCATCGCCAAGATCAACAGATCCCGCTTTGCCACCGTCCAATTTAATGACGTCAAGTTTCATTATGCTTCACCTCCCTCGGCAGGGGCGTCCTCTGCGGGGGCCTCGGTTGCAGGCGCAGCTGCGGCGGCGGCGGATTTCAAAGCAGCAGGCAAAACAGCATTCTCAGGGAATGGCTTTTTCACCGCGTCTTTGATGGTCACCCAACCACCTTTGGTGCCAGGAACAGCGCCTTTGACCATGATCAAGCCACGATCTGCATCGGTGCGAACAACTTGCAGGTTTTGAGTGGTGACGCGCACCGAACCCAAATGGCCTGCCATTTTCTTGCCCTTAAACACGCGACCAGGATCTTGACACTGACCTGTCGAACCATGCGAACGGTGGCTGATCGACACGCCGTGAGACGCACGCAAACCGCCGAAGTTATGGCGCTTCATCGCACCCGCGAAACCTTTACCAGTCGAGGTGCCAGACACGTCAACGAATTGGCCTTCGAAATAATGGTCTGCGGTGATTTCTTCACCAACGGCCACCAAATTCTCAGGGTCAACACGGAATTCCGCAAGCTTACGCTTAGGCTCAACCTTTGCAGCGGCGAAATGGCCGCGCATTGGCGCCGAAACGCGCTTTGCTTTTGCGGAACCTGCACCGAGCTGGATGGCAGTGTAGCCATCTTTGTCAGTGGTGCGCTGTGCCACAACCTGAAGACCATCCAATTGCAAAACGGTCACAGGGATCTGACGACCATCTTCCATGAACAGGCGGGTCATACCCAATTTTTTAGCGATCACTCCAGAGCGCAACATATCCGATGCCCCCCTTAGACCTTGATCTCGACATCCACGCCAGCGGCGAGGTCGAGCTTCATCAATGCATCCACAGTCTGTGGTGTTGGATCAACAATATCCAACAGACGCTTATGGGTGCGAATTTCCCACTGGTCGCGGCTCTTCTTGTCGATGTGAGGCCCACGCAGAACAGTGAATTTTTCGATCTTGTTTGGCAGCGGGATAGGCCCGCGCACCTGTGCACCCGTCCGCTTGGCGGTGTTCACGATTTCCTGCGTGCTGGCATCCAGAACGCGGTAATCAAACGCCTTGAGGCGGATACGGATGTTTTGGCTTTGAATGGCCATTACTCTGATCCTTTACGATTGAGAGGAGGGCAATGTGTCACCACATCCCCTCGTCGAACCGGTTTCAATTTGGGTGCGATATTGCACCCAGCGGGTGAAGTTGGCACACGGGGTTTCCCCCGCGTGCCAATCTCAAATCTTAAGCGATGATTTTGGAGACCACGCCTGCGCCGACTGTGCGGCCGCCTTCGCGGATGGCGAAGCGCAGACCATCTTCCATCGCGATGGGGGCGATCAGCTCGACTTCGAACTTCAGGTTGTCGCCGGGCATAACCATTTCCGTGCCAGAAGGCAGGGTCACAGTGCCGGTAACGTCCGTGGTGCGGAAGTAGAACTGAGGACGGTAGTTCGCGAAGAACGGGGTGTGACGACCACCTTCTTCTTTCGTGAGGATATAAGCCTCAGCTTCGAACTTCGTGTGTGGCTTCACAGAACCTGGCTTGCAGAGAACCTGACCACGCTCAACGCCCTCACGATCAACACCACGCAGAAGCGCGCCGATATTGTCGCCCGCTTCACCACGGTCAAGCAGCTTGCGGAACATCTCAACGCCTGTGCAGGTCGTCTTGGAGGTGTCGCGGATACCAACGATCTCAATCTCGTCACCCACATTGATCACACCACGCTCAACACGGCCCGTCACAACGGTGCCGCGGCCAGAAATCGAGAACACGTCTTCGATTGGCATCAAGAATGGCTGGTCAACTGCGCGTGCAGGCGTTGGGATGTAGCTGTCAACAGCTTCCATCAACGCGCGGATCGAGTTCTCACCGATCTCTGCGTCACGGCCTTCCATCGCCGCCAAAGCAGACCCTTTAACAACAGGAATGTCATCGCCAGGGAAGTCGTAAGAAGACAGAAGCTCGCGGATTTCCATCTCAACAAGTTCCAACAACTCTTCGTCATCAACCTGATCGACTTTGTTCATGTAAACAACCATCGCAGGGATACCAACCTGACGACCAAGCAAAATGTGCTCGCGCGTCTGTGGCATAGGGCCGTCCGCCGCGTTCACAACCAAGATCGCGCCGTCCATCTGCGCCGCACCGGTGATCATGTTCTTCACATAGTCAGCGTGACCAGGGCAGTCCACATGCGCGTAGTGACGCGCATCTGTCTCATACTCAACATGCGCAGTCGAAATCGTGATCCCGCGCGCCTTCTCTTCAGGGGCGCCGTCAATCTGATCATACGCTCTGAAATCACCAAAATACTTCGTGATCGCCGCTGTCAGTGTCGTCTTGCCGTGGTCAACGTGACCAATCGTGCCAATGTTCACGTGCGGCTTATTACGTTCAAACTTTTCCTTTGCCATGATGGCCTCCTTGTCTTGTTCAGAGCGGCGGGAAACTGCCCGCCCTACGGTTGGTGGGTAGGGCGGGGTTCACCCCGCCACCCTGGTTTAGGCGTATTTCGATTGAATCTCGTCCGAGATGTTCTGCGGAACAGGATTGTAGTGATCGAACAGCATGGTGAACTGCGCGCGGCCCGAAGACATCGAACGCAGAGTGTTGATGTAGCCGAACATATTCGCCAACGGAACGAAGGCATTGATCGCAACAGCGTTACCGCGTGGCTCTTGGCCAGAAACCTGACCACGGCGCGATGTCAAATCGCCAATGATCGACCCTGTGTATTCTTCAGGGGTGATCACCTCGACCTTCATCATCGGCTCAAGCAGTTTCGCGCCTGCTTTTTTCAGACCTTCGCGCATACACATACGAGATGCGATTTCGAAGGCGAGAACGGAGGAGTCCACATCGTGGAATTTACCGTCCAAAAGCGCGACTTTGAAGTCGATCACAGGGAAGCCTGCGAGCGGGCCAGAGTCCATAACGGACTGGATGCCCTTTTCAACACCAGGGATGTATTCCTTAGGAACAGCACCACCAACGATGCGCGACTCAAAGCTATAGCCTTCGCCAGGTTCAGTTGGCGTGATTTCCAACTTGACTTCGGCGTATTGACCCGAACCACCCGACTGCTTCTTGTGGGTGTAGGTATGCTCAACCGCGTGACCAATGGTTTCGCGATAGGCCACCTGAGGCGCACCAATATTCGCTTCCACTTTGAATTCACGCTTTAGACGATCCACCAGAATGTCGAGGTGCAATTCGCCCATGCCCTTCATGATGGTCTGGCCTGATTCAAGGTCAGTTTCCACACGGAAGGAGGGGTCTTCTGCCGCCAGACGCTGAAGACCTTGAGACATTTTCTCTTGGTCGTTCTTTGTCTTTGGCTCAATCGCGATCTCGATCACGGGATCGGGGAAGGTCATGGTTTCGAGAACCACAGGATCTGCCGCATCACAAAGCGTGTCACCTGTTGTGGTTTCTTTCAGACCGGCCAAGGCGATGATGTCGCCTGCAAAGGCCTCATCAATCTCTTCGCGGTTGTTGGAGTGCATCATCATCATACGACCAACACGCTCTTTTTTGCCTTTGGTCGCATTGAGGATAGAACCGCCCTTTTCCAATTTGCCCGAGTAGATACGGGTAAAGGTCAAGGAGCCAACAAACGGGTCGTTCATGATTTTGAACGCCAGACCTGCAAAGGCCATGTTGTCATCTGCGCGGCGTGCAATGTTACGAGTTTCCGTCTCATCGCCTGGCTTAAAGCCCATGTAGTCGACCACATCGAGAGGGCCGGGCAAGAAGTCAATCACAGCGTTGAGCAAAGGCTGAACGCCTTTGTTCTTGAACGCAGAACCGCCCAATACAGGCACAAAGCTCAAGGACAAGGTGCCTTTACGGATCAGTTTGCGCAGGGTTGCGATGTCTGGCTCGTTGCCTTCGAGATAGGCTTCCATCGCCGCATCGTCCTGCTCAACCGCATTCTCGATCAGGATCGAGCGCCACTCGTCAGCCGTATCCCGCAAGTCAGCGCGGATTGGCTGGCGCTTCCAAGATGCACCAAGGTCTTCGCCTTGCCAAACCCATTCTTCCATCGTGACCAGGTCGACAATGCCTTCCAGCTTGTCTTCGGCACCGATGGGGAAGTTCACAGGAACAGGTGTTGCACCTGTGCGGTCTTTGATCATCTTCACGCAGTTGAAGAAGTCAGCGCCAATCTTGTCCATCTTGTTGACGAACACGATACGGGGAACCTTGTAGCGATCCGCCTGACGCCAAACGGTTTCCGTCTGAGGCTCAACGCCTGCGTTACCATCAAGCAAGCAAACCGCGCCATCGAGAACAGCCAAAGAACGCTCAACTTCGATGGTGAAGTCAACGTGTCCGGGTGTGTCGATGATGTTATAGCGGAACTTCGTGTCCGAAGTGCCTTCCGCGGATGGGTCTTCCTGCCACTGCCAGAACGTGGTGGTCGCAGCGGAGGTAATGGTGATCCCACGCTCCTGCTCCTGCTCCATCCAGTCCATGGTGGCCGCGCCATCATGCACTTCGCCGATCTTGTGCGAGCGGCCTGTGTAATACAGGATACGTTCTGTGGTTGTGGTTTTGCCCGCGTCAATATGGGCCATAATCCCAAAGTTGCGGTAGCGCTCCAGCGGATATTCGCGTGCCATCTGGTGGTCCTCAGGCTAGAATTAAAATTACCAACGATAATGGCTGAACGCTTTGTTCGCATCCGCCATCTTGTGGGTGTCTTCACGTTTCTTAACGGCTGCGCCGCGTGCGTTGACCGCATCCACCAATTCGCCTGCAAGGCGCTCTTCCATGGTGTTTTCGTTACGAGCACGGGCCGCGTTGATCAGCCAGCGGATCGCAAGCGCTTCACGGCGCTCAGGGCGCACTTCAACAGGAACCTGATAGGTCGCACCGCCCACACGGCGGGAGCGCACTTCAACAGCAGGTTTGATGTTGTCGAGCGCTTCGTGGAACACTTCCACAGGCGCGCGCTTGAGACGCTGCTCAACGCGATCAAACGCGTTGTAAACGATCTTTTCTGCGACCGATTTTTTACCATCGATCATCAGATTATTCATGAACTTTGTCAGAACACGATCACCAAATTTGGCATCGGGCAAAACTTCGCGTTTTTCAGCGCTGTGACGACGGGACATGTCTGTATCCTCTTACTTCGGACGCTTCGCGCCATATTTCGAACGACGCTGACGGCGATCTTTAACGCCCTGCGTATCAAGCACACCGCGCAGAATGTGATAACGCACACCTGGAAGGTCTTTCACACGGCCGCCACGGATCAGAACAACAGAGTGCTCTTGGAGGTTGTGTTTCTCACCAGGAATGTAGCTGATGACCTCAAAACCATTCGTCAGGCGCACCTTGGCAACCTTACGCATAGCCGAGTTCGGCTTCTTTGGCGTCGTGGTGTAGACGCGTGTGCATACGCCGCGCTTCTGCGGGCAGGATTCCAAGTGCTGCGACTTGGAGCGTTTTACTTTGGGCTGCCGTGGTTTACGGATCAGCTGTTGAATCGTAGGCATTCGGTTCCCCGTCTTGCTCATGTCAAAGGGCATCTTGCGTATGCAAAACACCAAAACCGCAAGCGCCCTTTCCCTACCTGGAGGCCGCCGCGGTGGAATTCTCAGAGGATCGAGGCATCAAATCGCCTGGATCATGACCACTCAGTTCTGTATCTCGGGCAAGCTCGCGCAAGGCGCAAAATGCCGCTCATGGCGCGGCGTATAGGGGGAATCGTATGGGGTGTCAACAGCGGCAGGGTCTGCGCTAGTCCCGCTGCATTTGAGACGGGCCAGATATTGGGGCATCGGCCACTGCGGTTGCCGTCAGCGAGGCCGCCAACCGTTCAGCACGGCGCGCCACGCGATGTTCACGCAGTAGCGTGAAAATGCCCGAGGCCACGACAATCGCAGCCCCAAGTAAGGTCAAAAGATCGGGCCAATCCCCAAACACGAGGAACCCCAAAATCAGCGCCCAAACAAGGGCTGTATAGCGAAACGGCGCGACCACGCCAATTTCACCCACCCGCATGGTCATGATAGAAAACAGATAACCCCCAATGATGCAGATTGCAGCGCCAATGATATAGGTCGCCTCAATCATGTTGATCGGTTGCCAATCTTCACTGATGGACAAAACCCCACCCGATAGGCCAACAGCAACGGCCGTAATAAATGCCACACCCATCGAGGGGGCCTCGGGTGACAAGCGGCGGGTCAGAAGATCACGAATGGTCACGAAACCCACAGTCATCAGCGCATAGATGGAGTAGATAGTGAACCCCTCGCCCCCGGGTTTTACGATCAACATGACACCCGCAAAACCAACCGTAATGGCCAGCATCCGCCGCCACCCCACAGGTTCGCGGAACACGAGAAAGGCAACCAATGTCACACTTAGCGGCAGAGCCGCCAGAATTGCGGCAACATTGGCCAAGGGCATATGGATCAATGCAATCATAAACGTGATCATGGCGGCTATTTCGGCCAATATGCGGCCGATCACCTTGCCGCGATCCACAGGTGGAATGTGAAAGCGCAGCTGCCCCATCCACCAAAGCAGGGCCACCATCATAATGGCTGTCAGAACCCCCCGCAAAAAGATCATCTGAAACAGTGGCACAGTCTGGGTGACCAGTTTCACCAATGTATCATTGAGCGTAAAGGCGGCCATGGCGCCTGACATCAGCAATGCGCCCTTGATATTGGGTGTCAAAAACCGCGCTCCTTGTGGTCTGAGCGGAAATCTAGGCTCAGTCATCGTCACTATTGGGGTCATTTTCGCGCAATCGTGCAAGCGCAGCAAGGGTCTTGATCGGTTGCAGCGCAAAGCGGTCGCGCATCAGGGTTTGTGCTTTGGTGATCTCCATCAACTCGGCAGTGGGGGGGATAGAACGATCACTGTCATTCACCCCATGCAGCGTGCGCACGAACATCACATCATTTGGATCGCACCATGTGCGCACATTGGCCGCAATCTTGCGATGGTTCCACCGATAAACATTGGCGAGACTGTCATTATGCGTGACCATCGCGCTGGCCAATCCCAAAGGGCCGATTTCCGAAAATTCCCAATAGGGTTTTTCTTGGGAATTCATGTTCCAATAAATGCCCCGATGAAAGGCGATAGCGGCAGGGGTGTCTTCATCAGCCCACCCCAGTTCCAACAACTGATCTGCGACCGCGCGGGTCTTGGCGATATAGTCACAGGCCACAGCATCATCATCATCAATGCGAAACCCCGTGATGAATTTCGAATGCCGATCCCACCCACGCCGAAAGGCGCGGCGGGTGGAGTTTAGAGGCCCCGCTGCCTCAAGGGTGCAAACCTGCAGGAAGGGATAAGGGGCCATCAAATCCTTCAGACGCCGCCGCCACCGATAGGGCATCGTATCCGCGATCAAAGCGATCAATTTGAAATCCTGATCCGTTTGAGCGGCCAAGGACGGGAGGCAGATTTGTTCAAACAACACAAAGCGCTGCTTCATGCGAGCAGGATCATAGAGCATGGCCTCTAGCGCCCATTGCTCCATCGTGGCCGAAGCAAAGCCACCTTCGCCCGCATAGGAAAAACGGCAGACGCCCACAATCTGATTGGATAAATCCTTGGCCATATGCCGCTTTCATTCCCAGTTTAGCACCCCAAGCTTACGGGATGGGCGCGCATCGGAAAAGAGGCGGTATAAAAAAGGAAACGCCCCATTGCGAGATCGCAACGGGGCGCTTCAATAGCTTACTGCGCATAGCGCAAGATGCTCTTACTCTTCGCCTTCGCTTGCAGCGTCTGCAGTAGCATCGGCCAGATCAGCTTCGCTTGGCGCAGCAAGGGCTGCAGCGGCTTCTGCCTCAGCGCGGGCCGCCTCAATCACCTTGTTGTCACGCTCGGCTGCGATGCGGCGAACACGCTGTGTCGCGCCGCCTGTGCCCGCAGGGATCAAGCGACCCACGATGACGTTTTCCTTGAGGCCAACCAACTTGTCACGCTTGCCCTGCACCGAAGCCTCGGTGAGAACGCGGGTTGTCTCTTGGAAGGACGCCGCAGAGATAAAGCTACGAGTCTGCAAGCTGGCCTTAGTGATACCAAGCAGCACGGGCTCACCTGTCGCTGGACGACCACCACGGGCTTCGACTTTGGCGTTCTCCTCATCGAATTCCGCCTTGTCGACATGCTCACCCTTCAGCAGCGTTGTCTCGCCTGAGTCGAGGATTTCAATCTTCTGCAACATCTGGCGCACGATCACTTCGATATGCTTATCGTTGATCTTCACACCTTGCAGACGATAGACATCCTGCACCTCGTCAATGAGGTAATCTGCCAAAGCCTCGATCCCCATGATCCGCAAAATATCATGCGGTGCAGGGTTGCCGTCCATGATGTAATCGCCCTTCTGAACGAAATCACCTTCAACAACGGGGATGTGCTTGCCTTTTGGAACCATGTATTCCACGGGCTCCATTGACTCATCAACAGGCACAACACTGATGCGGCGCTTGTTTTTGAAGTCACGGCCAAAGCGCACATAACCATCAACCTCTGCGATGATGGCGTGGTCTTTTGGACGGCGGGCCTCGAACAATTCCGCAACGCGCGGCAGACCACCGGTAATGTCCTTGGTCTTTGCACCTTCGCGCGGGATACGGGCCACAACATCACCCGCCTCAACAGATTGGCCATCTTCCACCGAAAGAATGGCGTCCACCGACATCGGATAGGTCACAGGGTTGCCCTGATCATTGCGCACAGGTTCGCCATCGGCACCCACGATCAAGATTTCGGGCTTAAGTTCATTGCCCTTTGGCGCAGCGCGCCAATCCATCACGATCTTCTGGGTCATGCCAGTCGCGTCATCGGTTTCATCGCGAACTGCGATGCCACTGACGAGGTCGACATATTTCACTGTGCCCGATTTCTCAGCGATGATTGGAAGGGTATATGGATCCCACTCAAACAAGCGGTCGCCACGAGACACTTTGGCGCCCTCGGCCACATGCACCTTGGTGCCGTAACCCAGTTTGAACGCGGCGCGCTCGACCCCGTTATCATCAATGATAGCAATCTGCATATTGCGGCCAACAACGATCACATCGCCTGCGGCGTTCTTCAGCGTGTTGGCGTTGCGATACTCAATTTTGCCTTCTTGACCAGCTTCTTGGAAACTCTGCTGGCCACCTTGTGCAACCCCACCAATGTGGAATGTGCGCATCGTCAGCTGCGTGCCAGGTTCACCAATGGACTGAGCCGCGATGATACCGACCGCTTCACCCACGTTTACACGGGTGCCGCGTGCAAGGTCACGACCATAACAGACGGCGCAAACACCCTCTTCCGCCTCACAGGTCAAAGGCGAACGGATTTTGATCGATGCCAGACCGGCGGCTTCCACCGCATCTGCCTTGCGCTCGTCAATCAGCTCACCCTTGGAGACGATTACTTCGCCCGTTGCAGGTGCGATGACGTCTTCGCCAGCCGAGCGGCCCAAAATCCGCTCTGCCAATGAAGAGACAACCTCGCCATCATTGATCGCTGCTTCAGCGGTGATTGTGGCATCAGTGCCGCAATCGACCATACGCACGATACAATCCTGCGCCACGTCCACCAAACGGCGGGTCAAGTAGCCCGAGTTCGCCGTTTTAAGCGCCGTGTCAGACAAACCCTTACGGGCGCCGTGGGTCGAGTTGAAGTATTCAAGAACGGTCAGACCTTCCTTAAAGTTCGAGATGATTGGCGTCTCGATGATCTCGCCCGATGGTTTGGCCATCAGACCGCGCATACCACCCAGCTGCTTCATCTGCGTCACAGAACCCCGCGCGCCCGAGTGGGCCATCATGTAAACGGAGTTTGGTTCGGACTCTGCGCCATTCTCATCGAATTTCTTGGCCGAGATGGTCGCCATCATCGCGTCAGTGACCTTGTCATTGGCCTTCGACCACGCATCAATCACCTTGTTGTATTTCTCACCTTGGGTGATGAGACCGTCCATATATTGCTGTTCGAATTCCTTCACTTGGTCGCGGGTTTCATCAACCAACGTCCATTTCGTGTCAGGAACAACCATGTCGTCCTTACCGAAGGAGATACCAGCACGGAACGCTTCACGGAAACCAAGGCTCATGATCTGGTCACAGAAAATGACGCTCTCTTTTTGACCGCAATAGCGATAGACAGTGTCGATGACCTGCTGCACTTCTTTTTTGCGCAGCAAGCGGTTCACCAATTCAAACGGCGCTTTTGCGTTTAGCGGTAGAAGCGCGCCAATGCGCAAGCGGCCAGGCGTGGTTTCAAACCGCTGATAAACCTCGTTGCCCTCGTCATCAATTTGCTTGATGCGCGCGGTCACTTTGGCGTGCAGATGCACCTCACCTGCGGTCAGGGCGTGCTCGACCTCCTCGATGGAGGAGAAGGACATGCCTTCACCCTTCATGCCTTCGCGTTCCATGGTCACATAGTAGAGACCCAAAACCATGTCCTGAGACGGAACAATGATCGGCGCGCCGTTTGCAGGCGACAGAACGTTGTTCGTGGACATCATCAAAACGCGGGCTTCAAGCTGCGCTTCAAGGCTCAATGGAACGTGAACGGCCATCTGGTCGCCGTCAAAGTCTGCGTTAAACGCAGAACAGACCAAGGGGTGCAGCTGAATAGCCTTACCTTCAATCAAGACAGGCTCGAATGCCTGAATGCCCAAGCGGTGCAAGGTCGGCGCGCGGTTCAAAAGAACGGGATGCTCGCGGATCACTTCGTCCAAGATATCCCAAACTTCGGGCCGCTCTTTTTCAACCAATTTCTTGGCTTGCTTGACTGTCGAAGACAGGCCCTTGGCTTCAAGGCGCGAATAGATAAACGGCTTGAACAGTTCCAACGCCATTTTCTTTGGCAGGCCACACTGGTGCAGTTTCAACTCTGGGCCCGTCACAATGACCGAACGACCCGAGAAGTCGACCCGCTTACCCAAAAGGTTTTGACGGAAACGACCCTGCTTGCCCTTGAGCATATCAGACAGCGATTTCAGCGGGCGCTTATTGGCACCTGTGATCACGCGACCACGGCGGCCATTGTCAAACAACGCATCCACAGATTCCTGCAACATCCGCTTTTCGTTACGGATAATGATGTCAGGTGCGCGCAATTCGATCAGACGCTTTAGACGGTTGTTGCGGTTGATCACGCGGCGATAAAGATCGTTCAAATCCGATGTCGCGAAACGACCACCATCCAGCGGCACAAGCGGACGCAACTCTGGTGGGATCACGGGGATCACTGTCAGCACCATCCATTCTGGGCGGTTGCCAGACTCGATGAAATTTTCAACGATCTTGAGGCGCTTGATGATCTTCTTCGGCTTCAACTCACCGGTGGCTTCCTTAAGGTCTTCGCGCAACTGTGCTGCTTCAGCCTCAAGGTCGATATTGGCAAGCATTTCGCGGATTGCTTCCGCGCCGATATTCGCTTGGAACGCATCCGCCCCATAGGCGTCCTGCGCATCCAGGAATTCTTCTTCGGACAAGAGCTGACCATAGCTCAGATCGGTCAGACCTGGCTCAATCACCACATAGTTTTCGAAATACAGGATCCGCTCCAGATCACGCAGCGTCATATCCAGCATCAGACCAATGCGGGATGGCAGCGATTTCAGGAACCAAATATGCGCAACAGGTGCAGCCAATTCGATATGGCCCATGCGTTCGCGGCGCACCTTTTGCAAGGTCACCTCAACGCCACATTTTTCGCAGACAACGCCACGATACTTCATGCGCTTATATTTGCCGCACAGACATTCGTAATCTTTTACGGGCCCAAAGATCCGCGCGCAGAACAGGCCGTCACGCTCGGGCTTAAAGGTGCGGTAGTTGATCGTCTCAGGCTTTTTGATCTCGCCATACGACCAGCTGAGAATACGCTCAGGGCTGGCAAGCGAGACTTTGATCTCGTCAAACGCTTTTGGCGCGACAAGCGGGTTGAACGGGTTGTTCGTGAGTTCCTGGTTCATTTTCAAATCCTTGAATTCGGGCAGAGAGATGGGGGATCAGGCAGCGGCGGGGACGGGCCCCGCCAACCGCTTACTCTTCATCCTCCGCATCCAGGAGTTCCATGTTGAGGCCGAGGCCACGCACTTCCTTGACGAGAACGTTGAACGATTCAGGCACGCCTGCTTCGAAATTGTCCTCGCCTTTGACGATCGATTCATAGACCTTGGTGCGGCCTGCAACGTCATCCGACTTAACAGTGAGCATTTCCTGCAAGGTGTATGCAGCGCCATAAGCCTCCAAGGCCCAGACCTCCATCTCACCGAAGCGCTGCCCACCGAATTGCGCCTTACCGCCGAGCGGCTGTTGGGTGACAAGGCTGTATGGCCCTGTCGAGCGCGCGTGGATTTTGTCATCCACGAGGTGATGCAGTTTCAGCAGGTATTTCACACCCACGGTGACGGGACGGGCGAATTGCTCACCCGTGCGGCCATCGTAAAGAACCGATTGGCCCGATGTGTCAAAGCCCGCGCGGGTCAGCGCATCGTTTACATCGGCCTCTTTTGCACCGTCAAATACAGGCGTTGCAATCGGAACACCGCGGGTCACGGTTGAAGCGGACTCAACCAATGCTGTGTCGTCCAGATCGGCAAAGGCCTCGCCATACACCTCATCACCATAAGCGATTTTGAGGGCATCGCGCACAGGCGTCATGTCACCAGAGCGGCGATATTCGTCCAAGGCTTCGTCAATCTTCAGACCCAGACCGCGTGCGGCCCAACCCATATGGGTTTCCAAAATCTGACCCACGTTCATACGCGAAGGCACGCCGAGAGGGTTCAGAACGAAATCGACAGGGGTGCCATCTGCAAGGAAAGGCATATCCTCCATCGGAACCACTTTCGAGATCACACCCTTGTTGCCGTGACGGCCCGCCATCTTATCACCTGGCTGAAGCTTGCGCTTCACGGCGATAAAGACTTTGACCATTTTCATCACGCCTGGAGGCAGGTCATCGCCGCGGCGAACTTTCTCGACCTTATCCTCAAAACGGTGATCCAAGGTGCGCTTCTGTGCGTCAAACTGTTGGTTCAGCGCCTCTACTTCAGCGGCGTCCTTCTCATCACCAAGGGCAAGCTGCCACCACTGGCCGTGGCTGAGCGTTTCAAGCAACTCTTCCGTGATCTCAGACCCTGCTTTGACGCCTTTTGGCCCTTTTACCGCAGTTTTGCCAAGCAGCATGGACTTGAGACGCGCATAGATGTTGCGCTCAAGAATTGCCAACTCGTCATCACGGTCGCGTGCCAGACGCTCGACAATCTCGCGCTCAATTTGCAGCGCGCGCTCGTCCTTGTCGACACCATGGCGGTTGAAAACGCGCACTTCCACGACTGTCCCGAAATCACCGGGTGGCAGGCGCAACGATGTATCACGCACATCAGACGCTTTTTCGCCAAAGATCGCCCGCAGAAGTTTTTCTTCTGGGGTCATTGGGCTTTCACCCTTTGGCGTGATCTTACCAACAAGAATGTCACCCGGCCCAACTTCGGCGCCGATATAGACGATGCCCGCCTCATCGAGGTTGCGAAGGGCTTCTTCCCCTACGTTTGGAATGTCGCGGGTGATTTCCTCAGGCCCAAGCTTAGTGTCACGGGCAGCAACTTCGAATTCCTCGATATGGATCGAGGTGAAAACATCATCACGCACGATGCGCTCGGAAATGAGGATCGAGTCTTCGTAGTTGTAGCCGTTCCATGGCATAAACGCCACGACCACGTTCTTACCCAAGGCCAATTCGCCCATATCGGTCGAGGGGCCATCGGCAATCACTTCACCTTTGCCAACACGATCGCCCACTTTCACCAAGGGGCGCTGGTTGATGCAGGTGTTCTGGTTTGAGCGCTGGAATTTACGAAGGCGGTAGATATCCACGCCAGCATCGCCCAGTTCCAGATCTTCGGTGGCGCGCACAACGATACGTTCTGCATCCACTTGGTCGATGATCCCGCCACGTTTGGCCATGATCGCCGCACCAGAATCGCGTGCGACAACACTTTCGATGCCTGTGCCCACGAAAGGCGCGTCAGCTTGCAACAGCGGAACCGCCTGACGTTGCATGTTCGAGCCCATCAAAGCGCGGTTCGCGTCATCGTTTTCCAAGAATGGAATGAGCGAGGCAGCAACCGAAACCAACTGCTTGGGCGATACGTCAATCAGGTCAACCTGATCGCGCGGTGCAAGCGTGTATTCGCCCGATTGACGGGTGTTCACCAGATCATTGATGAACTTGCCGCTTGCGTCCAAAGTGGCGTTGGCCTGCGCAACTGTGTGGCGCATTTCTTCGGTCGCGGACATGTAGACGACCTCATCGGTCACTTTGGTGTCCACAACGCGGCGATATGGGGTTTCGATGAAGCCGTATTTGTTCACCCGCGCGAAGGTCGCAAGCGAGTTGATCAGACCAATATTCGGCCCTTCAGGCGTTTCAATCGGGCACATACGGCCGTAATGGGTTGGGTGAACGTCACGAACCTCGAACCCTGCACGCTCGCGCGTCAGACCGCCAGGCCCAAGAGCCGACAAGCGGCGCTTATGGGTGACTTCCGACAGTGGGTTGGTCTGGTCCATGAACTGAGACAACTGGCTTGAGCCAAAGAATTCGCGAACAGCCGCAGCGGCGGGTTTCGCGTTGATCAGATCCTGTGGCACCACAGTATCGATTTCGACCGAGGACATACGTTCCTTGATCGCGCGCTCCATACGAAGCAGGCCCACGCGATACTGGTTCTCCATCAATTCACCCACCGAACGCACGCGGCGGTTGCCCAAATGGTCAATATCGTCAATGTCGCCCTTGCCATCGCGCAGTTCGACCAAGGCCTTGATGCAGGCAACGATATCTTCGCGGCGCAGAATGCGGGTTGTGTCAGGCGCATCGAGATCGAGGCGCATGTTCATCTTCACGCGACCAACGGCAGACAGATCATAGCGCTCGCTGTCGAAGAACAGCGTGTCAAAGAGGGCGCTTGCCGCTTCAACGGTTGGTGGCTCGCCTGGGCGCATGACCCGATAGATATCCATCAACGCGCCTTCGCGGTTCATGTTCTTATCAACGGCCATAGTGTTGCGGATATAGGCGCCAACATTGATGTTATCGATGTCGAGAACGGGGATGTCGGTGATGCCCGCATCCATCAGATCCTTCAGCGTGCCGCCCGTGACATTGCCATCCTTGTCGGTTTCCCATGTCAACTCGTCCCCAGCTTCGACATAAATCGCGCCAGTTTCTTCGTTGATGATATCCTTCGCAACAAAGCGGCCCACGATGTGATCGAAAGGCACCAACAGCTCGGAGACTTTACCCTCATCAATCAGCTGCTTCACGGCGCGCGGGGTGATCTTCTTGCCTGCCTCAGCGATGACTTCACCCGTGGCTGCATCAACAAGATCAAATGTAGGACGGGTGCCGCGCACGCGCTCGGGGAAGAACTTGGTTGCCCAACCTTTGTTCTTAACAGAGCGGAACATCACAGTGTCATAATAGGCATCCATGATGCCTTCTTGATCCAAACCAAGTGCATAAAGCAGCGTGGTCACTGGCAATTTGCGGCGGCGGTCAATGCGCGCAAATACGATGTCCTTGGCGTCAAACTCGAAATCCAACCAAGAGCCGCGATAAGGAATGATGCGGCAAGCAAACAAAAGCTTGCCCGAAGAATGGGTTTTGCCTTTGTCATGGTCGAAGAACACACCAGGGGAACGGTGCATTTGGCTGACGATCACGCGTTCGGTGCCGTTCACGATGAACGTGCCATTTGGCGTCATCAAAGGCATATCGCCCATGAACACATCTTGCTCTTTGATGTCTTTGACGGATTTTGCGCCCGTATCCTCGTCAACATCAAATACGATCAAACGCAAGGTCACCTTGAGCGGCGCAGCATAAGTCAAATCGCGGCTTTGGCATTCCTCGACATCAAACTTCGGGGCTTCCAATTCGTATTTAACGAATTCCAAAACCGAAGTTTCGTTGAAATCTTTGATCGGGAAAACCGACTGGAAAACACCCTTGATGCCTTCACCATCCAAAGGCGTGTCTTGGTCGCCTGATTTCAGGAAAAGGTCATAGGAAGATTTTTGAACCTCGATGAGGTTCGGCATTTCCAATACTTCACGGATTTTGCCATAGAATTTGCGAATGCGCTTCTGGCCTGCGTAGGTCTGAGCCATGCTCTGATACACCTTTCGTTTCTTTCGCTCCACGCGCACCGTCGGGGCCACGGCACGGGGGGCTTTGAAACAAGCGGATGGAGGATCCATTCATGCCTGCCGTCCCACCGGCAAGCTCCCGATCCTGCACCACACCTAGAAGAAGGTCTTGGCCACCAAGGCCCTCATCTAGGTGAGGATGGCTGGACAGGAAAAACCCGCCCAGCCACATCGCAACATGGGGAATGCGCCACGCGCATTCCTTCCATGATTACTTGAGTTCGACTTCTGCGCCAGCTGCTTCGAGCTTGGCTTTGATGTCGTCTGCTTCTGCTTTTGCAACGCCTTCTTTGACGGCCTTGCCACCTGCTTCAACGAGGTTCTTCGCTTCAACGAGGCCAAGACCTGTGATGCCGCGAACTTCTTTGATGACAGCAATTTTATTGCCGCCAGCAGATTTCAGGATAACGTCAAATTCGGTTTTCTCTTCAGCAGCTGCGCCGGCGTCACCACCAGCAGCAGGGCCTGCCATCATGACAGCGCCGCCTGCAGCAGGCTCGATGCCATATTCGTCTTTGAGGTAGTTCTTCAGTTCTTGTGCTTCGAGAAGGGTCAAGCCCACGATCTCTTCGGCAAGTTTTTTGATATCAGCCATTTTTCGGTTTCCGTATCTAAAATTTGTGATCCAACGTCATGCGGCATAGCCAAACATAACGGGTCTCAAGGTTGCATTATGCGGCTTCGGCCTTCTCTTCGATGGTCGAAAGGATGCTCGCAATATTCGAAGCAGGTGCGCCAATTGCGCCAGCGATGTTGGAAGCAGGTGCCCCAATGCAGCCCACGATCGAAGCAATAAGCTCCTCACGGGATGGCATGGACGCAACGGCTTTAACGCCAGCTTGATCAAGCACAGTGCCACCCATAGCACCGCCAATGATAACGAATTTAGCATTCGCCTTGGCGTAGTCCTCGGCAACCTTGGCCGCAGCCACAGGATCCTCGGAATAGGACAACACAGTCATACCCGTCATCAGGTCAGCAATGCCTTCGGCAGGCGTTCCTTGAAGGGCGATCTTGGCGAGCCTGTTCTTGGCGACGCGTACAGACCCACCAGCTTCGCGCATTTTCGCGCGCAGGTCTTGCATCTCAGCAACCGTGAGGCCCGCGTAGTGAGACACCACGACAACGCCAGAGCTTTCAAAGATTTGGCCGAGTTCCTCGACCACTCTCTCTTTCTGGGCTCTATCCACAGTTCTACTCCAATTAGGGGGTCACCCCCCGGCTCAAGTTTGGCAGGTTTCCCTACCTCTTCGGGTCCAAGTGAGGGGCCCGAGCCAGACCGCCCGAAGGCGCGGTGGCCTTGCGGAAATCCGAAACTCGTTTCCCATCTCAGGAAGGATTTACGGGCATGCGCCCACCCTCCGTCTCGGACAGGTGACCGCGCCCACGAGCGAATCGCAGACACAGGTCGAAACGGGGCCATACGACAGAACGCAAAGAAACCCAAGAGGGAACACCACTTTGTGACCAAAGTTGCCCCATCCGAGTTCTTGCGGTCAAACCCCGCGGCTTTCGGCCCCCTCGCACAGAGAGGGCCAAAACTGTTTACGCGTTGGTCGCGCTTTCAACGCTAACCGACACACCAGGCCCCATGGTGGAGCTGAGCGTGATACGCTTCAAATAAGTGCCTTTTGCGCCTGCTGGCTTGGACTTCGATACAGCGTCAACAAAGGCGCGGATATTTTCCGCCAGTTTCGCTGCGTCAAAGCTGGCTTTGCCAACCGCACAATGAACGATGCCCGCCTTCTCGACCTTGAACTGAACCTGACCGCCTTTGGCCGCTTCTACGGCCTCTTTAACGTCCATGGTCACAGTGCCGATTTTTGGGTTTGGCATCAGGTTACGAGGCCCAAGAACCTTACCCAAACGGCCCACGATTGGCATCATGTCAGGGGTTGCGATGCAGCGATCAAACTCGATCTTGCCGCCCTGAACGATTTCCATCAGGTCTTCCGCGCCAACGATATCCGCGCCCGCAGCCTTGGCTTCATCTGCCTTAGGGCCGCGTGCGAAAACCGCAACGCGCACAGATTTGCCTGTGCCATTTGGCAAGGTCACTGTGCCGCGCACCATTTGGTCAGCGTGACGAGGGTCAACGCCCAAGTTCATTGAAATATCAACCGATTCATCGAATTTTGCCGAAGCATTCGCTTTGATCAGCTCAACGGCTTCTTCGATTGTGATGTCTTCTTTTCCTGCGAAGGCGGCACGGGCTGCCGTTACGCGCTTACCAATCTTGCCCATAACTTACCCTTTCACCTCAATACCCATCGACTTTGCAGAGCCGAGGATGATTTTCATTGCCGCTTCAACATCGTTCGCGCTGAGGTCTTTCATCTTGGCTTCAGCGATTTCACGAACCTGAGCAACAGTCACAGTTGCGATGGTCTCACGACCAGGATTTTCGGCACCGCGTGGGCGGTTGCGCTTGCCAACAGATTTCAAACCTGCGGCCTTTTTCAGGTAATAAGACGCAGGCGGCGTCTTAATTTCCATCGCAAAAGATTTGTCTTGGTAATAGGTGATCACGGTGGGGCAAGGGGCGCCTTGCTCCATATCTGCGGTCTTGGCGTTGAACGCCTTGCAGAATTCCATGATGTTAATCCCGCGCTGACCCAATGCAGGGCCAACAGGTGGGGATGGGTTAGCTTGACCTGCAGGGATCTGCAGCTTCATCGTTCCAGCAAGTTTCTTGGCCATCTGGCCTCTCCTTTTTTTCATCGGCACAGCTTGGCTGCACCCTATCAGGATCGGGACGCGTCCCTTTCCCAGTCGCTAGCGTGGTTCGGCACATCATGCGCGCATGATCCTGCCTCCCACGAATGAGCGGCGCTTGCGCGCCGCACCCACATCAGGCGGTTTTCGACACCTGCGTGAATTCCAATTCCACGGGCGTTGCGCGCCCGAAAATCGAGACCGTCACCTTGAGGCGCTGGTTCTCATCATCAACTTCTTCGACCATGCCATCGAAATCTTCAAACGGCCCGTCATTAACCTTAACCTTTTCACCAACATCAAAGGTGATGGTTGAGCGGGGGCTGGCCTCGCCCTCTTCGACACGGTTCAGGATCGCGTTCACTTCATCATCGCGCATCGGCATGGGGCGGCCCTGCGGCCCAAGGAACCCTGTGACGCGCGGGATCGAAGACACAGCATGATAGGCGCGGTCGGTCAATTCCATGCGCACCAGAACATAACCAGGCATAAAGCGGCGCGGGACGGTGACTTTCTTGCCACGGCGAATCTCGATCACTTCCTCTTCAGGAACGAGAACTTCTTCGATCTCATCCTCGAGGCCCTTTTCGGCCACGGCGTTTCTGATCTGCTCGGCGATGCGCTTCTCAAAATTTGACAGCACGCTCACCGAATACCACCGTTTCGCCATCCGCTTCTTCCATCCTCGACATAAGGCGCGATCGCGCGCCAGTTATTTTAGTGTCCAACCGCTTGGCATCATGCCGCGCGTGCCGTCCCGAAACAAAAAATCAGCGTGTATCTCGAATCGATACACGCCGCCGGGAAATATTCTCCGTCCCCCTACCCCCCGAAATAGGGAAAATCAAGGGTTCAAGGGTCTTAGCCTACCGCCGTCAGCAGCAATTCCAAACCTTGGCGGATCAGCCAATCGACCATGAAAAAGAACAACGCCGCCAAAACCGCCATCGCGAATACCATCGCGGTGGTGGTCACAAGCTCGCGGCGGGTCGGCCAAACGATCTTGGCAATCTCGGCGCGGGTTTGTTGAACAAATTGGATCGGGTTGGCCATGGTCTTTTACCTCTTTCGATTGTCGGCTGATATAGGCAAGCGCGCCCGATGATGCAAGCCGCGAAGCACGCTATGTGCAGTCCAAGGTTGATAATCGGGAAAGTGGCAGGGGCAGCAGGATTCGAACCCGCGGCCTACGGATTTGGAATCCGTTGCTCTACCAACTGAGCTATACCCCTAAGGCCGTGCATGCTGATAGCGGGGCTTGGCCCCCAATGCAAGAGGAAGGCTGCGCAGATTTCCATGGTTTATCTCCCGCTTGGCGCTTGCACGGCGGGACAGTTTGCGCGAAGGAACCTAGCTATGACCAAGACCGCAACAACCCTACGCAAAAGGATCGCAAATTCCGCCTTTGCAAATCGCGCGGTTGCAGCGGTTTTTGGGGCATGGGCGCGGTTGGTGCGCATAACCTCGCGCCGCGAGGAAGAGGGTTGGACACAGGTTGAGACGGCATTGGCCACCCACGGCGCTGTGATCATCGTTTGTTGGCATCAACGGCTGATGATGACGCCCTTTATGTTTGATCTTTCTAAATATCGCTGTCGCAGCCTGACGTCTGATGCACGGGCGGGGCGGTTGGTGGGCCATATCCACCGCCATTTCGGCTATGAAAGCGTGCCAATGCCGCGCGGTATCCTTGGGGCCGCCGAAATGCGCCTCATCCTAAAAGGGTTGCGCGAGGGTATCTCGATTGGTGTCTCGCCAGATGGGCCACGCGGGCCTGCGCGGGTCGCAAAATCAACCCCAATCCAATGGGCGCGCTCCGCCCAAGTGCCCGTGGTCAGTTTTACGTTTTCAGCCAAACATTATCTCATATGGCCAACATGGGATCGGCTGATCTTCCCGCTGCCCTTTACCAAACTGCATCTGCGTTGGCGGGTTTGGGAGGAGACTGTGCCCCCGAAGCTCTCGGAGGCCGAGACCGCCGCACTGGCCGAAAGACTGCAATCCTTCATGGATGCAGAGGCGCTCGCAGCAGATCACAAAGTAGGTCACAATACCGCACAGCTTTAATGAAAAAGCCGCCCCCGAAGGCGCGGCTTTCTTTGAGTTTAGAAAATCGCCAGCGATTAAGCGATGATTTTGGAGACCACGCCTGCGCCGACTGTGCGGCCGCCTTCGCGGATGGCGAAGCGCAGACCATCTTCCATCGCGATGGGGGCGATCAGCTCGACTTCGAACTTCAGGTTGTCGCCGGGCATAACCATTTCCGTGCCAGAAGGCAGGGTCACAGTGCCGGTAACGTCCGTGGTGCGGAAGTAGAACTGAGGACGGTAGTTCGCGAAGAACGGGGTGTGACGACCACCTTCTTCTTTCGTGAGGATATAAGCCTCAGCTTCGAACTTCGTGTGTGGCTTCACAGAACCTGGCTTGCAGAGAACCTGACCACGCTCAACGCCCTCACGATCAACACCACGCAGAAGCGCGCCGATATTGTCGCCCGCTTCACCACGGTCAAGCAGCTTGCGGAACATCTCAACGCCTGTGCAGGTCGTCTTGGAGGTGTCGCGGATACCAACGATCTCAATCTCGTCACCCACATTGATCACACCACGCTCAACACGGCCCGTCACAACGGTGCCGCGGCCAGAAATCGAGAACACGTCTTCGATTGGCATCAAGAATGGCTGGTCAACTGCGCGTGCAGGCGTTGGGATGTAGCTGTCAACAGCTTCCATCAACGCGCGGATCGAGTTCTCACCGATCTCTGCGTCACGGCCTTCCATCGCCGCCAAAGCAGACCCTTTAACAACAGGAATGTCATCGCCAGGGAAGTCGTAAGAAGACAGAAGCTCGCGGATTTCCATCTCAACAAGTTCCAACAACTCTTCGTCATCAACCTGATCGACTTTGTTCATGTAAACAACCATCGCAGGGATACCAACCTGACGACCAAGCAAAATGTGCTCGCGCGTCTGTGGCATAGGGCCGTCCGCCGCGTTCACAACCAAGATCGCGCCGTCCATCTGCGCCGCACCGGTGATCATGTTCTTCACATAGTCAGCGTGACCAGGGCAGTCCACATGCGCGTAGTGACGCGCATCTGTCTCATACTCAACATGCGCAGTCGAAATCGTGATCCCGCGCGCCTTCTCTTCAGGGGCGCCGTCAATCTGATCATACGCTCTGAAATCACCAAAATACTTCGTGATCGCCGCTGTCAGTGTCGTCTTGCCGTGGTCAACGTGACCAATCGTGCCAATGTTCACGTGCGGCTTATTACGTTCAAACTTTTCCTTTGCCATAGCCCTGGCGCCTCATTTTTTGGGGGGCAAAATCTGTGCCCGAGTTCAACACGCGCGCTCGTTACGAGGCTTGAGACAAAAAATCAAGACGACATTCAGACCATTCAGCCCATGGTTGCAAACTGGGTTAGGGCGCAGGACGTGGAACGGGCGTGACAGTTGGCGTGGCACTGGTTTCTGTCACGGCCATTTCGGGCACCTCAAGGGCAGTAAGATCCGCCTCAGCCAAAGGATCGGGGGGCACATCTAATCCCTCAAGCGCCGCATTTGCCGCATCTGGGTCAATGCCAAACCATTGCGGGTTTTCAAGCATCCATGCCTGCACGCGCTTGGCCGCGTTGCGGGCCAAAATCTGCATCTGTTCTTCGCGGTCACGGGTGAAGCCCGACCCAAATATCGTATCGGGTGACGCGCCCTCAAAAATGGTGATTTGGTTGGGCACCTCATGCAATTTCACCCCTGCCGCATCGTCCCAAATATTGGCAGAAATCACCAAAACCGATTTTGGGCTGAGAAGGACGGGAATACCAGGAGGGGCCAGAGAATAGGCATCTACACTCAGCGCAATATGGTAGAGCTTATCCCCCTCATATGCGCCAAATCGGCGATCAATCTCTGAGGAGATCACCGCAATCCACTCTTCGGGTGTGGCATCGCGTGAGGGGGGGACTTGCTGCATATTATCAGCAACAACAATATTGAACCCCAAGGCAAAATCCCCCATCGGGATTTGCGCCTGACCCAAAGGATCGGGGGCTGCACAACCAAGTAGCAGCAGGGACATCATTCCCGCCGCAACACTGCGCCTTGAGAATGTTAAAAATCGCATGACAGACCCCCAGTGTTGTCAAAGCGGTTATGTAAAGCGGTTATCCCTTGGGAAACCGCGCGGTGCCATGCGCCCTGCTGTGGCCCGTTTGCCAATCCAATCGGCAAGTTCTGTTTCCGTGCGAGTGCGTCCCGCAGGATCAGACCAACTTAGACCATCAGCCAAACGCAAGCCACGCGCATCGACCAAACCGCCATCTTTGTATTTTTGCAGCCGCACACCTTTACCGCGCCCAAGTTCGGGCAATTCGTCAAGAGGGAAGATCAGCACTTTGCGATTTTCACCGACAACGGCGATGTGATCATCCTCTGCCGCCAATCTATGGCAGACAACCGCACGCACACCTTCGCGCAGATTCAAGACTTGCCGCCCCGTGCGCGTCTGCGCCAAAACCTCATCTTCAGCAACGAGGAACCCATCCCCCGCACTGGAGGCTAAAAGTAGCTTTTGCCCCTCACGATAGGGGAAGAACGCCAAAATCTCGGCCTCATTGGGCAAATCGACCATCAAGCGCAACGGCTCGCCCAAGCCGCGCCCGCCAGGCAGGTTTGAGGCTTGGATCGTGTAGAAACGTCCGTTGGAGGCAAAAGCCAGCAACTTATCGGTTGTTTCCGCATGGAACAGGAAACGGCCCGCATCGCCATCGCGGAACTTCATCTCTGTGCCAAGATCAACATGGCCTTTGACCGCCCGCACCCATCCCATGGCTGAACACACCACCGTAATCGGTTCGCGCTCAATCATCGCCTCAAGCGGCACATCTTCAATCTCGCCCGCTTCGGCAAAGGCGGTGCGGCGTGCGCCACCTTCGGCGCTTGCGCCAAATTTCTTGCGGAATTCACGCAATTCATCGGCAATCCGCGCCCATTGCAGGCTTTCGGTTTCTAACAAATCCTCTAGGCCCGCACGCTCCTCCATCAGCGCGTCACGTTCGCGCTGTAATTCCATCTCCTCCAGTCGGCGCAGACTGCGCAGACGCATATTGAGAATGGCATCGGTTTGCGTTTCGGTCAGTTCACCCTCGCCTTCGGGCGGGGTCTGATAATCCAATTCGGAGGTGGCGCGCACGAATGTGCGTGACCAATCTTCGCGCATCAATGCAGCTTTGGGGTCTTGGTCATAGCGGATAATATCAATCACGCGGTCAAGGTTGAGGAAGGCGATCAGAAAGCCTTCAAGAACCTCTAAGCGGTGATCGATTTTTGCCATGCGATGCTCGGAACGGCGGATCAATACATCGCGGCGATGGTCGAGGAAGGCGCGCAGCACTTCCTTGAGGCTGCACACTTTTGGCACGCGCCCATCGATCAGCACATTCATATTCAACGAAAACCGCGTCTCAAGGTCTGAATTGCGGAACAGCATCCCCATCAAAACTTCTGGGTCTACATTGCGCGAGCGCGGCTCAAGCACGATGCGAATATCTTCGGTCGATTCATCCCGAAGATCCGCCAAAATCGGCACTTTTTTTGTTTGGATCAGTTCGGCCAGCTTTTCGATCAGCTTGGATTTTTGAACCTGAAACGGGATTTCTGTAACCACGATCACCCATGATCCGCGGCCTTGATCCTCGACCTCCCATTTTGCACGCAAACGAAACGCGCCACGGCCCGTGCGATATGTTTCCGCGATACTATCACGCGGCTCGACAATCACGCCGCCTGTGGGGAAATCGGGGCCTTGGATATAATTCAAAAGTGTTTCATCGCGGGCATCTGGGGTTTTGATCAAATGCAAACACGCGGCGATGAGCTCGTCCAAATTATGCGGAGGAATGTTTGTGGCCATGCCCACCGCAATCCCGCTCGCCCCGTTGGCCAAAAGATTGGGGAAGGCTGCGGGCAGAACCTCGGGTTCCGTCAAGGTGCCATCGTAATTGGGGCGGAAATCAACGGCGTTTTCGTCCAACCCTTCAAGCAGCGCCTCGGCCATCGCGGTCATGCGCGCCTCAGTATATCGGCTTGCCGCGGGGTTATCGCCATCAATATTTCCAAAATTTCCCTGACCATCAACCAGTGGATAGCGCAGGTTAAAATCTTGGGCCAAGCGCGCCATTGCGTCATAAATCGCGGCATCGCCATGTGGGTGGTAATTCCCCATCACATCGCCCGAGATTTTCGCAGATTTACGGAAGCCCCCGTTCGAGGCCAAACGCAACTCGCGCATTGCAAACAGGATGCGGCGATGAACAGGTTTCAGGCCATCACGCGCATCAGGCAGGGCGCGATGCATGATGGTGGACAGCGCATATTGCAGATAGCGCGTGCCAATGGCACGGCTGAGCGGCTCAACTTCCCGCTTCTCGTCAAAACTGTCATTCTGCTCGCTCATTGCACAACCTGATAGGCAAATTGCCCCGACCAAACAAGCGCCCCGTGCGCCCATTGCGATAAATTATTCCTCGCCTGCGCGGTTTTTTGCCCCAGATCGCCAGAATAGCAGGTCACCGCTGTGATCCGTGATTGCGCATTTTGTGCGTCACACATAGCAAAGGCTGCGACAGGGCAAAGGCAAAGACCATGACAAAATCTATTCTGATAACAGGCTGTTCGTCCGGCATCGGGGCGTGCTGCGCGCGCGGGTTGCGGGCACGCGGTTGGCGGGTCATCGCAAGCGCCCGCAAAGCGGCGGATGTTGCGGCGCTGCGCGCCAATGGGTTCGAGGCCGTGCAATTGGATTACGCCGACCCTGCATCTGTGGAGACAGGGCTTGCAAACTGCCTTGAGATGACGAGCGGCACCCTTGACGCGCTTTTCTCAAACGGGGCCTTTGGTATCCCTGGTGCAGTCGAAGATTTGCCACGCGGCGCTTTGGCCGAGATTTTCGAAACCAATGTCTTTGGCGTTCATGATCTGACGCGCCGCGTGATCCCTGTGATGCGCGCACAGGGGCATGGCCGCATCGTGCAACATTCGTCTATCTTAGGCCTTGTGACCTTGAAATGGCGCGCGGCCTATGTGTCGACCAAATTCGCGCTTGAAGGGCTAACCGACACGCTGCGCCTTGAGATGCGGGATACAAATATCAGCATCAGCACATTGAACACGGGGCCCGTCACCTCGAAAATCCGACAGAATTCTATTCCGCTTTTCGAAAAATGGATTGATTGGGAAAATTCTGCACGCGCGGATCAATATCGCAACGGCTTGTTGAAACGCCTCTACGAAGAGCGCGGGCCTGACCCCTTTGAACTGCCTCCCGAGGCGGTTCTGAAGAAGCTTGTTCATGCGCTTGAGGCACCACGCCCCAAGCCGCGCTATTACATCACAACGCCAAGCTATTTCATGTCGACCGCGAAACGGGTGTTACCGACCCGCGCCCTTGATTGGCTGATCGCAAAAGGGTGAGATTGCCGCATCCGTCCACTGCCCTCTGGCAAAAATAATTCGCCTCTGTGAAAAACGCCCTAGCTGTGGCCTATCACAGACCGCCACGACCGAAGGGAAACCCAAATGATCAACGACCCACTTTTTATTGTTGTCGCCTTGGCCTGTCTGGTCGTTGTGGCGATCTTGTTTCTTGGCATTAATTCTTTCCGCAAAGGCACCGCCGAAAGCGCGAAGCAATCCAATAAATTCATGCAAGCCCGTATCATCGCACAATTTGTGGCGGTGATTTTGATCGTTCTTTTTGTCATTTTGCGCGGCTAGCCAGCCAATTAAGGGAGCAGACCTATGGTCGTTTTGAACAAAATTTACACAAAAACAGGTGATGACGGTGAAACCGCCTTGGGTGATGGCAGCCGCGTGGCGAAACATTCCATGCGCGTTACAGCCTATGGAACCGTGGACGAGTTGAACGCGACCTTGGGCATCGCGCGGCTTGAAGCCAGTGATGACATGAATGCGCATCTTGCCCGCATTCAAAACGATCTTTTCGACCTCGGGGCTGATCTTTGCACCCCAAATATCGAGAAAGACGCCGAACGCCCCTATCCCGCCCTACGTATTGTTGAGGCGCAAGTGGCGCGTTTGGAAAAAGAAATCGACAAGATGAACGCCGATTTGGAACCGCTGCGCAGTTTCATTTTGCCAGGTGGCACCGCCTTGTCGGCACATCTGCACATGTGTCGCACCGTCTGCCGCCGTGCCGAGCGCAATTGCGTGGAATTGGCAACGATGGAATCGGTCAACCCTATGGCGGTGAAATATCTAAACCGCCTCTCTGATTGGTTCTTCGTTGCGGGTCGCGTGGCCAATGAGGGTGGCAAAGCCGATATTTTGTGGACACCAGGCGCCAATCGCGAGGCTGACTAGGTTACCGCAAACAAGCCTTTAAAATTAGTTTTCTCGAGAGCAGCGCCGCGTTAGAGCGTCTCAGATGCCGCTTTTGGTCTGTTGCCGCAGGGAATCAGCGATTACAACAACGTCTGAATAATCGCGCTGCGGCGCGTGATCGAAATGCTTTAACTGGAGAACGTGCGGATGAAAATTCTGGTGCCGGTCAAGCGCGTGATCGACTATAACGTAAAAGTTCGTGTCAAAGCGGATGGCTCGGGTGTTGATCTCGCCAATGTGAAAATGTCGATGAACCCGTTTGACGAGATTGCCGTGGAACAGGCAATCCGCCTGAAAGAAGCGGGCAAGGCTGAGGAAGTGGTGGTTGTGTCCATCGGCGTCAAACAGGCGCAAGACACATTGCGCACCGCTTTGGCCATGGGGGCAGATCGCGCGATCCTTGTAGAAGCCGCCGATGATGTGCATCAGGATATCGAGCCTCTGGCCGTTGCCAAAATCCTGAAAGCTGTGATTGCAGACGAGGGCCCAAGCCTTGTGATTGCAGGCAAGCAGGCCATCGACAATGACATGAACGCAACCGGTCAGATGCTTGCCGCCCTTCTGGGATGGAGCCAAGCCACCTTCGCCTCTGCCCTTGAGGTCGAGGGCGACAGCGCCACTGTGACCCGCGAGGTTGATGGCGGCTTGCAGACAATTAAAGTCAAAATGCCCGCAATCGTCACGGTTGACCTGCGCTTGAACGAGCCGCGTTACGCGTCACTGCCAAACATCATGAAGGCGAAGAAAAAGCCCCTCGATGAAAAAACGGCGGCAGATTACGGCGTGGATGTGACCCCGCGTTTGACAGTGATCAAAACGACCGAGCCAGAAACCCGCAAGGCGGGCATCAAGGTGGCTTCGGTTGAAGAGCTTATCTCGAAACTTAAAGACGAAGCGGGGGTAATCTGATGGCGGTTCTTCTTCTTGCAGATGTCACCAACGGCCAGCTTGCCGTTGATCAGGTGTCCAAGGCCCTGACAGCCGTATCTGGTTTGGGCGATGTTCATATTCTGGTTGCAGGCGAAGGTAGCGATGCCGCTGCTGCAGAGGCCGCGACCCTTGCAGGCGCATCCAAAGTAATCTTTGCGGGCGATCACGGCTTTTGCCACATGTTGGCCGAACCCGTTGCCGATTTGATCGTGTCGATGGCGGGTGGCTATAGCCATATTGCTGCTGCGGCGACCTCGGACGCAAAAAACGTGCTGCCCCGTGTGGCCGCTTTGCTGGATGTGATGATCATTTCCGAAGTTGTGGGCGTTGTGGATGCCGACACGTTCGAGCGCCCCATTTACGCGGGCAACGCCATCCAAACGGTAAAATCAAACGACAGCGTGAAGGTCATGACCATCCGCACCGCAGGGTTCGATGCCGCCGCCACTGGCAACTCAGCCCCTGTTGAGGCCCTTGGCACAGCCGCCACAACAGGCCTGTCTCAATGGGTTGAGGATAAGGTGGCTGCTTCGGATCGTCCCGAACTGACCTCTGCAGGGATCGTTGTTTCTGGCGGTCGCGGCGTTGGCAGCCAAGAACAATTCGCCCTCATTGAAGGACTGGCCGACAAGCTGGGCGCTGCGGTTGGTGCAAGCCGTGCAGCGGTCGATTCTGGCTACGCCCCCAATGATTGGCAGGTGGGCCAGACGGGTAAGGTTGTCGCGCCGGATCTCTATGTTGCCGTTGGTATCTCAGGTGCCATTCAGCACCTTGCAGGTATGAAAGACAGCAAGGTGATTGTGGCAATCAACAAAGACGAAGAAGCCCCCATCTTCCAAGTGGCGGATTACGGGCTGGTTGGGGATTTGTTTGATGTCGTGCCTGAATTGACAGGCAAGCTCTGATCCAATCAAACTTGGCTCTAAAGACCCGCGCCCCGAATTTGTGGCGCGGGTTTTGTTTTTTCTAAAGCTTGAGGATTTTTTCTGAGAGATCACGCGCCGCGCGGACATGGATGTCAGGCCCAAGCAAAGCACGCGCTATTTTCTCTTCTCCCAATCCAAAAAACATACCCCGCGTTGGTTTTTGTTGCTCCTCACGCGTTGTCACGCAGATCGTCAATGAGGCCGCTTGCGCAGCAATTTCTTCCAACATTCCTTTGGTGACGAAAAGCGGGTCTGCCCCCAACTCACGGCAATAGCCCGTTTCCGCAGGAGGGCGGTGCCCGATCCATAGCAAGTGAACTGGACAAATGGCGCGGTTCAAAAGGCTGCGCATACGCGCCATCCAAGCCATCTTTAATTCATCCACAACGATCTGAAACCGATCTTCGGAACAGGTTAAAAGATGTTCCAACATATGGCGCGAGAAGTGGAAATCCGTGAAATCAACCTCGCGATAGATTACCCGCAATATGTCAGAGGGTTGCAGGAACCTATCATTGCGGCGTGGATGCACCTGATAAAAGCGGTTGGTCAGGTGATGCGCACCTGTAATTTGCAACACAATCGCCTCGGCCCTACTCATCGCATCGGCGATAGCCCCATCGCCAAGCGCCAATTCCAACCCCGCATTCATTGCGGCCATATTCGCCACGGGGCGCCCCAACATCGCCGACAAGCGGTCAGGATAGGGCTGCGGCACGAATTTGCCGAATGTCTCAGAGCCGCCCAAACACAGCAAAAACGGCTTGGTTAGATCAATTTGCGGCCCACGAAACCGCATCTGTGACCCCTCATAGGTCACAAGTTTATAATCGAGGGGGCCATGCCCCTTGAAGGCAAAGCTCATTGCCTGCTCCCACCTTGATTCGTCTCACCCAACGGAAAGAATGGCCAAAGCCTCTTACGAATTCCCTAACCATCAGATTTTACGAGATTTTATGTTGATTTTTGAATGGTCCTGCAGCTTTGCATTCTCAACTGCTGCACCGCTTTTGCGCGGTTACGGCTTGTGTCTTTGGGGCTTCGCCTTTTATGGTGCGGCGTGCAAAGACCACGCGTTTTCAAGACAAAGGTTCAGCGATGGAAATCAGCAAAATCGGCATCGTAGGCGCAGGCCAGATGGGCAATGGCATCGCGCATGTCTGCGCCTTGGCAGGTTATGAAATCTGGCTGAACGATGTCAGCCAAGATCAGTTGGACAAGGGCGTAGCGCTGATTGACCGCAACCTTGAGCGCCAAGTGAGCCGCGAGAAAATCTCGGCCGCAGATAAGGCAAATGCCTTGGCGCGCATCCATACGACATTGCACCTCTCTGACTTGGGCAAAACTGATCTCATCATCGAGGCCGCGACTGAACGCGAAACTGTGAAGCAAGCCATCTTCGAAGATCTGCTTCCACATTTGCAGCCGCATACGATTTTGACATCCAACACCTCCTCTATCTCCATCACGCGCTTGGCCAGTCGCACGGATCGGCCTGAGAAATTTATGGGGTTCCACTTTATGAACCCTGTGCCCGTGATGCAGTTGGTTGAACTGATCCGCGGCATCGCAACAGATGACGAAACCTTTACGGCATGTAAGGCGGTCGTGGATCGCCTTGGGAAAACATCGGCCACAGCAGAAGATTTTCCTGCGTTCATCGTTAATCGCATCCTGATGCCGATGATCAACGAGGCGGTTTATACCCTCTACGAAGGTGTCGGCAGCGTGCAATCAATTGACGAGTCGATGAAGCTTGGCGCCAATCATCCAATGGGGCCGCTTGAATTGGCGGATTTTATCGGTTTGGACACCTGCCTTGCCATTATGAATGTCTTACATGATGGATTAGCCGATACGAAATATCGGCCTTGCCCGCTTTTGACCAAATATGTCGAGGCAGGGTGGCTAGGACGCAAGACCGAGCGTGGCTTTTACGATTATCGGGGCGAAGTGCCCGTGCCCACCCGCTAGGGCCTAGACATAAATCGCGCGTCAGGGTTGTCTTTCAAAGACAAAACATGCTCCCGCAAATCGGCCATAAATTGACGCGGGGAGGCGCTGGCCTCCTTCCAGTCTTCTGGTAGGATCGGGTGCCCGATTACAGGGGCCTGCGGTTTATCAAACGCATGGGCCACCTCATGCAGCAAAAGACCCTGCCGCAAAATGGGCGAAATCCGATTGGCAATTTGATACCACCGCGAATTTGATCCAGGGAAATTGAGCGGCAAAATTGTTGCCCCCGATGTGCGGATCATCTTTGCGGTAAACACATTCCATTCCGCTTCAACCGCAGGGCCAAAGGCGGTTTTTGCGGCGGCGACCACCCCTGATGGGAAAAGCGCAATCAAACCGCCCGCCTTGAGATGACTCATCGCTTTGTCGCGCATTTCAACCATTTTGCGCTGGGCCTCGGATTCATGGGGAAACGGCACGGGGATCATGTATTGAGCCGCGCTTTCATCAATCCCAGTCAACAGCGCGCGGGTCAAAATGCGGTAATCTGGCCTTTTGCGCCCGATCAGATCAGCCAAGATCATGCCATCCACCAAACCATGCGGATGATTGGCCACCAACACCACGGGCCCTGTTGCGGGAATACGGTCAAGCTGTGCCTCTGGGGTCAGCAAATCAATGCCCATGACCTTCATCGTAGCAGGCCAAAACTCCTGCCCTTTCGGGGCACCAAGTTTTTCAAATGCACGCACGCGGCGGATGATCGTGATCTTGCCCGTCATCCATTCTATCGCCCGAATAATCGTGCGTGTGACGGGGCTGTCGAATGTGTTGGAGTAGGTCAGGCTGCGCCGATCATAGACGGGGCCTTGCGGCACTTCGGCCGCCACGATGGGCGCTGCGCCAGATTTTGTTTCTGTCGTCTCAGTCACGCAGTCTGTCCCCTCCAGCCGCCTGTCGCAAACGGGCCTTAACGGCCTTCGCCAAATTTATCTGCGACAAGCTCCGTCAGCGCCTCTGCCAGAGATTGCGCTTGAGTGCCAGTTGTTTCAACCTCAATTTCAGTGCCAATCGAGGCAGCAAGCATCAAAAGGCCCATAATCGAGTCGCCCGAAGCAGAAATGCCATCTTTGCTCACTGTCGCTTCGGCATCGAATTTTTCGACTGTTTCGACAAATTTCGCAGAGGCCCGCGCGTGTAGGCCTTTTTCATTCACGATTTTCAGAACGCAGCGTACCGTCTCGGTCATTCAGGGGTTCCATCAAAGCTGTTGATATAGCGCCGCCCCGCCTCGGTGGCGCGCGCCACCGCTTGATCCAAGGGCAAATGGCGCGATTTGGCCAATTTGATCAGCATCGGCAGATTAACGCCGGTCAGAATTTTGCGGTTGGCACTGCGACACGCGGGCAAGGATAAGTTCGAGGGTGAACCACCATACATATCGGTGACCACAACCACGCCATAGCCAGTATCCACGGCATCTGCGGCGGCAGAAATATCACGTTGGCAGGTGGCGCGATCATCTTCGGGGCCGATGGGAATCGCGCGGGCCGCGTGAACAGGCCCCACCACATGTTCAGTCGCGGCCAACAATTCGCGGGCCAATCCACCATGTGCAACGATAACAATCCCTATCACCCGCAAGACCCTATTGTATTTCAGGGCGTGGCGATGAGGCCGCGCCGCTCCAATTCTCTATGACGTTTTGACACTTGCCAGCCCGCTTGTGCAAGGTGGCTTACGATGATTTCCGTCATTGCAACAGAGCGGTGTTGCCCCCCCGTGCATCCAAACGCAACTGTCAGATGCGTTTTTCCTTCGTCAACATAAGCAGGAAGGAGCGTTTCAATCAGTCCCAAGACTTGGGTGGAAAAGGGTGCGAACCGCGGATCTTTGGCAATGAAATCGCGCACGGCTTGGTCGCGCCCATCAGATCGGCGCAGATCATCGTGCCAATACGGATTTTCCAAAAAGCGACAGTCAAACACCATATCGGCGCCAGTCGGCAGGCCGCGCTTGTAAGAAAAGCTTTGGATCGTCAGCGCCAAGCGATGCGGGGTTGTTGCGCTAAAATGGCGCGCAATCTCCTCGCGCAACTCATGCGGGCTGAGGGTGCTGGTATCGATCAGGCTTGTGGCGCGGGCGCGCACGGGGCTAAGCAATTCCTTCTCACGGCGTATGCCTGTCAGTGTATCCTCAGCGGGGGCCATTGGATGACGCCGCCGCGTCTCTGAAAAGCGGCGAGCAAGAACATCATCGGCGCAGTCGAGATAAACCAGTTCGGATAAAACCTGCTCATGCGCGGCCAATCCATCGACCGCAGCAATCAATGCCTGTGCGGAGAAATCGCGGTTTCGTGGATCTGTGCCCAGCGCCAGAGGCCGCGTTAAAGGTGGGCCTTCCAAGAGGCGGGGCAAGAGCGACAATGGCAGGTTATCAATCGCCTCGTATCCCAAATCCTCTAATGTATGAATGGCGCTACTGCGGCCCGCACCAGATGGCCCTGTAACAAAAACCACCCGTTGCGCCTCGTCATCTCCTGAGGGGCGCTTGTGCTTTGGGTGGCCTGTTTTATCTTCGCGATCCATCGGCTTGGCACTTGTTAAGGACGGGTGGCATTGGCGCTTGTTCACAACTGTAGCGCAAATGGGCTGCGATCCAAGCGATTACGCGAGCGGGGCGAAGCCATGTCGCAGGGCGTGAACCACCGCGCTGGTCTGCGGGACGCGCGCATTGACACCCAAAAGACGCGCAAAATGCCCGCGCCACATCGCCATGCGGGTGGCAGGCAGGCGTGGCTGCGGCATATCTTGCAGATATAAGACAAGCGCAAGGGCGGCCTGATCCACCAATGGCCCCGCATTCAAAAGCCCAATCCCCCGCGCCTCAATCATCGGCAGGCGTTCAGGCGGCGCGCGCAAGCTCAAACCTTCGGTATCGGCCTCAAGCAGGATCGCGTCATCGCAGATCAGCTCTGCACCAAACGCTATCAAATCAAGCGCAAGCGAGGATTTGCCTGCACCAGATGCCCCCAAGATAAGAACCCCCCGCCCTTCATACGCCACCGCCGTGGCGTGCAAACGCAGCGCAGCACCATGCATATGGCCAAACTGCGCCAAATCGAGCGCATTGGCGAAATCCCCACGATCCTCAGCCATAGATTAAATCGGCAAGCCCACGATGAACCGCGCACCAAGCGGGTCGGAGGTGACATCAGCCTCAGTGGGGCGAATATTTTCAGCCCAAATCACCCCACCATGCGCCTCAACAATCTGCTTGGAAATCGCAAGGCCGAGGCCCGAATGGTTGCCAAATTGTGCTTGGGGCCGCTCTGAATAGAAACGGGTGAACACTTTCGTCAGCGCGTCATCAGGAATGCCTGGCCCTGTATCTTCTACCACCACCAAAATGCGATCCTCTCTTTTGCGCGCCCAGATGCGGACAGCATCCCCAGCATCGCAGAAAGACAAGGCATTGGACAAGAGGTTGACAAAGACCTGCGCCAAACGCCCCTCTAGCCCAGTGATCAGGATGGGCGCATCTGGCAAATCCGTGATGAAACTTACATCTTTCGCGCGCGCCTCGCCCGCGTGATAGTCGCAGATGTTGCGCAAGGTTCGCAGAAGATCGAATTCTTCTTCTTCCTCCTTTACCAAATCAGCATCTAATCGCGAGGCATTCGAAATATCTGACACAAGCCTGTCCAATCGTTGCACATCATGGGTGATCACCTCATAGAGCCTGCTGCGCTGATCATCCGTATTGGCGCGCTGCAAAGTGCTGACCGCTGACCGCAAACTGGCCAATGGGTTTTTGATCTCATGGCTGACATCTGCGGCAAACTGCTCGTTTGATTCAATCCGATCATAGAGCGCGCCCACCATACCACGCAGGGCCGCAGAGAGACGGCCTATTTCATCTGGCCGCCCCGTCAGATCAGGGATGCGCACACGGGTGGGGCTAAGCTTGCGGGCATTTTTATCGCGGCCCAGTTCGGCGGCATCGGCCAAATCGGACAGAGGGTTGGCAATGGTTGAGGCCAAGACAAGCGACAAAACAATCGAAATCAACAATGCCACAACAAAGAACTGCAAAAGCTGTTCACGTTCTGCGCGCACCAGATCATCCACCTCACCTGCCGCGGTGCTAACGGCAACCACCGCGGCAATACCCGCACTTCCGTCAACGGCGCTGACGGCAAGATAAATTGCACCATCAGGCGATTGCCCGCGGCTTAAGACCGTGGCCCCAGACAGCGCCTCAGGGATAAGGGCCTGCGCCTGTGCCTGAACATCAAGCGGCGCGGCCCCGCCCGTGTCGCGGGTGATCAGGTCGGCCGTCTAGTCCCAAAGACGGTTGAGAAAATCCGTGATCCACATGATCCGTTCGGGGCGCTCAACCAATCCCTGCACAGGTCGAGCGGGGTTGACGGAGATGTCGCTGCTGCTGCTTAAGACTGTTCCATCGGGTGCAAAAATATGAACAAACAAACCTTCGGCCAGACCAATGCGTGCCAATGCCTGATCCGCGCGGGACGGGTCTATCGTGCCGCCAAAACTCGCGATACGTTCCTCTAAGACATCGGCAATGAGCTGCGCTTTGAAGGCAAGCGCACGCTCGCGCTGCAATACAAGGCTGTCACGAAACGGGTTGAGATAGAGCATCCCCGCCACCAGCACGACAATACCCAAAAGATTAAACAGAATGATCTTGCGCGCCAAAGGGGATCGGTTCAGCGCGAAAACGCTGCGCCGATCACGGGCAGCGCGCAGTTCTTGTTCCACGACAATTTCTGGCTTTTCCCAATCCTCGCCTAAAACCACTTCAGAGCGCGGGGTATCGCGCCCTGAGGGATCGGAAGTCGAAAAGTCAGAGGTCAGTGTCATCTATTCCTCATTATAGCGGTAGCCGATGCCGTAGAGGGTTTCGATGGCATTAAATTCATCGTCTACTTCGCGCATCTTTTTGCGCAGTCGCTTAATATGGCTGTCGATGGTGCGATCATCGACATAGACCTGATCATCATAGGCCACATCCATGAGCTGATCGCGGTTTTTGACAAAGCCTGGCCGCTGCGCGAGGGCCTGAAGCAGCAGGAATTCGGTCACAGTCAAAGAAACATCCCGACCCTTCCATTTCACCGCATGGCGGAGGGGATCCATCGTCAATTCGCCCCGCACCAAAATCTGGCTTTCTTCAGGAACGCCCGTTGCATCCGTGGCGATTGCCTCTTGGCGGCGCAGAATAGAACGAATGCGTTCTACCAAAAGACGTTGAGAAAATGGCTTTTTGACATAGTCATCCGCACCCATGCGCAGACCCATCAATTCGTCAATTTCATCATCTTTTGAGGTTAAAAAGATCACGGGGATGTTTGATTTTTGCCGCAAGCGTTGCAGCAAATCCATGCCATCCATACGGGGCATTTTGATATCCAACACAGCCAATTCGGGCATCCGCCTGTTGAACCCATCAAGGGCCGATTGGCCGTCATTATAGGTTTCGACCTCAAACCCTTCTGCCTCCAATGTAATAGAAACAGAGGTCAGGATGTTACGATCGTCATCCACAAGAGCAATCCGCGACATTGTCTTGGCTCCTTATGCCTGCTCAATTTATATTTATTTTTTGTGTATAACACTTTTTCTGAGCGAGAGAATCAATCGAAATATTTCGAATCACGGTTTTTCTGCGGCCAGAATGTGGCATCTGCGTGTGAACGAACCGTTAGCGCCTCAACAAATCGGGCGAGTTCGACAAAATTTGTCCAATCGGGGAAATGGTTGCGCTAACTGTGCGGATGCGTCCTGTTCAGTAATAAAACCGTCATGTTATACGGGGCTTACGCGGGGTTGAGTGCAGCTCTGTTCCCGCGTTGATTTTCATCACTGCCGAGCAGCATCGGCACAGGAGCATAAGAGAACATGAGCACAGGACGCGTGAACCCCGCCCATCGGCTGGAGCATCAAGGCATTTCGGATCTGGGCCAGGTTCACTATAATCTGCTTGAACCTGCACTGATTCAGGCCGCTTTGACCCGCAATGAGGGTCGCCTTGGCAACGGCGGCACTCTGTTGGTCAGCACGGGAAAATATACGGGCCGCTCTCCTAAAGATAAATTTGTTGTCGCAACCCCGTCGGTCGAGCCGCATATCTGGTGGGACAACAACGCCCGCATGGAAATGGATGCCTTCGATCGCCTCTATTCCGACATGGTCGCGCATATGAAGGGCGGCGAATATTTCGTGCAAGATCTCTATGCCGGCGCGGATGCAGACCACCGCCTTGATGTGCGCGTGATCTCGGAGTTGGCATGGCACAACCTGTTCATCCGCCACCTGCTGCGCCGCCCATCGCGCACAGAACTGGACAGCTTTGTGCCCGAGTTTACAATCATCAATTGCCCCAGCTTTAAGGCGGATCCTGCGAAACATGGCTGCCGCACGGATACGGTGATCGCGCTGAATTTTGACAAAAAACTGATCTTGATCGGTGGCACCGAATATGCGGGCGAAAACAAGAAATCGGTTTTCACCTTGTTGAACTATCTCTTGCCTGAGAAGGGCGTCATGCCAATGCATTGCTCGGCCAATCACGCCACGGGCAACCCTGATGATAGCGCGGTGTTCTTTGGTCTTTCTGGCACAGGAAAAACCACGCTTTCCGCTGATCCTGCTCGCGTCTTGATTGGTGATGATGAGCATGGATGGTCAGAAAACGGCATCTTCAATTTTGAGGGTGGCTGTTACGCCAAGACCATCAACCTGCGCAAAGAGGCAGAACCAGAAATCTACGCCACGACCCATAGTTTCGGCACTGTGATCGAAAATATGGTCTATGACGAAGAAACGCTTGAGCTTGATTTTGACGATGCAAGCCTGACGGCAAACACCCGCTGCGCCTATCCGTTGGAGCAGATCTCAAACGCGTCCGACACAGGGCTTGGTGGGCATCCGAAAAATATCATCATGCTGACCTGTGATGCTTTTGGTGTTTTGCCTCCGATTGCGCGCCTGACCCCTGCGCAGGCGATGTATCATTTCCTGTCAGGTTTCACCTCTAAGGTTGCCGGCACAGAGCGCGGCGTGACCGAGCCAGAACCAACCTTCTCAACTTGTTTTGGCGCCCCCTTTATGCCGCGCCGCCCTGAGGCCTATGGCAACCTTCTGCGCGAAAAAATCGCCACTTACGGGTCGACCTGCTGGCTTGTGAACACGGGCTGGACGGGCGGGGCCTATGGCACAGGGTCGCGTATGCCCATTAGAGCAACACGCGCCCTTTTGACCGCGGCACTGGATGGGTCACTCAATCAAGGCCAATTCCGCAAAGACCCCAATTTCGGCTTCGAAGTGCCTGTCAGCCTTAAAGGGGTAGATGATGCCCTGCTTGATCCACGCAGCACATGGTCAGATGCCGCAGCCTATGATGCGCAGGCCGCAAAATTGGTTGGGATGTTCGCCGATAACTTTGCGCAATATGTGCCCTACATAGACGAAGACGTAAAAGCAGCAGCGATCAGCTAAACCTCATCGCAAGAGCAAGGCTTCGAAAACCGCCCCCGACACTGGGGCGGTTTTTTTATCAGCCCATCAAACCACGGCGCACCAAATTGGCCCCTGCCACAAGTAGAACGACCAATGTGATCTTGCGAAATTTGACGGGATCAAGCCGATCAGACAGCTTAAACCCCACCTGCATGCCCAGAAAGGCAGGGATGAGCAGCGCCACCGAAAACGGTGCCGTGGTCAGGTTCAGCACCCCTGAGGAAAGATGCCCCGTCAACAGGCTGACCGACCCCAGACCATAGACCACACCCTGCACCAACATTTGGCGGGCCTTTGGGGTATCAAGGGCAATGAGATAAAGAACCGTGGGCGGCCCCCATGTGCCTGTCAGCCCCCCCAAAGCCCCCGCCAAAGTGCCGACACCCCATTCCGCCTTGCGGCGGTGCTGCGGTGGAATGTGAAATTTGATGCCCATCAACTGGATCAGGGTTAACACCACCACAGGCAAACCAAGGATCAGATACATCGTTTGGGTTGGTATGACGGTCACAAATTGCGCAACGATAACGATCATCACACAGACGATCAGGATATACCGCCAATATTCCTCAAACGCCGTTTTGGCCTCAGCCCATCCATAACGGGCCACCTGCAATCCGTTGGAAAGGACGATCGGGAAAATGATGCCTGCAATCGCCAATTGCGGCTCTAGAAACATCGACAGACCCGAAATCATGATCAAGGGCATGGCAAAGCCAACCGCACCTTTCACGAAACCTGCTGCAAAAGTCACGCCAAGGGCGAGGGCGAAAGCCCAATATGGCATAAGGTGTAAGAAATCTGTCATGGCTGCTCCCTGCCTTGGTCAGGGTATTGCGCACATCCAACACCAAAACAAGCGCGACATTTTAATTCTTTTCGATGCATTTTTTCGAATTAATGTTGCGCTGCATCTGCAAAATGATTTAGAAGCAGGTGCAGAATCGAAAGATAAGCTTGCCCTTGCGCACCCTCAATTTGGAGAGACGCTATGCCCCGTGACGCCGAAATGACCGCTGCCCCTGTGATCTTGGCCAATCTCACCGCTTTGACAGCAGAGGCCCTGCCCCCAGTCGAGGCGGTTTTGGCCCGTGCCAAAGACGCCGTGCGCGATTTGGTGACAGTGGACGGGAAAATCTCAGGCGCGGCGATTGAGGCGGAACAGACTGCTGCCCATGGTCTGGCCTGGCTTGCCACCTATGTTGAGGCGCTGCGCCAGATGCAAACATGGGCCGAACTCTTGGGCAGTGAGGGCAAGTTTGGTGATATTGAACAATTAATCTTGCAAATTGCCTTTGGCGAATATCTGGCCCAACTTCAGGGCGGGATTGCTATGAACCAAGGCGAAGTGCTGCGCCTGTCTGAACTTGGGCTTGGGGACGCAGATGCAAATCTTCTGAAAACGGATGCAATCGCCACATTGGTCACACGAGGCAACACCCAAGCAGCCCGTTTGCGCCTTGTTGAGTTGATGCAGGAACGCGCCGCAGAAATCACTGTTGGCGCTTCAGGCCTTGAAGATGAATTGGAAATGATCCGCGAACAATTCCGCCGCTATGCGCTGGAAAAGGTCGAGCCTTTCGCACATGACTGGCACCTGAAAGACGAGCTGATCCCCCTCTCGGTGATCGAAGAGCTGGCAGAGATGGGCGTGTTCGGCCTCACCATTCCAGAGGAGTATGGTGGCTTTGGCCTTTCCAAAGCGGCGATGTGTGTCGTCTCGGAGGAACTTAGCCGCGGATATATTGGTGTGGGGTCCCTTGGAACGCGTTCAGAAATCGCGGCTGAGTTGATCCTTGCTGGGGGAACGGATGAGCAAAAGGAAAAATGGCTGCCCGCCTTGGCAAGCGCGGAGAAGCTGCCAACAGCCGTGTTCACCGAACCCAACACTGGCTCAGACTTGGGCAGCCTGCGCACCCGCGCGGTCAAGGATGAGGCGGGCAATTACCGCATCACGGGTAACAAGACATGGATCACGCACGCGTCACGCACCCATGTCATGACCCTCTTGGCCCGCACTGACCCCACGACCACCGATTACCGTGGCCTGTCGATGTTCTTGGCTGAAAAGACACCGGGCGATGACGAAAACCCCTTCCCCACCGCAGGTATGACGGGCGGCGAGATCGAGGTATTGGGTTATCGAGGCATGAAAGAATATGAACTTGGCTTCGACAATTTCGAGGTGAAGGGCGAGAACCTTTTGGGCGGCCAAGAGGGGCAAGGCTTTAAGCAACTGATGCAAACTTTTGAAAGCGCGCGCATCCAAACCGCTGCCCGCGCCATCGGCGTGGCACAATCCGCATTGGATGTTTCGATGCAATATGCCCAAGATCGCAAACAATTCGGAAAATCCCTAATCGAATTCCCGCGTGTTGCCTCAAAATTGGCCATGATGGCCGTAGAAATCATGATTGCGCGGCAATTGACCTATTTCTCCGCTCGCGAAAAAGACAATGACCGCCGTTGCGACCTTGAGGCAGGAATGGCCAAATTGCTTGGCGCACGGGTGGCATGGGCCGCCGCGGATAACGGATTGCAAATCCATGGCGGCAATGGGTTTGCGCTTGAATATAAAATCAGCCGTATTTTGTGCGATGCCCGTATCCTCAACATCTTTGAGGGCGCGGCAGAGATCCAAGCTCAGGTGATTGCGCGCCGCCTTCTTGGCTAATCATGCGCGCCTTGAGGGCATGTGCCGCCCTTCTGGCACTCGCCGCCTGCAATGAAGACAAGCCCATGCCCCCTGTCGGGGCATGGGTATTGCAGTCTGATCCAAGCATAACCTTGGAGGTGGACGCAGAATTTAACTTTTATGGTCAAGGCCCCTGCAACCGTTATTTTGGTCGGTTCGAAGTGGTGGAAACTGGCCTCAGGTCAGGCCCAATTGGCGCTACGCTGATGGCCTGCCCCAATCTCGACCAAGAATTCGCCTATTTCAGCGCCCTTGAGGCGACCCGCAGCACGGCTGTGGAGGATGGGCAATTGGTTCTGCGCAGTGCTGAGGGCGCAGCCCTCGTTTTCAGCCCTCAGCCTTGACGGTTGAGGATATCCACCAAGCGCCCACGCGCGGCGGGAAGTGGGCGATCCCCCAAACTGGGGGCCAAATGATTGGCCAAGAAATGCCCTGTCAGGCGCAAGCCTGCTTGCCGTTCAGCGTGATCAGCGGGGCCAACCCCCTGCAAAAAACGCGGCAAGGGCAAAAGGCGATCTGCCCATTCACCCGCCGCATCGCGCGCCACAGCGCGCCCTGTGCGCGGCGACACATAGGCCAAATCCTGCGACACGCCTGTGCGGGCGCAGTGGCTCAGATCAAGGCCAAAGCCCAACTCAGACAACAGCGCCAATTCCCATTGCACATAGGCATCGAGCCAATGATCCGCACCAAGCCCATCCAACAGTGCAAGGCTATGTGCATAAAGCGCGGGGTAGGCGCTGCGTTCAGGCAGGGCAAAAGACAAAAGGGCGCAAACCGCGTTGAGCCCTGCAAGCTGCACAGGGTCGCTCATTACAGGGGCCGCGCGCGCGATCAAAGGCTCGATTGTGAAGACGCCCATATGATCCGCGAGGCGCGCGCGCCATGTCGCCTGAAGCTGCGTGCCAACTTGCAAATGGGCGGCCATTTTGCGAGAGGCGCCACCCCGCAAAACGCCCACGAAACGGCCCTGCTCTGCCGTGAAAATTTCAAGGATGGCGGCAGATTCCCCATGGCGCCGCGCCGCGAGCAATACACCTTCTGCGTGCCATTCCATCAGATCAGACCCTTTGCTGCGGCTAAAGCAATCCCTCTTGATCTAGCATATGCCGACCCGCACGATCTTCCACCTCAATTACCCAAAGATCAGGGTCAAATTCGCGCTGTTTGGTGATGGCTGCATCGACCTCCGCCTCTGGCCCTTGCGTCAGCACATCCCAGACCCGCGCACCGGTCTCTAGATCAAACCCACGATGAAACAAGGAGGCGGTGCCATCAAGCAAGGACAGCTTAACCAAGACCGCACCCGCATCACTATCACCCCGCGCCACGACAAAGGCGGGGATCTCGGACAAAGACAGCCGCCGCAGATAGGCTTGAACCCAAAACTCTGCGCGCAGACGGGGGGTCACTTGGTGTTCCCGTCCTTAAAATCGAGGCCCATTTCTGAATAGCGCTCAGATTCTTCGAGCCAATTCGGGCGCACTTTAACCTGCAAAAATAGATGCACCTTGCGGCCAAGAAACTCGGCCAATTCTTCGCGCGCGGCGCGCGAAACGGCCTTAATTGTTTCGCCCCGATGGCCCAACAAAATGCCCTTATGTCCGTCACGGCTGACGTAAATCACTTGATCTATGCGCGCGCTGCCATCATCGCGTTCCTGCCAGCTCTCGGTTTCCACCGTCAATTGATAGGGCAATTCTTGATGCAGGCGCAGGGTCAGTTTCTCACGGGTCATCTCTGCCGCGATCATGCGCATTGGCAAATCCGCAATCTGATCCTCAGGGTAAAGCCACGGCCCCTCTGGCATCTCTTGCGCCAACCATTCGCGCAAATCGCCCACACCATGGCCGCGCTCTGCGGAGATCATAAAGGTTTTCACAAATGGAAAAGCCGCGTTGGCCTCTTCGGTCAGCTTCAACAACTGAGGGGCCTCAACACGGTCGATTTTGTTTATCGCCAAAGCGATCTTCCGACCCGAGGCCTTTTCAAGCAAACCGCTTAAGATTTCCTTGACCCCTTCGGTCAATCCACGATGGGCCTCGATGAGCAGGACAACCACATCCGCATCTGCGGCCCCTGTCCAAGCGGCCGCGACCATCGCCCGATCCAAACGGCGGCGCGGCCGAAACAGACCAGGCGTGTCGACAAAAACAATCTGGCTGTCGCCCTCAAGCGCCACACCACGAATACGCGCGCGGGTGGTCTGCACCTTATGGGTCACAATTGAAACTTTTGCCCCGACCATATGATTAAGCAAGGTAGATTTACCTGCGTTCGGCTCACCAATAAGGGCAACAAATCCAGCGCGGCTGGTCATAGGCAGTTCCTTTTTTCAACGATCTTTGGGCATAGAGGGAAATCAGCCCTAGCGCCAGACGCATTAAGCGGAACCACCCTCGAGGGCGGCAAGCAATTTTTTTGCGGCTTCTTGTTCGGCGTGGCGCTTGGCTTTGGCACTAGCCTGCGCGGCCTCGCCCGAACTGAGCGTCACTTCGATGGTGAAGGTGGGGGCATGATCTGGCCCTTCACGGCTTAGCTCGGCATAGCGAGGCAAGCCTTTCCCCTTGGCCTGCGCCCATTCCTGCAAGGCGGTTTTCGCATCGCGGGCATCATCGGCCACAGTATCGGCCTTGCCCGCCCAAAGACGGCGGATCAGCCCACGCACTGCGTCATAACCTGCATCCAAGTAAACGGCGGCAATCACAGCCTCCATCGCATCGCCCAAAAGGGCATCTTTGCGGCGCCCCCCCGTCATCATCTCGGATTTGCCCAATTTCAACACCGCGCCCAAATCTACGCTGCGCGCGACTTCGGCACAGGTTTCCTTGCGCACAAGTGCGTTAAAGCGGGGGGCCAATTGCCCCTCTGGCGCGTCTTGATCCTGTTCGAGCAACAGCTCAGCAATGACCAATCCCAACACGCGATCCCCCAAGAATTCCAAGCGTTGATTATCCGCACGGGTCGGAGAGGAGAGCGAAGAATGGGTCAAAGCCCGCAAAATCAATTCGGGGCGGGAAAAGCTATGCCCTAAACGGGCGCAAAACTCATCAATCTCACGCGATAATTTCACTGTAATGCTCTAAAAAACCGATCACTGCGCCATGTCCAGAAATAGACCATGCGATCCCCTGCAGAAGAAAAGATCACCCGATCTGCGCGACCCAAAAGATTTTCAACAGGCACGAATCCAACCCCGCCAATAGAACGTGGGAAACGGCTATCTTGAGAGTTGTCACGATTGTCGCCCATCACGAAGACATGACCCTCGGGCACGGTAAATTCGGGGGTGTTATCCGCGAAGGAGCGATCATCAATATTTAACACCGCATGCGATACCCCATTGGGAAGCGTTTCAATCGCGCGGTCTTTTTCGCAGACCCCACCCGCCCCAACAGGCGCATTGGAACAGCGCGGCAGGTGGCCCAGCGGGCCTTGTGGCTCAAACGCCTCCACGAAAGGTGCTGTTGGCTCTTGTGGGACGGGCGTGCCGTTGATGATCAACTGGCCGTCTTGAACTTGGATCACATCCCCGGGCAGACCAATAACACGCTTGATGAAATCTGCATCATTGGTGGGATGGCGGAATACGGCGATATCGCCACGCTCGGGCAATGTCTCGAAGATGCGGCCCGAGAAGGGACACATCGAGAAAGGGCAGCTGTGACGCGAATAGCCATAGGCCATTTTATTCACAAACAGGAAATCACCGATCAGCAACGTGTCTTTCATCGAGCCTGACGGGATCCAAAATGGCTGAAAGAACAAGGTGCGAAAGACACCTGCAATCAGCAGCGCGTAGACAATCGTTTTGATCGTCTCGCCGATTCCCTCTTTTTTTGCCTTATAGCTTGCCATGCGTTTTGCCCCATCCGCTAAAAAATCGCGGTGGCCTTCGCCTGTGGCACCCTTGTGTCGCATCGCGGCAGGATTGCCAAAACGTCAACCGACCCACGCCCCTCATGGGCCGCGCGCGCCCTGCTGTCAAGCAAGCGAACGGTTTGGCGGGGTTGGCATAGCGGGAAGTTGCGCAGATATCCCATCTGGCAGCGCCTCGATCACCACGAATGCCTGCGCCCATGGGTGATCATCGGTCAATGTAACGTGGATAACGGCATCATACCCTTCTGGGGTCATTTCGTTGAGCCGCTCTTGCGCCCATCCTGTGACGTGCATCACGGGCTGGCCCGTTTCCAAATTCGTCACCGACATATCGCGCCACGCAATCCCCATGCGCAGCCCCGTTCCCAGTGCCTTGGAACAGGCCTCTTTGGCGGCCCATCTTTTGGCGTAAACCGCAGCGGGGTTTTGCATGCGTTCGGCACGTTTTTGTTCATGTTCGGTGAATACGCGGTTGCGGAACCGATCACCAAACCGATCAAGCGCACGTTGGATGCGTTCGATATTTGCCAAATCCGTTCCGATGCCCAAAATCACGCGCGGGCCTCCTCCATCAGGCGGCGCATTTCACCAATAGCGGCAGATAACCCTGTAAACACCGCCTCGCCGATCAAGAAATGACCAATATTCAATTCGCGCACCTCTTTGATGGCCGCAATCGGGGTGACTGTCTCATAATTCAATCCGTGCCCCATATGCACCTCAAGGCCCAGATCAGCCGCCTGTTTTGCACCTGCAATCAAGCGGGAAAGTTCGGCTTTGTGGGCCTCCATCTCACCCTCGGCGTGGTAATCGCAATAGGCCCCCGTATGCAGTTCAATCACAGGCGCCCCAATGCGCGCGGCTGCCGCAATTTGCTGCGGGTCTGCGGCGATGAACATCGACACACGGATACCGGCATCGCGCAAAGGCGCAATGAATTCCGCAAGGCGCGCCTCGTCCCCTGCCACATCAAGGCCACCTTCGGTGGTGCGTTCTTCGCGCCGCTCAGGAACGATACAGGCGGCATGCGGGCGATGAGACAGGGCGATTTTTTGCATCTCTGCGGTGGCGGCCATCTCGAAATTGAGCGGGGTTTTAATCGCCGCCATCAGCCCCGCGATATCTTCGTCCCGAATGTGACGGCGGTCTTCGCGCAAATGCGCCGTAATGCCATCAGCCCCCGCCGCTTCGGCCAAGAGGGCGGCCCGCACAGGATCAGGAAGCGCACCACCGCGCGCGTTTCGCAATGTTGCGACATGGTCAATATTGACCCCCAGCCTAAGATCGCGGGTCATCTGGTGCCTCCCACCCATTGGACAATGAAAATTAATCTAGCGTTTTGCGGCCGAAGTGCCAGCCTGTTCGCGGCGTTTCTCAATCTTCGCTCTGCGCTTGGCAATACGGCGCTTTTGATACGCACGGATCAGAGGCACACTGATAAAATAGGCCAAGATTGATGATAAAATCCCTGGAATAATCGCCCCAATCATCCATGGGAAAAATACCGTGTCATAGAAAATCTTGAGTTCATGCCAATGCGCGGGCGCCCCTGAGAAGATCGACCACAGGTTATGCAGCAAATCACCCGCCGCCCCCCGAAACCGCGCAATCAACCCTGCATTCACATCACTGCGCATCGTTGAGCCAAGCATGAAATGCCCTGTTTCAAGCGAGATTATCGCAATCGGCACATAGGTCAGCGGGTTGCCGACAAAAGTCGCCAGAAGCGAAGCAATCACATTGCCCCGCAAAATCCATGCAAGCAGAGCTGCGATGAAAAAGTGGAACCCGAAAAAGGGCGCAAAGACAGCAAATACACCAGCGGCAACACCACGCCCGATCGATTCCGCCGATCCCGGCAGGCGGTTCAGACGATGGGTGACATATTGGAAGGCACGCATCCATCCGCCACGCGGATAGACCCATTCGGCCACAATCCGAAGCAAGGGTCGCTGATCCCTTCGCTTAAACACCACGGATTGTTCCTCTCCCTTACTCGCGTAGCTACACCCGCGCCGTGTCGGGTCTAAGGACGCCTTTCTACATCTCGATAACGGCCAAGCTTGGCGACATCGCTATCAGCCTCCAATGCCATCATCACCGCATGCAGATGTTCAGCATCCCTTACATCAACATCAATTAATAAACGAAAGAAGTCTGGCTTTCGGTCGATAAAATGTAAATCAGAGATATTGGCATTTTGTTCGCCAATCAATGTGCAGATTCTTCCCAAAACACCGTTAAAATTCGAAATCGTCACGTTGATCGTGACGTTATGCACCGCAGCGTGCCGACCTTCTGACCAATGCAGATCAATCCAACGCTCGGGCGCGTTGTCGAATTCAGCCAAAGATTCGCAGTCAATCGCATGAACCATTGGCCCACGCCCGCGATAGGTGATGCCCACAATCCGTTCACCTGGCACAGGCTGGCAACATTGGGCACGCTGCACATCTGACCCCGAGGGCAAACCAATCACAGCCCGCTTTTGATCGACATCGACAAAATCACCGCTGGTGGCGAGTTCTGGATAAAGCTTGGTCACCACATCGCGCGCCGAAATTTCAGCAGATCCGATCCGCGCCAAAACCTCGTCACCATCTTCGAGGCCAAGCGCCTTGGCGGCTGTGTCCAAGGCCTTGGGGGTGGATTTCTTATTGGCATGCTCAAACGCCACCCGCGCCAATTCGCGCCCCAATTTGATATAACGCCCCCGATCCTCTTCGCGGAGGCGGCGGCGGATTGCGGCCTTAGCACGGCCTGTCACCACAATATCAATCCATGTGGCCTGCGGGCTTTGACCTTCGGCGGTCACAACCTCGACCGATTGGCCATTTTTCAGGCGTGTCCAAAGCGGCACGCGAATGCCATCAACCTTGGCCCCCACGCAAGAATGGCCAATGCGCGTGTGAATCGAATAGGCGAAATCCAACGGGGTCGCCCCGCGCGGCAACTTCACAACATCCCCTTTAGGCGTGAAGCAAAACACTTGGTCGGAATACATTTCCAACTTCACATGTTCGAGGAATTCATCATGGTCCTCGGCCATCTCAAAGCGTTCTGTCAGCGTGGACAACCATTTTGCAGGATCAACCGCAAACGGGTTCGCCGCGCGCACCCCGTCTCGATAGGACCAATGCGCCGCGACACCAGATTCAGCAACTTCGTGCATCTGGCGCGTGCGGATTTGGATTTCAACACGCTTACCATCTCGCCCTGAAACAGAGGTATGGATCGAACGATAGCCGTTCGACTTGGGCTGGCTGATGTAATCCTTGAATCTTCCCGGAACAGAACGCCATCTTTGATGCATCGCCCCTAAAACGCGATAGCATTCATCCTCTGTCTCAACGATGACGCGAAATCCGTAAATGTCAGACAAACGCGAAAAGGCGAGGTCTTTTTCCTGCATTTTGCGCCAAATCGAAAAGGGCTTTTTGGCACGGCCATAGACATCGCCAGAAATGCCATGCTTAGCTAAAACGGCTTCGATATCATCGGTGATCTTTGGGATCACATCGCCCGATTCTTTCTGCAGGGTCAAAAAGCGGCGCATGATCGAATTGCGGGCTTCGGGATTGACCACGCGAAAGGCAAGGTCTTCCAACTCCTCGCGCATCCATTGCATCCCCATACGGCCTGCAAGCGGCGCGTAGATATCCATTGTCTCGCGCGATTTTTGCAGCTGCTTTTCGGCGCGCATATGGCGGATGGTGCGCATATTGTGCAATCGGTCGGCCAGTTTCACGAGGATCACGCGCAGATCCTTGGACATGGCCATGAACAATTTGCGGAAGTTCTCAGCCTGCTTTGATTCGCGATTGGATAGCTGCAAATTGGTCAGCTTGGTCACGCCATCGACCAATTCCGCAACATCCGTCCCAAAACGGCTTTCCAGTTCGGAATAGGTGCCCTTGGTATCTTCGATCGTGTCATGCAGCAGCGCCGTTGCGATTGTGGCATCGTCCAGCCGCATCTCGGTCAGGATCGCGGCCACCGCAACAGGGTGGGTGAAATAGGCCTCACCCGATTGGCGCATTTGCCCCTGATGCATATCCTGCGCATAGGAATAGGCCCCCCGCAGGAGGGCCTCATTGCATTTTGGATTGTAGTTTCGGACAAGACTGATCAGATCATCGGCATCGAGAAGGCCGCTTCGATCTGATCCATTTCCGTCCATAAATCGCCTGTTTTAGTTCTGCCCCTGCGCTTCAAGCAGGGCACGCAACATCTGTTCTTCAGTCATATCATCCGCTTGTGGACGATCCTGATCGGCGCTTTGCAACAATGTCATCGTGTCTTCTTCAGGCTCATCAACCTCAATCTGAGTTTGATGCGATTCAATGAAACGCTCGCGCAGGCCATCTGCGGATTGTGTCTCTTCTGCAATCTCGCGCAACGCAACGACAGGATTCTTGTCATTGTCGCGATCCACAGTAAGCGGCGAGCCAGACGCCATTTCGCGGGCGCGATGTGCAGCAAGCATCACCAATTCAAAGCGGTTGGGAACCTTGTCTACGCAATCTTCTACCGTCACGCGGGCCATACTAAACTCTCCAAGGCTGATTAAGGGAGGGGCGCAAGCCTCGTAAATAGTCAGACCGCCCCCGAAATACAAGTGCAAAAGACCGCACGCGCCCTCACAGTGGATTGATCTCACGACACTCTTCGGGCGACAATTTTGCGCGCAATTCAGAAACCGTTTCGCCAAGGATCGGGTGACACCAATTTGGGGCAACATCACAGAGCGGGATTAAAACAAAGCCGCGCTCAGCCATGCGGGGGTGAGGTAAAATCAATTGATCAGGCGCGCGCGATTGCGCCTCTTTTGTCGAGAGATTGGCCCAAACTTGCCATGTGTCTGGGTCTGGCAAAACCAAATTGCCGAGGCCCAAAAGATCCAAATCCAACCCACGCGCGGCCCAGCGTTGTGAACGGCTGCGGCCAAAATCGGCCTCTATAGCATGCAGCTTTTCCAGCAGCGAATTTGGGTCTAATGGCCAGTCACAGGAGATCGCCGCATTCACAAAATCAGGGCCAGAACCTGCAGGAAATGCAGGGGTTCGATAGAGTTGGCTCAATTTGAAATCGCCACCACCCTGTGCGGTCACATAGTCCCGCAACTGTGCAATCGCACGATCCAAAACCACGCGCGGCGCCTGCCCCTCGACAGGTAGATTTGAGCCAAGCGCGACAAGTGCTTTGCGCGGCTCCGCATTAGAAAGGAAAGCTTGCGCCAAATGATTTATCCCCTATTTTGCTCTGCATTGCTGATCGTGATATTTTGACGAATTATTCAAGGCCGCGATTGGTCTGTTTGTTATAAGGTCTTTCAAATGTTTTATCGTGATGAGCGCCTCGCGCTCTTTATTGACGGCTCAAATCTTTATGCGGCAGCCAAGGCTTTGGCGTTTGATATCGACTATAAACTCTTACGCCAAGAATTCATGCAACGCGGAAAACTTCTTCGCGCATTTTATTATACGGCCCTTCTTGAGAATGACGAATATTCCCCGATTCGCCCTCTGGTGGATTGGTTGAACTACAACGGGTTCACCATGGTGACGAAAGCCGCCAAGGAATTCACAGATGCGCAAGGGCGCCGCAAGATCAAAGGGAATATGGATATTGATTTGGCGGTCGATGCGATGGAAATCGCAGACCATGTCGATCATATCGTGCTGTTTTCTGGCGATGGCGATTTTCGTCCGCTTGTGGCTGCCATCCAACGCAAGGGCGTTCGGGTTTCGGTTGTGTCCACCATCCGCTCGAACCCACCCATGATTGCCGATGACCTAAGGCGGCAGGCGGACAATTTCATTGAATTGGACGAGTTAAAAGACGCAGTAGGACGCCCCCCGCGCGAAAATGGCGGTGAGGATGACTTTGAGGAAAGCTATTAAGGCGCCCTGCGCATGGCACCGCGCCCCTCTTCCTCCCCCACCAGATAGAGCGACAACATCTGCGACAAATCCCCCAAGCGCACAGGCTTGGTCAGATAGGCATCCATGCCGACATCAATCCCCTTTTGGCGGTCATGGCCAACGGCGTCAGCCGTGATGGCGATAATAGGGATTTTTGAGAACCCTGACGCACTTTCACGCGCCCGAATTTCGCGGGTCATTTCAAAACCATTCATCGTGGGCATGTGACAATCGGTGAGGATCAGATCGAAACAGTCTTGATCCAGCGCCGCAAGCGCCTCGCGCCCATTGATGGCAATCTGGCTTTCATATCCCAGAAGTCGCAATTGTGATGTCAGCACGATTTGATTCACCTCGTTATCCTCAACCAACAAAATCCGTGGCTTGGTATTGGGTGAATTTGTCTTGCCGATATCGCGGCGGTCCCGTTCGGCATTCTCAAAGGCTAGATCAGGGCGGTGCATCATATCGGCGCTTAAAAGCGGGGATTGTGCCGCAATGGGATGCCCTGTGAGGTGGCGTAAACCTGCAAGCAGGTCACTGGCCAATAGTGGGCGAATTTGGGCAACAAATAAATCTGGGGACAAATGTCCCGTTCTCATCCCACGGCGGCGCGTGAGGCCCAAAAGCTTGACCTTCGAAAACGCGCCCAAATCCTGCGTAGGATCAGGCAGGTCAGCATTTTCTAAAACCATTACAAAAAGTGACTTATCGGGTGCCGTTTCCGCGAGGCTCTGCAAATCTTCCATGGTTTCAACCCAATTTTGGGTGGCGCCAAGGGCCTCAAAATAGGGGGAAAGGGTCGCACGATCTTCGGGGGCATTCGCCCAAGCTTGGATCGCCCATCCATCAAGCTGCGGGCAATCCAATGTTTCGCATGCCTCAATGAGGGGCAACGTGATGCGAATGGTTGTGCCCTTGCCAACAGCACTTTGCACGGCAATCTGGCCATCCAATTTATCGACCAATTGCTTGACAATTGTCAGGCCCAAACCTGTGCCGCCAAAATGCAAGGCCGTAGATGCGCCCGATTGTGTGAAGGGCTCGAACATCTCGCGCATGAAGTCAGCATCCATGCCAATGCCATTATCGCGGAACTCTAATACAAATTGCCCGCGGCCATCATGGATTTCACCCAAGCGGGTAACCTGAACAACCACTTCCGCGCGGGGGGCTGACAATCCATCGCGATCGCGGGGACTGGAGAACTTAATCGCGTTGGACAAAAGGTTCAGCGTGATCTGCCCCAAGCGGCCACCATCCATCATCACAAATTTTGGCAGGCTTAAATCATAACGGAACCGCACAGTGACATTGCGTTCATCAGCATAGCCGCGCATGACCTCGACCGTGCTTTCAACCTGCGCCAAGAGATCCGTCTTTTCTGGGGCAAGTTCAAGTTTGCCCGCATCAATTTTGGAGACGTCTAATACGTCATCAATGAACCGCAAGAGGGCATAGGACGAACGGCGCGCTGTTGCTAAGAAGCGTTTTTGTTCGTGGCTTAAGGGGGACTGATCCAATAATTCCATCATCCCCACCACCCCATTCATTGGGGTTCGGATTTCGTGGCTCATCGCAGCAAGAAAGGCAGATTTTGCCTGATTGGCGGCAATGGCGCGTTCCTCACTTTCGGTCAGGCGCTGATTGAAGGTTTCTGTCAGATTACCGATCAACAATAATTCAATTGCTAAAACTGCAAACACGGTCAGATAGACCACATAGCGCAGCACGCTGCCGATCTCTTCCGAGATGTAAGGCCCGCCAAAATAATCATACCCAAGATATTCAGCGAGCATCCATGTGCAGATAGCAATGGATAACAGCGTCACAATGAGGCCGCGTTGATAGCGCGTGGAAAAAACCAAAAACGGCCCCGCCACCACCGCGAAATACATGAATTCAACCCGCGCTGTTGGATGTGAGACAAAGAATGCACCCGTAATTGTCACCAAGCCTGCAAAAAACCACAGGATTTTGCCGATGGTGTGATGACCAAAAAACGTGACTAAAATGGCAAGCGTGGTCGAGCCCATCATGAACAGGGCAAGATAGACAATCGGCATTTCCCCAAGCGCGAAGCCAATCGCGCACCACCCTGCGGCGGTTACGGTTACCACAATATTTGACACATAGACGGAACGATTGCGGAGCGCATTGAGTGTTTGGCTCGAATGGGTGGGCTGCATCTGCACCGTTTGGTTTGATTGCCTTTTCATCACATCTCCCCGCGATGGCGGCCAATTTGGAAGATAATTCTGAACATCGCCTTAGCACCGCACATAGCACTCACCCTCACGCGTTAAACCCATGCAAATATCGTGCCGAAAAATATTAAATTTATCGATAACCAGAAGATATTTTGATCGATGGGTTGATCAACCTTGCCCATTGATGCGCAGGAAATGTGGCATGTGTGAGGCGCTTGCACGGATGCGGTGTAGGTAGAAACGCTAGACGGCGGGGCCACAAAGACTTAACTGTGGGGTGATCGGAGAGATACTATGCAAAAACCGCCCCTCACCCTCTATTTGGCCGCACCGCGCGGATTTTGCGCAGGTGTAGATCGCGCAATTAAAATCGTGGAAATGGCTCTCGAGAAATGGGGCGCACCCGTCTTTGTGCGCCATGAAATCGTGCATAACAAATTCGTGGTGGATGCCCTACGCGAAAAGGGCGCAGTTTTTGTCGAAGAATTGGACGAGTGCCCAAATGATCGACCCGTGATTTTTTCTGCCCATGGGGTGCCCAAATCTGTTCCCGCAACCGCAGAGCGGCGGCAGATGATATATGTTGATGCAACCTGCCCGCTTGTATCCAAAGTGCATATCGAGGCGGCGCGACATCATGAGGCGGGGTTGCAGATCGTGATGATCGGCCACGCGGGCCATCCTGAAACGATTGGCACTATGGGCCAATTGCCCGAGGGCGAAGTTGTCTTGGTTGAAACAGTGGCGGATGTTGCGACCCTCACGGTACGCGACCCTCTGAAACTGGCCTTTGTGACGCAAACCACCCTTTCGATTGATGACACCGCCGATGTTGTTGCGGCCCTCAAGACACGGTTCCCTGCGATTATCGGCCCGCACAAAGAAGATATTTGCTACGCCACCACCAACCGCCAAGAGGCCGTCAAGGCGATGGCGGTCAAGGCAGATGCCATGCTTGTCGTGGGCGCGCCCAATTCCTCAAATTCAAAACGCTTGGTCGAGGTGGGGGCAAAAATGGGCTGCAACTATGCGCAGCTTGTGCAACGGGCGACCGATATTGACTGGCGCGCGCTTGAGGGGATTACCAGCCTTGGTCTGACGGCGGGCGCATCTGCGCCAGAGCTGTTGGTCAATGAAGTGATTGATGCCGTGCGGGCGCGTTATGATGTGACAGTCGAACAGGTTGAGACTGCCGTGGAAAATGTTGAGTTCAAAGTGCCGCGCATCCTGCGTGAGCCTGCCTAACCATCGCCCATGGATCCGCTTTACCCATTTGTTTTTGCAGGGCTGTTTTCGCCTGGGCCAAATGTTATCCTCTTGACCACATCAGGCGCGCTGTTCGGGTTTCGCGCGACCATTCCGCATATTTTCGGTGTCGCCGCAGGGGTGGGGGTGATTGCCGCGGCCTCAAGTCTTGGCGTCAGCGCAATTTTATTGGCCTATCCAGTGGCTGCCTTATTGATGAAAATAGCCGCAGCATCTTGGATCCTTTATATGGCATTCACCCTATGGCGGGCCAAACCGGCGGATCCTAAGGCGCGACAGGTCGCAAAGCCGTTTACCTTTCTTCAGGCTGTGATGTTTCAATGGGTCAATCCCAAGGTCTGGGCCGTCAGCCTTGCCGCCGCCGCGGGCTTTGGCGCGGGCGGCACGCTTTTGACAGAAGCCTTGCGCCTTTCCTCCGCCTTTTCAGGAATTAATCTTTTTGTCTGTCTGTTTTGGGCCGCGGCAGGAACGGCCTTAGCGCGGCTTCTGACCACGCCGCGTGCATGGAATATTTTTCGCAAAACCATGGCAAGCGCCCTCGCGCTGACAGCCGCAATGGTCTTTATGTGAGCCCCGCCCTATATTGCGCCACAGGGTCAGGCTGCGACCCAATCAACCAATCAGGCCCGATGCAATGTTCCGATTTTTCGAAACACTGGTAGATCCCTATACGCCCTACGCCGATGAGGATACGCCCCCCAATCGACTCTGGCCATTTTTGCGCAGCTATGCGCAACCCTTCAAACGGGTGTTCATCGCAGCCGCCTTTATGTCGATGGTGGTCGCTTCGATTGAATTGGGGTTGATCGTCTATTTGGGGCGCGTTGTTGATCTGCTATCGGTCAATAGTCCCGCAGAACTCTTTGCAAATCACGGGCTCGAGCTTGGCTTAGTCGCGCTTTTTGTGGTGCTAGTCCGCCCTTTGATGCAGCTTTTGGATGTGGGGCTTTTGAACAATGCGATCCTGCCGAATTTCGGCACGCTGATCCGTTGGCGGGCACATCGGCATGTTTTACGTCAATCGGTCGGATGGTTTGAAAATGATTTTGCGGGCCGTATCGCAGGGCGGATTATGCAAACCCCACCCGCCGCAGGCGATGCGGTTTTTCAGATTTTTGACGCCATCACATTTTCCATCGCCTATTTCATCGGCGCGCTGATCCTACTGACCCAGTCAGACCCACGGCTTGCCGTGCCCTTGGTGATTTGGTGCGGGCTTTATGGGCTGTTGGTGCGCTGGACAATCCGCAATGTCACCCCCGCCTCCAAGGCCAGTTCAGATGCGCGATCCATGACAACGGGACGGGTCGTTGACAGCTATACCAACATCCACTCAGTCAAGCTTTTCGCGCATACAACACGCGAACTGGACTATGCCCGCGAGGCCATTGAGCACACCCGCCAAACATTCGCCCGCGAGATGCGGATATTCACGATAATGGACGTCACGCTATTGACCTTGAACGGACTTTTGATCGTGTCCGTTGTCGGTTGGTCGGTTTGGTTGTGGTATACGGGAACGGCAACTGTTGGCGTTGTGGCTGCGGCAACCGCCCTGACCTTACAGCTCAATGCAATGACGGGCTGGATCATGTGGGCTCTCTCAAGCCTATTCCGGGAATTGGGGGTGGTGATGGAGGGGATGGAGACCATTGCCCAACCGATCACATTGCGTGACCACCATAACGCATCCGCCCTCAAATTCGAAAAAGGATTGATCGAATTTGACGCGGTCAGTCACCATTATGGGCGCGGCGCGGGTGGCTTAGATCGCCTCAGTTTAACCATCCAGCCCGGCGAAAAGGTCGGGCTTGTCGGGCGCTCTGGCGCTGGGAAATCAACCCTCGTGAAACTTTTGCTGCGTTTTTATGATTGTGAAGGCGGCGTAATCCGCATTGATGGCCAAAATATTGCCGATGTGACACAAGACAGCCTGCGCGCCACAATGGGCGTTGTGCAGCAAGACAGCAGCCTGTTGCACCGCTCCGTGCGCGACAACATCGCCTATGGCCGCCCCGATGCAAGTGATGCTGACGTAATCCGCGCCGCAGAACGCGCCGAGGCCTTAGGGTTCATCCATGATCTTGAAGACCCAGAGGGCCGCACAGGGTTTGAGGCCCATGTTGGCGAACGCGGGGTGAAACTTTCGGGCGGGCAAAGACAGCGCATTGCGCTTGCGCGGGTGGTTCTGAAAGATGCGCCGATTTTGATTTTGGACGAGGCCACAAGCGCGCTTGATAGCGAGATTGAAGCGAGCATCCAAAACACGCTGAGCGACCTGATGGCAGGCAAAACCGTGATTGCGATTGCGCATAGACTGTCGACCATTGCGCAGATGGATCGCATCATCGTTTTAGATGAAGGCCACATCATCGAAGATGGCCCGCATGAGGTGCTTTTGGCAAAGGGCGGGCTCTATGCTTCGCTGTGGAACCGCCAATCGGGCGGCTTTCTTAATCCAGACGGAGGTTCCGCGTGAGCGAAGAAACCCTCACAATCACCCGCCTCGGACATCGCGGCGATGGTATTGCACAGAACGCAGACGGAGGCCAAATCCTCGTCCCCCTCACCTTGCCAGACGAGGTGGTGCGCGGCGTGGTAAACGAAGGTCAATTGGACGGGGCCAAAATTGTGACCCCTTCCCCCGCGCGGGTAAAACCTGTCTGCGTGCATTATAAATCCTGTGGCGGGTGCAGCCTGCAACATGCCTCGGACACATTTGTCAGTGCGTGGAAGGCAGACCAAATTGCCATTGCGCTTGCCGCGCACGGGATCACAACCGATATCCGCGCAACCCTAACTTCGCCTGCGCACTCACGCAGGCGCGCCACCTTTGCAGCGCGGCGCACGAAATCGGGGGCGATGGTGGGATTTCATGCCCGAAAATCGGACGTCATTGTGCCAATCGGCGAATGTCACCTTTTGCCCGATGAGATGGTGGCCACGCTGCCCGTATTGGCCGAGATCGCCCGTTTAGGGGGATCGCGCAGTGCGGTTTTGGGCTTTAGCCTAACCCAGTCCGACATCGGCCTTGACCTCCACGTGACGGGCGGCAAGCCCTTAGATCATGCGCTGCGGGCTGAATTGCCAAAATTCCGCACCGAATTTCTGCGCCTGACATGGGGGGATGAGGTCGTCTTTATGGAAACCCCACCCTATCACCAAATGGGGCACGCGCGTGTCACCCCACCCGCAGGTGCATTTTTGCAAGCCACCAAATCGGGCGAAGCAGCGCTTTTGGCCGCTGCACGCAGCGCGATTTCGGGGGCCACACGCATCATTGACCTTTTTGCGGGATGTGGAACCTTTACCTTTCCGCTGGCCGAAACAGCACCCGTGCACGCAGTCGAAGGCAGCGCCGATATGGTCAAGACCTTGCAAGACGCCACCCGCTATGCGGACGGGCTAAAGCCCATTACCGCCGAAACCCGCGACCTGTTTCGCCGCCCCGTTTTAAGTGACGAATTCGCCAAATATGACGCGGTGGTCATCGACCCGCCCCGTGCAGGCGCACAGGCACAGGTGCATGAATTGGCGAAAACCGAGATCCCCCAGATTGCATTTCTATCTTGCAACCCGATCAGTTTTGCCCGTGACGCAAAAACGCTCATTGACGCAGGTTATTGCCTTGAATGGGTGCAGCCCATCGACCAATTCCGTTGGTCGCCGCATATAGAACTTGCCGCCCGCTTTACCCGACCCCATATGGCGCGGTAACGCGCTCAAGGATGGCTGCTATGACCCGTGATTTTGCGACCACGCGACAGATACTTGCCGATTGGCTAGACCGCCCCCGCATCCGCCAATTCATCATCGGCGTGATCATTTTTAACGCCATTCTTTTGGGCCTTGAGACATCGCCCGAAGTTATGGGCACGGCGGGCACCATTATCCTGACATTGGACTGGATTTGCCTTGCGATTTTCGTGATCGAAATTGCGCTGAAACTGGTGGCCCATGGCGCGCGGTTTTTCCGCTCAGGATGGAACGTTTTTGATTTCTTGATCGTTGGGATCGCGCTGATGCCCGCCACCCACGGGCTGTCAGTTCTGCGCGCCTTGCGCATCTTGAGGGTGCTTCGTGTCATTTCAGCCGCGCCACGATTGCGCCGCGTGGTCGAGGGGTTTGTCACCGCCTTGCCAGGAATGGGCAGCGTATTCTTGCTGATGGGGATCATCTTTTACATCGGTGCCGTGATGGCAACCAAACTGTTCGGGGCGTCTTTCCCCGAATGGTTCGGCACGCTTGGCGCGTCTTTCTATTCCCTTTTCCAAATCATGACATTGGAAAGTTGGTCCATGGGCATCGTGCGCCCCGTGATGGATGTTTATCCTTATGCGTGGCTGTTCTTTGTGCCATTCATCATGGTCACGACCTTTGCGGTGGTGAACCTGCTGGTTGGCCTGATCGTCAATTCCATGCAAGACGCGCATGCCGAAGAAAGCAACGCCGCCACTGATGCCTATCGCGATGAGGTGCTTGAGCGGCTGCGCAAGATTGAGGAGCGGTTGGGGAAATAGGCGTTTAAGCCCGCTTCCCCAAAACATCTACACCCAAGGTCATGAGAACCTTGGTCACGATATCCTCGGCATTCATGCCTGCCACCGCATACATGTCGCGCGGGCTGGCTTGGTCGATGAAAATATCGGGCAGCACCATGGAGCGATATTTGATCCCCCGATCAAACACGCCCGTTTCCGCGAGATGCTGCGCCACATGGCTGCCAAAGCCGCCAATCGCCCCTTCTTCGATGGTGATCAGCGCCTCGTGATGGCGGGCGAGTTGGTCGATCAAATCTGTATCCAAGGGTTTGGCAAAACGCGCGTCAGCAATCGTGGGCGTGATCCCTTTCTGGGCCAAAATCTCTGCAGCTTCGCGCACTTCTTTCAGACGGGTGCCAAAGTTCAAGAGAGCCACGCGATTGCCGTCCGCGATCATCCGCCCCTTGCCAATTTCAAGCGCCTGACCGCGTGCAGGTAACTCGACCCCAACACCTTCGCCGCGCGGAAAGCGGAAGGCAGAGGGGCGATCCCCAATCTCGAGGGCGGTGCGCACCATATGCACCAATTCCGCTTCATCGGCGGCCGCCATCACCACGAAATCGGGCAAATTTGCCAGATAGGCGATGTCAAAACTGCCCGCATGGGTGGCGCCATCGGCACCAACAAGCCCGGCGCGATCAATCGCAAAGCGCACAGGCAGACGTTGTATGGCCACGTCATGCACAACTTGATCATAGCCGCGTTGCAAGAAGGTCGAATAAAGCGCGCAGAAGGGTTTTAATCCACCCGCGGCCATACCCGCCGAAAAGGTCACCGCATGCTGTTCGGCAATGCCCACATCAAAACAGCGTTCGGGAAAGCGTTCTGCAAAAAGGTTCAGGCCTGTTCCGTCTGGCATCGCCGCCGTGACAGCCGTCACCAACGGATCCTCGGCGGCTTCGGCAATCAGCGCATCTGCAAAGACACGCGTATATGAGGGCGCGTTTGAGGGTGCTTTATGTTGCTTGCCCGTGACCACATCGAAGCGCGCGGTGGCGTGGCCGCGATCTGGGCGATCTTCAGCATAACCTTTGCCCTTCTTGGTAATCGCATGAATGAGCATCGGCCCATCCGCCCGCGCCTTGACGGTGCGCAGAACCGCAAGCAGCTGATCCATATCATGCCCATCAATCGGGCCGATGTAATCAAAGCCCAATTCTTCGAACAAGGTGCCGCCGACTGTCGCGGATTTCAGCAGTTCTTTCGCGCGGCGCGCCCCATGTTGGAAAGGCTCAGGCAAAAGCGATACTGCGCCCTTGGCGGCGGCTTTGAATTCCTGAAACGGCGCGCCTGCATAAAGGCGGGACAAATAAGCCGACATCGCACCTGTCGGCGGTGCAATCGACATTTCATTGTCGTTGAGGATCACAATCAACCGCTTTTTCAGATGGCCCGCATTGTTCAGGGCCTCATAGGCCATGCCTGCGGAAATCGAACCATCACCGATAATCGCAATCGCATCTCCCAAACCTGTCTCGCAGGCACCGCTTAAATCGCGCGCAACGGCAAAGCCAAGCGCCGCAGAAATAGAGGTGGAGCTATGCGCAGCGCCAAACGGGTCATAGGGCGACTCGCTGCGTTTCGTGAAGCCTGACAAGCCACCCTTTTGGCGCAGACTGCGGATACGATCCCGCCGCCCTGTCAAAATCTTATGCGGATAACATTGGTGGCTGACATCCCAAATGATCTTGTCACGCGGGGCGTCAAATACGGCGTGAAGTGCCACGGTCAATTCAACTACACCCAGACCAGCCCCCAAATGCCCACCCGTCTCGGAGACAGCCGAAATCGTCTCGGCGCGCAATTCATCGGCCAAGCGGATCAGATCATGATCAGAAAACCGCTGCAAATCACGCGGCGTGGTCACTTGATCCAAAAGCGGTGTTTTAGGTCTATCTGTCATCGGCCCTCCAGTGGTCGCCATATAGCCATGACAGGGGCCAAGGGCAACGGATCACGCCTATCTGTCGCGGGCAATGATGAATCGGGCAAGGTCGCGCAGGCTTTGGGCTTTATCCCCGAATGGTGCGAGGGCCGTTTCCGCCTCAGCGACCAAGCGCGCTGCCTCAGCCTTGGCACCGTCTAGCCCCAGAAGTGTGACAAAGGTCGCTTTGCCCGCATCGGCATCTTTGCGCAGGGCCTTACCTGCCTTGCTGCTGTCACCCTCCACATCCAAAATGTCATCAGCAATCTGAAAGGCGAGGCCAATTGCACGGGCATATGCCCTCAGTGGTGCGGGATCTTGGCCCGCTATGATCGCTGCGGCATGGGCGGGCCATTCCAACAGCGCGCCCGTTTTATTGCTTTGCAATTCCGTGATTTGCTCAAGGGTCAAGGGGGACGCAGCGGTTTCTGCAGCAATGTCCTGCGCCTGACCTAAAACCATACCGCGCGCACCTGCGGCTTCAGCCAAGGTCGCCACCAATTTGATCCGCACCTCCGCAGCCCCAAGATTAGGATCAGCCAAAAGCGCGAATGCAAAACTTTGCAGCGCATCCCCCGCGAGAACCGCAATCGCCTCGTTCCATTTCTTGTGAACAGTGGGTTGACCGCGGCGCAGGTCGTCATCGTCCATGCAAGGCAGATCATCGTGGATCAGACTATAGGCGTGGATGGCCTCAACCGCACCCGCCGCAGGAAGCGCGGAGGCCGCAGGAATGCCATATAGCGCCGATGCCTCAAGCACCAAAAACCCACGCAAACCCTTGCCACCCTGCAACGCATAGCGCATCGCCGCAGCAACATCATCTGAGCCATATTGTGCAAGCGCCTCGGTCAAGAACGCAGCAATGACGCGGGACTGGGTGCTGAGGCGGGTTTGAAACTCAATAGGGGCCAAAGGCGCTCAAAGCCCCTCAACTGGGGTGCTGCCCGTTGGCGCGCCTGTGCCATCTAGGGTGATTTTGGAGACTTTTTCTTCGGCCTCTTTGAGCTTGGCCTCACAGCGTGCGCGCAGCGCAGCCCCCCGTTCATAGAGCGCGATGGATTGGTCAAGTGGCACATCCCCACGCTCAAGCTTGGCCACGACTTCCTCTAGGGCGCGCAAGGCGTCTTCAAAACTCATCTGCGCAAGGTCGTTGTCATCTGTCATTTAGAAGCTTCCATCAATTCTGTGACATGGGCCGCAACACTGCGCCCCAGTGAGGGCAGATCATAACCGCCCTCTAGCGCCGAGACCACCCGCCCCGCGCATTGGGTTTCGGCAAATGCGCAAATTTCTCGCGTCAGCCATGCAAAATCCGTTTCATCCCAATTTAGATTGGCCAATGGATCCGCCTGATGCGCGTCAAAACCTGCGGAAATCAGGATAAGGTCAGGCGCAAATTCAACCAATCGCGGAAATACATCGCGAAGATAGGCCTGTTGCATCAGGGCCCCGTCTGAATTGGGTGGAAGGGGCACATTCAGAATATTACCCGCCACGCCACGTTCGCCACGCGCCCCCGATCCGGGATAAAGCGGCATCTGGTGTGACGAGACAAACAAAGCGCGGGTTTCACCCCACAGCAAATCTTGCGTGCCGTTGCCGTGATGCACATCGAAATCTATCACGGCCACCCGTGCGGCCCCCGCCCGCTCGAGTGCATGTTTGGCCCCAATCGCCACTGACCCAAACAGACAAAACCCCATGGCTGTTGCAGTTTCGGCGTGATGCCCAGGTGGCCGCGTGAGGACAAATGCGTTTTTGGCGCGGCCCTCCATCACGGCATCTATTGCTGCAATCACACCCCCTACGCCCGAAAGCGCGGCCTGCCATGAGGCGGGCGACAGAAAGGTATCGCCATCAAGCGCAACTTGCCCCTGCGTGGGCAAAGCCGCTTTGAGTTGGTCAATATAGGCTTGGGGGTGGCACAATCGCAGATCGTCTTCCGTGGCCAATGGGGCCGCGTGGCGTTCAAGCCCCACGAAATCTAAGCTATCCAAATGGGCCTTTATGGCCGCAATGCGCGCCACCTGTTCGGGATGGCCCTCTGGCGTCCGATGATCTTGCGCAAATGGATTTTCAAAAAGCCATGTCGCCATCAGTCAGGCACCAACATATAGCCCGCGCCGCGGACAGTTTGCAGATAACGGGGTTGTTTCGGGTCAGCTTCAATCTTGCGGCGTAGGCGGGTGATTTGCACATCAATTGCGCGCTCTTGCGCAGGGTCACCGCCTGCCATCTTGTCACGGCCCAATTCTTCGACCAACTGCTGACGGGTCACAGAACTGTTCACATGGGTTGCAAAGATCCGCATCAATGCGGCCTCGGTGGCAGTCAGGCGTAAAGGCTGATCACCCTGCCACAACTCGCCACGATCAATGTCAAAGCGCATGGCCCCAAGATGCAGCAATTTGGGCAGATTTTGGCTGGCTTCGGGTTGCGGCATACGGCGCAGGATCGCGCCGATACGCAATAGCAATTCCTTGGGCTCAAAGGGTTTTGGCAAATAATCATCTGCCCCCGCCTCAAAACCCGCAATACGATCTTGCGCCTCGCCCTTGGCCGTCAAAAGCAAGATTGGGCAATCCATCGTTTTGCGCAAATCTTGTGTCAGGCTAATGCCATCCTCACCCGGCATCATAACATCAAGCACAATCAAATCGAAATCCAACCCTTGCAACAGGCGGCGGGCTTGCGCAGCATCGCGTGCAACACTGGCCAGAAACCCGTTGCGGATGAGAAATTTTTGCAACAGCCCGCGGATGCGTTCATCATCATCCACGATCAAGATATGCGGGTTGGTGTCTGCCATTTTAGGTATCCAAACCTGCTTGGAAATGGCGCAGCATCTCAGGATCCATCATCTGCTCAAGGACAGCACGAAATCCTGCCACGGCCTCTGGCCCCGCATTGCGATAGGCCGCGCGCATGCGGTTGCGCTGCGCCTCTGACAATTCGCGTTCAAGCTTGGCACCTGTTTCGGTGAGATAAAGATGCCGTTCGCGCTTATCCTGCACCCCAACGCGGCTTTCGACCAAACCATCAGCGATCAGACTGCGCAGAACGCGATTGAGGGACTGCTTGGTCACGCCCAGAATATTCAGCAGGTTATTGACTGTCGTTCCAGGGGTGCGGTTGATGAAATGGATGGCACGATGATGAGCGCGACCATATTCGTAATTCTGCAAAATGCGATCAGGATCAGCGGTAAATCCCCGATAGGCGAAAAACATCGCCTCAATCCCGCGGCGCAGCTGCTCATCCGTCAAAAAGAGCAAGCTTTCGCCCGTGCCGATGGGGTTATTGACTGCACGCTCTGCCATCTTCACCTCCCGCATCATTTTTGATCTTTGGCATCGGAACCAAGGAACACTTCACAGTTTATGTCAGCCTTGTTGACTTTCCAAGAATCAATTGTTACCGAATTGCCAGTTTTGCGAAATATTATGTCCGAAACGGCCGTATTTTGCACAACATTTGCAAACTGGCGCAGATATGCGCCCTGAAGGAAAGATGGGATTGGAAAGATGAGCGGCACCTACGATAACCGCGATGGGAAAATCTGGCTGGATGGGGCTTTGGTCGATTGGCGCGAGGCCAATGTGCATATTCTGACCCATGCGATGCATTATGCATCTTCCGTCTTTGAGGGCGAGCGCGCCTATGGTGGCAAAATTTTCCTCAGCCGCGCCCATTCCGAACGGCTGCATTTTTCCGCAGGCCAATTGGACTTCGAAATTCCGTTTACTGTTGACCAAATTGAGGCTGCCAAGGCCGAGGTTCTCGCGGCCAATGGCCTGAGCGATGCCTATGTGCGCGCGGTTGCGTGGCGCGGCGCGGGTGAGGATATGGGTGTCTCCTCTCGCCGTAACCCCGTTCGTTTGGCCATCGCGGCATGGGGCTGGGGCAATTACTATGGGGATGCAAAAACCAAAGGCGCCAAACTTGATATCGCGCGGTGGAAACGCCCCTCGCCCGAAACGGCGCCAAGCCATGCCAAGGCAGCAGGCCTTTATATGATCTGCACAATGTCCAAGCATGAGGCCGAAGCCAAAGGCTGCTCGGATGCCATGATGTTTGATTATCGTGGCTATGTCGCCGAGGCGACAGGCGCAAATATCTTCTTCGTCAAAGATGGCGAAGTGCATACGCCAAAGCCAGATTGCTTCCTCAATGGCCTAACCCGCCAGACAGTTATCGGTATGTTGAACGATCGCCAAATCAAGGTGCATGAGCGTCATATCATGCCCGAAGAATTGGAAGGGTTTGAACAATGCTGGCTGACGGGCACCGCCGCAGAAGTCACCCCAGTGGGTCAGATTGGCAGCTATAATTTCGAGGTTGGCGCCCTGACGCGGAACATCTCGGACGCCTACGAAAAACTGGTTCGCGCCTAAGCGACACCGCGCATCACGGCCCGCAAGATCAGCTGACCTTGCGGGCCTTTTTATGATCTCCCTTGCATTTCTTAGAATTCATGCCACCATCAGCCTATGGTGATGCATACTCAATCCTTTGGCGCTTCCCATATTCCCGAAAAGGTCGCCTTTGATCGCGGCGAATTATCGGCGATCCTGTCGATTTATGGCCGCATGGTGGCTGCAGGTGAATGGCGCGATTATGGAATGTCGCTGCTGAGTGATGTTGCGATTTTCTCAGTTTTCCGCCGCACCGCCGAACACCCCATTTATCGGATTGAAAAGCGCCCCAAATTGGCAGGCAAGCAGGGAATGTATTCCGTGATTGGGATGGACGGGCGCATTCTCAAGCGCGGGCATGATCTGCGCAATGTCCTGCGCGTGCTAGAGCGCAAATTGATCCGCGCCGTAGACGATTAATACCCCGTCATTCTATCAAGACATGTTTGCGCGCGGTGATCTCGCCACCGCCAGACGTGCGAATACGCGCCTCGGCATGGGCAAGCGGCTCATAGGCCACCGCCATGTGATGGGCATTTGCGTGCAACAGCATCTCTTCATCGGCCATGATCCCGACATGACCCTTCCAAAACACCAAATCCCCGCGGCGCAGCGGTGCATCCTCGGGCAAAAGCGCGCCGAGCGCTGCCTCTTGTTGGTCACTGTCCCGTGGGCAGTCTTGTCCACAGGCGCGCATCGCCAATTGGATCAGGCCAGAGCAATCAATGCCCCATCGGCTGCTGCCGCCCCAAAGATAGGGGGTTCCAAGGAATAGATCAGCCACGCCCACCGTATCCGAAAACCGCGCTGTTAAGGGGCGCAGGTGGGATTTTGGAACATGATGCCCCGTCTGGATGCGGTGAAAGCTTTCGCCCTCTTTCGCAGGCTCAACCACATTCACACGTGCGCCGAAAAAGATCGACACATCGGGCGGCGATTTTACATCGGGGCGCGGATAGAGATGGGTTGCAGGGGCGGTGACCCAATGGGTGACGGGCGTTTCTGCCGCAAGGGCCTGCGATAAAATATAACCGACTTGGCCGTCCCGCTCTGCTTGACCGAAAACTTGCCCATCGCGCGTTTCAAGCGCCAAAAACCGCTCGCCAAACAACAATTGGCTCGCCCGTGTGCCCTTTGGTTCGGTCATGATATTGGCCAACGGTTGCTGCACCGTCATCCATGTGCCATCCAAGAATTCATCCGCCATAACCTGACCTTGCAGCGCCCGAAGCGCCACCCGCCCATTGCTTGCCGTGATCCGTGGATCGCTTGCCATGTCTTAAACCCCTTCAGACAGCACCGCGTATAGCGCACGAATGCCCTGACCCAAACCCCCTTTTGGGCGCGCAGGTGCATCACTTTGCTGCCAAGCAAAAATATCGAAGTGACAATAGCGCGCGGCGCCTTGGGTGAAGCGGCGCAAAAACAAGGCCGCCGTAATCGACCCTGCCATGCCCCCAGAGGGCGCGTTATCCAGATCGGCAATGCCCGGTTCAATCATAGCCTCATAAGGGGCGTGAAAGGGCATACGCCAAACAGGGTCGAACTGTTCAGGGCTCTTGGCACTGATCTGCGCGGCAAGACCCTCATCATCAGTGTAAAATGGTGCAAGATCTGGCCCCACTGCGACCCGCGCAGCCCCAGTTAATGTTGCCATAGAAATCATAAGATCGGGGCTACCTTCGGCCCCAAGCGCCAAGGCGTCAGCCAAGACCAACCGCCCCTCGGCATCAGTGTTGTTGATCTCGACCGTCATGCCGTTGCGCGCGGTCAAAATATCACTGGGGCGAAAGGCTGAACCATCAACGGCATTTTCAACTGCAGGGATCAAGATCCGTAACCGCAGCTTTAGACCCGCATCCATAATCATCCGAGCAAGGCCCAAAACATTGGCAGCCCCCCCCATATCCTTTTTCATCGTGCCCATAGATGATCCAGGTTTCAGGTTCAAACCGCCTGTGTCAAAACACACGCCCTTGCCCACCAAGGTGATTTGCGGCCCGCCTTCGCCCCAAGTCATATCAATCAAACGAGGCGCGCGGGGACTGGCCCGACCGACCGCATGAATCATCGGGAAATTCTGCGCCAATAGATCGTCCCCAAGGATCACGGAAATCTTGGCGTTATAGCGCGCCGCCAAATCGCGGGCGGCCTCCTCCAATTCTTCGGGGCCCATGTCTTGCGCAGGGGTGTTAACCAGATCACGCACCATGGCCTCGGCTTCGGCGAGCCGTTCAAAATGCGGGGCATCTATGCCCGCAAGCGCCACCAAGGCCGCCTCGCGACCTGATTTTTGACGATAGCGGTCAAACCGATATCCCGCCAGTAAATACCCCAGTGCAATTTCTTCGCGAAGGTTTTGCGGGTGGCCCTCCAATGAGGCTGAGGCCACCTCATAAAGACCTTTTGGCAAATCAGAAATCGCGGCACCTGCAGCGAACCGTTTCCTGATCCGATCAGCGGACGTTCCCACCCCCAACAAAACGGCGGCAATTCCACCCGCCGCATTGGGCAGAAGACAGGTTTTGCCCAATGCCCCGCTAAAGCCATGGGTTATGGCCCATTGCCGTGAGGCCGCGTCCAACTGAGCCAAAGCCGCATCAGCCCCATCGGCGCTGATCACATGAACGGGGATTGCATCCGTATCAGGAAATTCATCTGGGCGGGCAAATCGCAGCGCGTGGGACATTCCGTCATTCCTTTGAGGTCAGGGCAATATCGCTGCAACGCAAAGTAACAACACCATCCCGCGCCGCAAGGGCGATCACACACTCATATCCTCAATATCGTAAATCGCATAAACTGATCGCTCACCCACACGGCGCAAACGGGCCAAGGTTGCGCCGATTGCGGCCATATCTTGGCGCGCCATCACGATATGAACATCGCGCGCCACCCGCGCCAAAGTCGCCATACCGATCTTGCTGGCAGAGTCGGCAATCTCAGCAACAATCTTTTTCCGTTCAAGCGTGCTGTCGACACAGTCAATCTGCGCGAGCGCGATCATGATGCGCTCTAGCCCCACAGCCACTTCATATTCTGCTTGCGTCTCGCCAATATCGCGACAAAGCCGCTCTAACCTGTCGGGATCAAACCGCGCAGGTTCCTCAAAACGCAAGACGGTCACCACATCCGTCATTTTCCCATCCCACCATGCGCTGCATGTGGTCACAGGGTGATATTTGGGGGTGAAGAAAAGGTTGATTTGAGGCAGGAATGAAAAGACAGTTTATAGAAAAATATCAGAGATTGTGATCAAGTGCTCTGAAGGGACGTTATGGATGCACCGCATTAAATCACTGCCAAGTTATTTGCTTGAACGCTATCAGGATTGGAAAGTGAAATCCTTTCCTGAGAACCGGGATTGGTTTCGCAAATTGGCAACCGAAGGGCAGAATCCAAAGGCCATGGTCATAGCCTGCTGCGACAGCCGCGTTGCTGTGACATCCGTGTTTGGGCAACGCACAGGCGAATTATTCATTCACCGCAACATTGCCAATCTGGTGCCCCCTTTTACCCCTGACGGGCAGCATCACGGCACCGCTGCCGCGGTCGAGTTTGCAATTAAGAACCTCAAAATCGAGCATCTCATCATCATGGGCCATTCCAATTGCGGCGGCGTGCGGGGGTGTATTGACATGTGCCAAGGCCGCGCCCCCGATTTGGAAAAGAAAGAAAGCTTTGTGGGCCGTTGGTTGGATGTTTTGCGGCCAGGATTTGACAGGGTCAAAGATATCACCCCCCCTGAGGTTCAACAAACCATGCTTGAGAAAGAGGGGATACAAGTCTCGCTTGAAAATCTGATGAGCTATCCCGTGGTGGCCGAGGCTGTAGGTTCAAAGAACCTGACCCTGCATGGGATTTGGGCCGATATCGCGGATATGGATATCGAAAGCTATGACGGCACATTACGCCATTTTGTCAAAGTCTAAACTTTACCACTTGGCCCCGCTTCGTTAGGCAACGCTGAGCAAAATCTGGAGGTGTTCATGGACTCGATCCTGTCGCTCGCGGCGCAGAACCTGATCTCGCCCATCATCTTGTTTTTCGTCTTAGGATTTGCAGCTGCTTTTGCGCGCTCTGACCTCAGCGTGCCCGAGGCCGTAGCGAAAGGGATGTCGCTCTATTTGCTCTTTGCCATTGGCTTCAAAGGCGGGGCTAGCGTGGCCGCGCATGGCATTGACCAAACGTTGATCTTCTCAATTTTGGCTGGGGTGATTTTGTCGTTTGTTCTGCCTTTCATCGCCTTCGCTTTGCTGCGCGTGATGACAGGGCTAACGGCCATTGATGCCGCCGCAGTGGCGGCACATTACGGCTCGATCTCGATCGTGACCTTTGTCGCGGCAAGTTCAGTGCTGCAAACTGCAGGTTTGATGAGCGAAGGCTATATGGTCGCGGTCGCCGCCGCGATGGAGGCCCCTGCAATCTTGGCCGCCCTGTGGCTTGTGGCACGGGCCGATGCAAAAGCGGATCAAGGCGGCGGTATGGATGCGGGTCTGCTGCGGGAAATCCTGCTGAATGGGTCTATTGTTTTGCTCATCGGATCCTTCATTATTGGCGGGATCACAGGCCAAGAGGGCTTGGATAAAATTGCCTCTTTCATCGTATCTCCCTTCCAAGGGGTGCTGTGCCTTTTCCTTTTGGATATGGGCCTTGTAGCGGGGCGCGGCCTGCGGGATGCGCGGCATTTGCTGAAGCCAGGGCTTTTTGCCTTTGGCGTGCTGATGCCCTTAATCGGCAGTTGCCTTGGCCTCGGAGCTGGGTTGCTTTTGGGTCTGTCGACAGGCGGCGTGATGTTGATGATGACGCTCTCCGCCTCGGCCTCTTATATCGCGGTGCCTGCTGCAATGCGCGTGGCCCTGCCTGAGGGCAATCCTTCAATCTATCTCACCCTATCGCTCGGGATTACGTTCCCGTTCAATTTGACATTGGGCATACCAATTTATCTGGCATTGGCGCGCGCCGCCACGGGAGGCTAAGGCAATGGAAACGCATAAGGCAAAACGGGTTGAGATCACAATTGAGGCGGTCATGGAAACCCGCCTCACGGATGCATTGGTCAAGGCGGGGGTGACAGGCTTCACCATCCTGCCCGTGTTGGGCGGGTCGGGCCGTTCAGGACAATGGAGCCGCGAGGGTCAGGTCAGCCGCGCAGGCGGAATGATCAACGTGGTCTGCATCATTCGCCCAGAAAAGCTAGAGGCGCTGCTCAAAGCGGCATTCGCGGTGGTGGAGCGGCATATCGGTGTGGTCAGCGTGACTGACTGCGAAGTCCTCCGCGCCGAACGATTTTAAGAAAAAGGGGGGCCAATGGCCCCCCGTCATATTTGTTGCGCAAAGCCATGCGTCAGCCTTTTTTCAGAACCCGATTGCCCAAGGTTTCTGCAATCTGAACCGCATTCAACGCAGCACCTTTGCGCAGGTTGTCACTGACGCACCAAATATTCAGACCATTCTCAATCGTGCTGTCCTGACGGATTCGGCTTATAAAGGTGGCATAATCGCCGACACATTCCACGGGCGTTACATAACCGCCCGTCTCACGCTTATCGACCACCATCACACCTGGGGCCTCGCGCAGGATGTCACGGGCTTCTTCCTCGTCTAGGAAATCTTCAAACTCGATATTGATCGCCTCGGAATGGCCCACAAAGACAGGCACACGCACGCAGGTTGCAGTCACCTTAACCGAAGGATCGAGGATTTTCTTGGTCTCAGCGACCATTTTCCACTCTTCCTTGGTAGACCCATCTTCTATGAACACATCAATATGCGGGATCACGTTGAAGGCAATCTGCTTGGGGTAAACGCTCGGGGCAACTTCCTGACCTGGAACGAACATTCCCTTGGTCTGGTTCCACAGCTCATCCATCGCATCTTTGCCTGTGCCAGACACAGACTGATAGGTCGAGACCACAACACGCTTGATCCGCGCGCGATCATGAAGCGGCTTCAATGCCACAACCATCTGGGCGGTGGAGCAATTGGGGTTTGCGATGATGTTCTTCTTCGCATAGCCCTCAACCGCCTCAGGGTTCACCTCAGGGACAACCAAAGGCACATCAGGATCATAGCGATAGAGCGAGGAATTATCGATCACGATACAACCCTGCGAGGCCGCAATCGGTGCATAGGTTTTTGTGGCTTCAGACCCAACCGCGAAAAATGCGATATCCCAGCCTGTGAAATCGAATGTATCGAGATCCTTGGTCTTTAGGGTCTTGTCACCAAAGCTGCATTCCGTGCCAAGCGATTTACGCGAGGCAAGCACGGCGATCTCGTCAACGGGGAATTGACGTTCGTCTAGAATGTTGAGCATTTCGCGGCCCACATTGCCCGTGGCGCCGACAACGACAACTTTGTAACCCATGTTCCATATCCTTCAGGCTTACGACTGCGCATGCCCTTAAATCATGTGCGACCAAAGCGAAAGGGGCACTTGGCGCGCAATCTGGTCGCGCTTAGTCAAGGCGATCTTCGCTAAAGAGGTAAATTGCGCATCCGATCAGAACGGCAAGCCCAAAAACCCCAAACAAGGCCCCGTAGGCGGCAGGCAAGGCCATCGTGCCTGACAGCGCAGTGAAGAAAGGGGCTGAGGCGAATTGCATCACACCCACCCCACCGATGCCAAACAAATTCATTAAGGTCACACCACGCCCAACCAAATGCGGGGGAAAGAAGCTGCGCCCATGGGCAACAAGGGCAGGGAAGGACGCCCCAAATAACCCCAAGGCCGCAACCAGAACGGTGGCTGTCAAAATACTGCTTTCGGGCACAGCCCAAATCGCCAAACAGGCGAGGGCGCCCAACAGGTTCCCAATCAAGATAACCCATTTGCGCGTGCCAAAAAACCGATCCAGCGGGCCATAGGCAAAACTGCCCACCACCATCGCAACCCCCATGATCAGGCTTACCGTGCCGATCTGAGCAACAGTTAGACCAAAGACATCCTCCATATAAGGCCCAACCCACAGGCCACGCACCCCCGCTGACGGGGCATAGCCCACTAACATCAACGGGAAGATAAGCCAAAGCGCAGGAATGCGCAGCAGATCCATCAAGCTGCCTTTTTGATCCCCCTCTGGTTTGGCGGGGTCTTTGATCAAAAGGAACAAAGCCAGCGCAACAAGACCTGTCACAAGCGCCAAGCCCCAAACAGTTTCGCGCCACCCCACGGCCTCAACCGCCCAAGCCATGGGTGTTGCAGCTGCCAAGTTGCCCATTGATCCAATGCCAATCGTCACACCTGCGAGCGTGGCAAAGATGGCCGCAGAATAAACCCGCGCAAAGATGTAATAGGTTGCCATCAAAACGGGCGAACAGCCCAATCCGATCAACCCCATTGCAATTTGCACATCGCGCACATCCGCCGCAGTCGCAAACAGCGCAGCACCCCCCGCACCGCCAACAAGCAGCAACACCGATGCGGTCAGGCGCGGTCCAATACGGTCAAGTGCGATACCCACAGGAATTTGCATCGCTGCAAAAACGGCGAACCACACGCCCGAAGCTGTCGCCAAGCTTTGCGGCGTAGCCCCGATATCCGATGCCAAAACAGGGGCCATGACGGCCAAAAATGCACGATAAAACTGGCTCAGCACATAGGCGAGCACAAGAAAAGCAATGCCCGCTTTCATGGCTGGCTGTCCTCCTCATCCCTTAGCCAAACTGATGCCGTAGCACCAAGGCAAGGGCAAGCCAGAAGTTAAATCTGATAATTTTTGTCGGAATTTATTTGACCCGCTGCGTGAATCGTGATCAAAAGCAGCATCCCGACTAAAATTGTCGGAAATAACTCGAACAGGAGCTTTAGGATGACCCGACCCCTCTCCCTGCTGCTTGGCAGCGTCGTTTTTCTAACCACCCTGACCGCGGCACAGGCGCAGGAATTGAACCTGTATTCATCCCGCCATTACGACACGGATGAGCGGCTATATTCTGATTTTACCGCTGCAACAGGCATCACCATCAACCGCATCGAAGGCAATGCAGATGAGCTGATCGCGCGGATGCAGGCCGAGGGCGCCAATAGCCCTGCAGATGTGTTTTTGACTGTTGACACAGTGCGCTTGGCGCGGGCTGCCGAAATGGGACTGCTGCAGCCCGTGGAAAGCGATGTGCTAGAAACCCGCATTCCTTCTTATCTTCAAGATGACAGCAACCAGTGGTTTGCGTTCTCGCAGCGCGCACGGATTTTGTTCTATGACAAAACCGATGTCGCCAACCCGCCCCAAACCTATCAAGATTTGGCCAAGCCAGAATATGCAGGCCAGATCTGCATCCGCTCTGCCACGAATGTCTATACACAGAACTTCACAGCAGCCTTGATCGCACATTTGGGTGTCGATGCTGTGCAGGACTGGGCCAACGCCGTGGTTGAAAATTTTGCCCGCGCGCCCCAAGGTGGCGACACGGATCAGCTGCGCGGCATTGCCTCTGGTGAATGTGATATTGCGATGTCGAACACCTACTACTTCGCCCGCATCCTGCGCCAAGGGGATGACCAAATCACCCCCGACCAACTGGCCAATATCGGATGGGTCTTTCCAAACCAGAACGATATCGGCGCGCATATGAACGTGTCTGGCGGTGGGGTCGCGGCCCATGCCCCGAACCGCGAGAACGCGATTGCCTTTCTGGAATATCTGACCTCGGATCAGGCGCAACAGTATTTCTCAGCGGGCAATGATGAATACCCTGCCGTTCCGGGTGTTGGCCTCGCCCCATCGGTCGCGGCACTGGGCATCTTCCGCCCTGATGCGATTGATCTGTCGGATATTGCCGAAAATGTCGGCGCAGCGGTTGAGGTTCTGAACACCGCAGGTTGGGAATAGATTCGCGCAACAGGCCACGAACCACCAAACAACTCACGAGCGCCCTCTCAAGGGGCGCTCGTTTGCTTTTGGGGCGCTGAGGCGTGTTATGTCCTGACCCCAGATTGCCCACCTATGGGCGCGGGGTATGATCAACCCGTTCACCTATCTTCTCGGCTTAGGCTCCAACATAAAATGGCCACTGGGATCAAACCAACGGCACCGATGATCAGACTGGGAACTGCGGCCTCAGCCAATCGTTCATCCGCGGCCAATCGGTGCGCTTGCACGGCGAGCGTATCATAGTTGAAGGGGCGCAGGATCAAGGTGGCGGGCAGCTCCTTCATCACATCCACGAAAACAATCAGCAGCGCGGTCAAGATCGAAGGCTGCAAGATCGGCACATGGATCCGCCGCAACATAGGTGCAGGCCCATGCCCCAATGTGCGCGCGACCGCGTCCATATTCGGGTTCAGGGTGGCCATGCCCGCCTCATAGGTGTTCAGCGCCACCGCCATGAAACGCACCATATAGGCCATGATCATCAGCCAGATCGACCCGCTGATCAAAAGGCCCGTATCAATACCGAAATTCGTCTCCATGAAGTGGTCAAGCGCATTGTCAAAAGCCGCAAAGGGAAACAACAGACCCACCGCAATCACACCACCGGGCACAGCATACCCAATGCCCGCTACCCTAAGGGCCGTTTTTGACATCCGCGTGGGCCGCAAGCGCGCACGAAATCCAAGCGCAATGGCCGCCCCGACAGTCAGGAAGGCCGCAATCGCGGCAAGTGTCAAAGAGTGCCGCAAGAAGCCCAAATAGCGTTCTGTGAAAAGGATATGCGCTTGATCAGCCGCAAGCGTGATCAAAATCCACACGGGCAAAACAAAGCCAAAGAGAACGGGCAAACCGCAGAATAAAATAGCCCCCAAAGCAGCGCGGCCATTGAGGGTGACAGGCTCCATCACCTCAAATCTACGGCCCGCGTCATGATGACGGGAATGGCGGCGCTGTCGGCGTTCGAACGTGGCAAGGGTCAAGGCCACAACCAACAGACACAGGGCAAGCTGCGCCGCCGCCGCGCGGTCAAACAAGCCAAACCAACTGACATAGATGCCCGTGGCAAAAGTCTGAACACCGAAATAGGCGGTGGTTCCGTAATCAGCCAAGGTTTCCATCAAAGCAAGCAGCACACCCCCTGCAATCGCCGGGCGAGCAACAGGCAGACTGACGCGCCAGAATGCGCCCCATGGCCCCTGCCCCAACGTACGCGCCGCGATATAGGCGGTAGCGCTTTGGCGCAGAAACGCTGCGCGCGCCAGAAGATAAACATAAGGGTAAAGCACCAAGACCAACATTGCCGCTGCACCACCAAGTGATCTGATTTCAGGGAACCAGTAATCGCGAGGGCCCCATCCCATAAAGGCGCGCAAGGTGGACTGCACAAGACCTGGATGATCAAGCAAATCCGTATAGGCATAAGCCAGAACATAGGCTGGGAAGGCCAAAGGCAGGGCGAGGGCAATTTCCAACACCCGCCGCCCAAAAAACCGCGTCATGGTGACAAGCCATGCGGCACCCGTCCCAATTACAGCCGTTCCTAGCCCTACGATCACACTGAGTTGCAAGGTCGCCCCGACATAGCGGGGCAGAACGCTTTGGCTAAGACTAACAACTGTGTCGAACCCACCCGAAAGCGCGGCAATCGCCACAGCAATCATCGGCAGAAGGCATAATGCGACCACAAGCTTGCCCAAAAGGCCAAACCAATGATCCCCCGTGATGCGCATTTTCTCAGTCATGAGAGAGGGCTTATGTGATTTTCAGACCTGAGGGAAGACATCCGATTAAAACAGTCGGAAATATGCACGACTAGTCTGTTTCTTCCTTGCCGCGCAAAATTGCCGTCATCCGTGGCACGCTTGGTGCCCCAATGCGGCCATGGGTGCGCAAGACAGGCTTTTGGCTATCCGCAGGACGGCTATCTTCGCGCAGCACGATATAAACACCTGACGCGATGATAACGGCTGCACCGATTACTGTGGCTTGATCCACCCCTTCGCCGAAAAACATTGTGCCAAAAAACACGGCCCAAAGGATCTGCGAATATTGCATGGGCGCAACGATCACCGCATCCGCCATGCGATAGGCCAAAATCACAAGCCACATCGCAAGCAAGGCCAAAATTGCGACCAGCGCCATCAATGCCATATCCAAGAGCGGCATCGGCTCGTAGACGAAAGGCAGAAGCGCGCCCATGACGATAAAATTGGCCATCATCGGATAAAGCATCAGGGTAACGGAGCGTTCCTCAGACCCGATCTTGCGCAAAATCACCGAGACTAAGGCGCCGCCAAATGCCGCCGCCAACGCGGATAAATGCCCAAGGTTCAAATCCGCCGCCCCTGGTCGAAGCACGATCAAAACACCGACAAGCCCCACGACCACCGCGCTTGCGCGCCGAATGCCAATGCGTTCGCCCAACATAGGGATGGCCAGCAATGTGATCAGAACTGGCATCGCAAAAATGATCGCATAGGTCTGGGTCAAGGGCAGGGTTGAGAATGCGTAAAATGCAGTCGCCCCCGTGAACACCACCGCAATTGACCGCAATGCTGTCCAGAACGGGTATTTGGGCCGCAATGTTTCTGGCTTGGGCTCGCCCATCAGCAACAACATGGTGACGGGAAAGCCAAACAAAACCGAGAAGAACACGATCTGAAAGACCGAATAGCTTGAGCCAAGATATTTGATCACCACATCGTGGGTCGCGTAAATTCCGAATGCCGCCAATGCGATCAATGCGCCTTTGATATTGGTGCTCTTGCGATCTTTGGACATGGCATTTCCTTGGCTTATTCCTCAATCAAGGCATCGGCACAGCCGCTTGCCAAGATTGAATATGCGAGATGGCGATATTCCTGCCCCCGATGCTGCAGCTTTGCATCGGGTGGCGTATCTGCACAAAAACACCCGCTCAACCGTGCGGTCAAGCGGGTGCAAATCAGAACAGGGCCGAAACTTACAAAGACGCGTCTAGCGCTTTGACAATGGCATCACCCATCTGAGCGGTCGAAACGGGCGAGCCGCCTTCTGGCCCCATCAAATCGGCTGTGCGCAGGCCATCGGCCAAAACGGCCTCAACCGCTTTTTCCAAACGGGTCGCCTCATCCCCTTGATCAAAGCTATAGCGCAGCGCCATCGCAAAGCTGAGAATGCACGCAATCGGGTTTGCTTTGCCTTGACCTGCAATATCAGGTGCAGAGCCGTGAACGGGCTCATACAATGCTTTGGGGCGGCCATTGGCCATCGGTGCGCCCAGACTTGCCGAAGGCAGCATGCCCAAAGACCCTGTCAACATTGCTGCCAAATCCGATAGCAGATCACCAAAGAGGTTATCCGTCACGATCACATCAAACTGCTTTGGCCAACGGGTCAGCTGCATTGCGCCTGCGTCAGCATACATGTGCGACAATTCCACATCAGAATATTCAGCAGCATGCACTTCGCTCACAACCTGACGCCACAACACGCCCGATTCCATAACATTGGCCTTCTCCATTGAGCAGACCTTATTGTTGCGGCGGCGCGCCAGTTCGAAGGCCGACCGCGCCACGCGGGCGATTTCGCTTTCAGTGTAACGCTGGGTGTTCACGCCAACGCGCTCATTGCCTTCTTTATGGATGCCGCGTGGCTCACCGAAATAAACGCCGCTGGTCAGTTCACGGATAATCATGATGTCGAGGCCGCCGACCACATCCGCCTTCAACGAAGAAAAATCCGCGAGGGCATCAAAACACTGCGCAGGGCGCAGGTTCGCATAGAGATCCATCTCCTTGCGCAGGCGCAGCAGGCCGCGCTCAGGCTTTACGCTGAAATCGAGATTGTCATATTTCGGGCCGCCGACCGCGCCAAGCAACACGGCATCAACGCTTTGCGCTTTTTCCATCGTCTCATCGGTCAAAGGCGTGCCATGCGCATCATAGGCGCAACCGCCCACCAGATCTTCGGTGACATCAAAGGTCAGGCCACGCTTTGCGCCATACCAGTCGATGATTTTGCGCACCTCGGTCATAACCTCGGGGCCGATCCCGTCACCGGGAAGAATGAGAAGCGATGGGTTGCTCATGGAACTAATCCGTCTTGAAAATCCTGATTGCACACGCCCTATCCTTTGGCTGCGTCAGGGTCAAGAAAGGGCCAGTCTTTCATCAGGTGTCAGCGCCGCGATGATCCTCTTTTGATAGCTGCGGATCATGTAGCGCAACCGCAGCAGGGCCATTGCCCTGATCAACAGGCACATTGGCAAAAAGGCCCATAGGGTCACAACCCAAACCGCGCCTTGCCCATCATAGGCAAGGGTGCTGCCTGTCTGTGAAAACACAGCCCCCAAGACGGGCGGCAATATCAGCGGCAGGCCTAAGCCCCATATGATATTTCTGCGCGCATCACATTTTAAACGATGGGTCACATCGCTGCCCACTGTCGGGTCGAACATGGGCAAGTTCACCCACATATTGATCGACATTCCCCGTCCGGGCCATTTGCTAAAACGTATGAACAGGGCGAATAAGAACAATGTGCCAAGGGCGATGGTCAGGGCCAAAGCGGCCATGACCCTGACGTGATCCATGGCCTGCACGGATAGGGGCGCTGCCCCAAACAAGCGTTGCAACAAATAGTCAGGGCTAAGGTGCGAAAGCCCGCTGTCAAACAGCACGCCACCCCAATGGTGCGCTCTATTGGCCATTGCACTGACTGCACCCTCTGGTCCGTTGAAATGCTGCAAATGAACAGGATCAGCTGAAACAAGGCTCAGCAAGAATAACATCGAAAACAGGGCCAAAATGCGCAGACGATTATAGGGCGGCGCATCGCGAAACTCGATGATAGCGGGATGACGGGCGCTGTATTCAAACACCACAAAGAGGGCCGCAATCAATCCAAACAGCATAACGCCTTCCACATCCCCGCGGGATGTATCGCCAAGGACAAGCGATGGTGTCGCAATGACAAAAAACACCAATACTGCCCTAAGCACAGCGCCAAAAAGCTGTGAAAGCACCTGCTCTTCCTCGTTCTGGATGGGGTCGGTTCGTGCCTGCCCCTTATTCCACAATTTCGCCTCATTCTGACGATAAGGCCGCCTCAATTGCCACAATATTGCCTAAATTTAATACCTAATGAAACACATTAAAAAAGACCCCCACACCGATGAGGATGCAGGGGCCTGAAATTTATCCAGTCAGATCAGGGCAAAAGCGCAGACGCGCTTGAAACTAGACCCAAGGACGCGCGGCTTGCGCGGTTGCTTCAAAGGCGTCAATGGCCTCGACCTTGGTCAAGGACAGCCCGATATCATCCAATCCATTGAGCAAGCAATGTTTGCGGAACGGGTCGATTTCGAAGGCGATCTTCTGGCCATCGGGGCGGGTGATCTCTTGAGCCTCAAGGTCGATGGTCAAGGTGGCATTCGCGCCGTTTGACGCGTCATCCATCAGTTTATCGACCTCTTCCTGCGGCAGGGGGATCGGCAAAATCCCGTTCTTAAAGCAGTTGTTGAAGAAAATATCAGCAAAGCTCGGTGCAATCACGCAACGAATGCCAAAATCCAACAAGGCCCAAGGCGCGTGTTCGCGCGAGGAGCCGCAGCCAAAATTGTCGCCAGCGACCAAAATCTGCGCGTCCCGATAAGCAGGTTTATTCAGAACGAACTCGGGGAGTTCATTGCCTGATTGATCAAAGCGCATCTCGTCAAAGAGGTTTTTTCCCAAACCAGAGCGTTTGATCGTTTTCAAAAACTGCTTGGGGATGATCATATCTGTGTCGATATTGATCAGCGGAAGCGGGGCTGCAATCCCCGTCAGGGTTGTAAACTTATCCATAGGCCTCTCCTTGAGATCGGTCAGGCTTTAGCCAATCTGGCACGCAGGGGCAAGCCATACTCACACCCTGCGTTCATGGGATCATAAAACTCAGGCCTGCCCAACGCGTGCCCCACACGGGGCCATCTTCTTGGGGTGTAATCTCATCCAAAACCACAGCATCGGCGAAATAGGCGTAACCTGACATGACAGGCAAGTTCACCTCGCCTTGATCATTGGTGCGATGCAGCGTGATCGTAACCTCGCCTTCGGGGCTGCGCGCAAACAGCTCAACCTGAACAGCGGCGCGCGGGGTGTCTTGGTCAAAAAGCTGCAGCAAGAACCCATCGCTCACATCGTCAAGATAGGGGTTCTCCAATGCAACGAATTCGGTCGACAGACCAAATCGCTGATCTTGTCCCGCCCCCTCGCCTACGGCGAACAACGCCTTTACATGGCGGGTATAGGCCTCGGAAAAACCTGCGCGCGGCAGTCCGCGTGCATTGTGGCGCGCTTCGATGGCGCCAAAATCTTTATGGGCGGCAAATGCTGCAAATGTTTCCCACTCTGACCATGTGACCAATTTCGGCGTGCTTTCGTGGATCATCACCACCAATCCATCAGCAACACCCGAAACATGGGCGGCAGGGCGATCCCCAAAACGCCCCTCAACAGGCCGCAAACCATTGGCATCAGCAATTTCAAACCGCGTGAAATCTCGCGGCAGATATACCATCGGCGCACCACGAAATTCGGTGCCCACACGCAGGTCAGCGCGAATATCCCCGCCTGACGGAACCATGTATTCGAGGGGATCAATCCAAAATTCATGCGCAAATAACTTGCCCGCCAACAAAATTGCGCCAATGTTCAAACAAACGGCCAGTTTCATTGCATCTCTCCCCTTTAATCTAGGCAGTGACCATGATCTTAAGACGCATTTTGTCAAACAATTCCCACATCACTTTTTTGTTGGCGGCCCTCTGCTTGATGTTCAGCACATCAGCGCGGGCCCATGAAATCCGCCCTGCAGTGGCCGATGTGTCTGTCACCGCCGATGCGGTGGAGATGAGCATCTCCCTGACGCTAGAGCCGCTGATTGCAGGTATTAACCTTGCGGGTCTAGAAAATACCAATGACGCGCCAGAGGCGTTGATCTATGACCAATTGCGCGCGCAATCGCCCGAGGCCCTGCGCGCCGCGTTCGAGGGGGCATGGCCGCGCATTCAGGAAAATATCCAGATTATCGTGGATGGAGTGACACTGCCCCCTGAATTTGTGGGTGTCAGCATCACCCCCAATCCCGATTTGGAACTACCACGCGACACCACTTTGACCCTGCGCGCCGATTTACCTATGGGGGATGCGCCCGTTCAAATTGGCTGGAGCGCGTCTTATGGCGAATTGGTGCTGCGTCAGGTGGGCGGCGGCGCGGATGCCTATCAAGGCTTTCTCACCAATGGCGAATTATCAGCACCCTTGCCCCGCGGCACTGCCCTTAGCGAGGGGGCATGGCCCGTCTTTACCCGATATGTTGTCGCAGGGTTTGAGCATATTATCCCCTTAGGGATAGATCATATTCTGTTTGTTTTGGGCCTGTTTTTCTTCTCGCTGCGCCTCAAGCCTTTGTTGCTTCAGGTCAGCGCATTTACCTTGGCCCATACCATTACGCTTGCCCTTGCAAGTCTTGAGATTGTGCGCGTCCCCGCCTCGGTGGTCGAGCCATTAATTGCTGCTTCAATCGTCTATGTGGGTGTCGAAAACATTCTTGGCCGTGAAAACCTACGCGCCCGCACGGCGTTGGTGTTCGGGTTTGGCCTGCTGCACGGGCTTGGCTTCGCTTCAGTTCTTGGGGATTTTGGGATCACCGCAGACCGCTTTGGCGTGGCATTGGTCGGGTTCAATATTGGGGTCGAATTTGGTCAGCTTGCGGTAATCGGTCTGGCTTTCCTTGCGGTTGGCCTCTGGTTTGGCAAGCGCGATTGGTATCGCCCCTTCATCGCAATCCCCGCCTCGGTGGTCATCTCCGCCATTGGGGCCTATTGGGTGGTCGAGCGCACCTTGCTGTAACGCAACAAAAAAGCCCCGCCAAATCGGCGGGGCTTTTTCGAAATTCACAAAGGGCGAAATTACATCATCTCGCGCACATCAGTGAGGCGGCCTGTTATCGCCGCAGCCGCAGCCATTGCAGGGCTCATCAAATGGGTGCGACCACCGCGCCCCTGACGCCCCTCAAAGTTGCGGTTTGATGTTGCCGCACAGCGTTCACCGGGCTGAAGTTGGTCGGGGTTCATCGCAAGACACATGGAGCATCCCGCAAGACGCCATTCAAAACCTGCCTCGATGAAGATATCAGCCAAACCTTCTTCTTCAGCCTGCGCGCGCACAAGGCCAGAGCCGGGCACAACCATCGCGCGCTTTACAGCGATTTTCTTACCCTTCAGAATTTCAGCTGCCGCGCGCAAATCTTCGATGCGGCCATTTGTGCAAGACCCGATAAACACCGTGTCAATCTCGACATCCTGCAAACGCTGACCCGGTTTGAGGCCCATATATTCTAAGGAACGGCGCGCCGCATCGACCTTGCCGCCTTTGAAATCTTCGGGTGCAGGGACAAAATCGGTGATTGGCAATACATCCTCAGGGCTAGTGCCCCATGTCACCACGGGCGCAATGTCCTCGCCCTTGATGGTGATGACCTTATCCCAATGTGCGTCCTCATCCGAGAACAGGGTCTTCCACCATGTCAAAGCGGCCTCCCATTGCGCGCCCTTTGGCGCGTGGGGGCGGCCCATGACATAGTCAAAGGTCTTTTGATCAGGCGCGATCAGGCCCGCGCGCGCGCCGCCCTCAATCGCCATGTTGCAGACCGTCATGCGCCCTTCCATCGACAATTCACGAATGGCTTGGCCGCAATATTCGATCACATAGCCTGTGCCGCCCGCCGTGCCCGTATGGCCGATTACGGATAGGGTAATGTCCTTGGCCGTCACGCCTGGGCGCAGACTGCCTGTGATCTCGACCTTCATATTCTTGGATTTTTTCTGAATCAGGGTCTGGGTGGCCAGAACATGCTCAACCTCAGATGTGCCGATCCCATGCGCAAGCGCCCCAAAGGCCCCATGGGTCGCGGTATGGCTGTCGCCACAAACCACGGTCATGCCTGGCAATGTCCAACCCTGTTCAGGGCCAACAATATGCACAATGCCCTGACGAACATCAGAAACGGGGTAATAGTGTATCCCAAAATCTTTGGCGTTTCTATCAAGCGCCTCAACCTGAATGCGGCTTTCCTCATTCATCCCACCTTTCAAACGATCAGGTGTGGTGGGGACGTTGTGATCTGGCACAGCGATGGTTTTCTCTGGCGCACGCACAGTGCGCCCTGCCATACGCAGACCCTCGAAGGCCTGCGGGCTTGTCACCTCATGCACAAGGTGGCGATCAATATACAAAAGGCAGGTGCCATCCTCAGCCTCATGGACGAGATGGGCATCCCAGATTTTGTCATAAAGCGTTTTTCCTGCGGTCATGTCTTTACTCCTTACGGGCGATTGGATCAGGGAAATCGGTTTGCGTCACAAGGACGGCAAACGCCCCCTGTCGCCAGAGGCACGCCCGAAAAAGCGCCACGGCAGGCGCGCGCGATCATCCATGTCAAACACCCGTGTCATATGGGCCATTTACTGCGCTTGAGGCTGCGGCGCAAGCGGTGAGCGCGCCACCTAGCCTTTGAGATCAGAGAGGTTAAAGGATGGCGCCAGCATATCTGGGTCAAGCTGCAATTCGATCAGATGCAAGCCTCCCTCCAAAGCCACCTCAAAGGCAGGCGCAAATTCAGCTGTGCAGGTCACCAAATGACCCGTCCCGCCATAGGCCTTTGCCAAGGCAACATAATCAGGGTTGAATAAATCCGTGCCAGACACGCGCGCTGGATAGGTTTTCTCTTGGTGCATCCGAATGGTGCCGTAGCGGCCATTATTGGCGATCAGCACGACAATATCCGCCCCGAATTGCCGCGCGGTCGACAGCTCCTGCAAGGTCATTTGCAAACAACCATCCCCCGCCATGCAAATCACAGGGGTTTCACGATGCGCCAATTTGGCCGCGACCGCCGCAGGCAATCCATATCCCATCGAGCCAGAAGTCGGCGCAAGCTGTTGACCGTAGCGGCGATAAGAGAAATAGCGATGCACAAAAGCCGCGTAATTGCCTGCGCCATTGGTCACGATCCCACGCCCCCCAAGAATACGGGACATCTCAAGCACGACTTCCTCAAGGCGCACATCACCCGTTGTGGTTTGGGGGTTTTGCCACGCGCGATAGGCCGCATGCGCGCGCGCGGCGCGACCCTGATCTTGTGCGGGGATATCATCTAGAACCGCCCGCGCCACCCGCAGAAAAGCGGGGATGTCACAAACCATAGTTGCATCAGGGCGATAGACGCGACCCAATTCATCCGGATCAGGATGCGCGTGATAAAGCCGCCCCTGCCAACCCTTGCGCGGATCGCGCAACACATATCCGCCTGTCACCACCTCACCCATGCGGGTGCCTAGGGCCAGAACCCCATCCGCCTTGGCAAAACTTTGCATAGTTGCGGGACAGGCCCCGACACCCAGATACCCCGCGAAGCAAGGGTGATGATTATCAACGTAATCCTGCCGCCTGAAACTGGTGGCGATTGGGATGTCCAAATGTGCTGCAATCGTTTCAGCATCCGCGCGGGTCTGTTCTGACCAATCGCTGCCACCCACCACGATCATGGGTGATTTGCACGCGGCGAGGGCGCCAAGCCATTCCCGAACAATCTGCGGATCAGGCAAAGAGGACGAAACACCCGAAGGGGCCAAATCAACACAGTCCGCCACAGCCGAAAGAATATCCTCGGGCAGAGCCAAAACCACGGGCCCCTTGCGGCCCGATTGCGCTACGCGAAACGCGCGCACGATATATTCTGGCAATCGGTCAGTTTGCTCCACCTCCGCGACCCATTTCACGAGCGGGCCAAAAAACGCACGATAATCAACCTCTTGGAAAGCTGCGCGATCCCGATGCGCCAGCGGAACCTGCCCGACAAAACAGACCAACGGGGTGCTGTCATGCATGGCCACATGCAGACCAGAGGCGGCATTGCTGGCCCCAGGCCCGCGGGTAACGAATAAAACGCCCACCTCGCCCGTGGTTTTTGCATGGGCCTCGGCCATCATGGCCGCACCCCCCTCTTGGCGACACACGATGTTCTCGATTTGGTGATCGTAAAGCCCATCCAATGCGGCCAGAAAACTTTCACCTGGAACAGAGAAAACACGCCGTACCCCATGCGCTGCAAGTTGATCTGCAAGGATTCTGCCGCCATGGCGTGAAGGGGGGGTCATTGTTTCAATCTCTATCCTGACTATCTTTGCGAGGAGCATAGACGAAGAAGGGTGCGAGATGTCCAGAGGAAGATTAATCGGGCTGTGCGGGGCGTTGCGCAAAGGATCAAGCAATCGAAAACTGATGAACGCGGCTGCGCAGAGCTTTGACCCCGCCGAATTTATTGAGGCGAATTTGCAGCTTCCGCTCTATGATGGGGATGTTGAAGACAGCCAAGGCATCCCTGAGGCGGTGATCCGCCTGCGCGATCAAATCGCAGCGGCGGATGCGGTGGTCATCTCGACCCCTGAATATAACAAGGCGCTGTCAGGTGTTTTGAAAAATGCGCTTGATTGGATCAGTCGCACCGACAGCAACCCGTGGCGCGATAAACCCGTTGCGATTATGTCTTCAGCAGCAGGGCGCGCAGGCGGCGAGCGGGCGCAATATTCGCTGCGCCTCTGTCTAACGCCATTTCGTCCACATCTTTTGACTGGGCCCGAGCTCTGTTTGGCGCAAGGGCCAGATCAATTTGATGGCGAGGTCCTGATCAATGCGCGCGCGCAAAAAACCCTTGATGAATTGATGGGTGAATTGCGGCGTGCAGCGGGGCTTTAGGCCTGTGCTGGCAAGGACACAGCGGGTGCGAAATCAGAGGGGATAGTATCGCGCCCCTCTAGCACCAAATCGGCCATGACATCGGCAACACGGGGGGCAATGCCGAACCCAATCTTAAAGCCACCATTTGCAATAAAGTGATCCGTCCGAAGCGGATGCCGCCCCAGCATCGGCGCGCGGCTTTTGGCGCGGGGGCGCAGCCCCGCCCAACGCGTGACGACCTGCGCCTTTGCCAAAGCAGGGCATAGCCTGCGCGCCTTTTCAATCAAAAGATCTAGATTGGCGTCCGTGGTGGATGGATCGTTAAAGTCGCGCTCTGACGTTGACCCGATGGCAACCTGCCCGCGCCCCTGCGGCCCTTCATGCGGCACGAAATGCACCCCATCTATGAAAAGCTGTGGAAGGCGGCCCATATCCGCATCAAGGATTGCCGCCTGTCCCTTTTGGCCCGCGCCCACCACCCCGCCAAAAGCATCGGATAGCTCTGCCAAACCTGCGGCACCTGTAGCCTCAACCACGGCCCCCATCAGCGGGGCATCACTGACGATCTGCCCACCCTTGGCCCGCAAAGCTGCGGCCAAGGCGACCAAACCCTGACGCGGGGCAAGCCTTGCGCTGAGACTGTCGAAAATAACCTGCGCGGTGGGGCTTGTGATCCATGGCGCATAATCGGCGGCAGGGCGGATGTCCCAGATATAACGGCCCTGCCAATGGGTCTTGGCCCCGCTTTGACGCGCGCGCGCCAGATCAAGCCCTGCCTGATCCATGATCGGCTGCACGCGTCCGACCCGCGCAAAGCCAGAAGGCAGGTTTGCAGCATCAGCGACACCTGCCCAAAATACGGCTGCCCCATCAAGAGCTTCAAATTGGAATTGTTTTTTCGCGTTCCATTGTTCGGGCACGTGAGGGGCCAAGGCCCCCACAACACCGCCAGAAGAACCTGCGCCAATGCCGTTAGGATCGATGACTTGCACCTTTGCGCCGCGCGCGGCACAGGCCCATGCAATGGCAAGCCCAAAGATCCCTGCCCCCAAAACTGTTACATCGTAGCGCATGATTTCGCCCCTTGCCAAATTTCGGCGACAGGCTCAGTTTGCCACAAGCCCGCAATGTCGCGGGTCTTTTAAGGCAAGCCATGAATAAGAGCCAGCCACATCCCCTTGAATGGCGGACGGGTGATATTCCCGTCTCGCGCCAATTCGATGATCCGTTCTTTTCGCTCGATAACGGATTAGCGGAAACCACCTATGTTTTCCTCAGCGGCAATGACCTACCCGAACGGTTTTGCGATGGGTTTCACATTGCGGAACTTGGCTTTGGCACAGGCTTGAATTTTCTGGCCAGCCTTGCCGCGTTTCGCGCGGCCAAGACCACGGGCGTTTTACATTTCACATCTTTTGAAGCCTTCCCGCTGCAAAGTGATGACTTGACCCGCGCATGGGGGGCGCATCGCGCGAATTTGCCCGCCGATGCCTGTGCCGCGCTGACCCAAAGCCCTAATTTGCCACCACAAATCATAGGCCCTGACTACGTTTTGCAGCTTGTTTTCGGGGATGCGCGCATGACATTACCCCAATGGGATGGGGTCGCAGATGCGTGGTTTCTTGACGGGTTTTCACCTGCCAAAAACCCCGAGCTTTGGGAAGATGATCTTATGCAAGCCGTGGCAGAGCATACCAAGCAGGGCGGCACTTGTGCGACCTACACCGCCGCAGGCGCAGTGCGCCGCGCCCTTGAGCGCGCGGGGTTTTCTATCACGAGGGCGCAAGGGTTTGGCCGCAAACGCCATATGACGAAGGGGCGCAAGAATTGATCGAGCAGAACACCCGCAAGGGCATTTTCCTAATGATTGCCACGACCATCGTCTTTGCAATTCAAGACGGGATCAGCCGCCATTTGGCGGGTGAATATAATGTCATGATGGTCGTGATGATCCGCTATTGGTTCTTTGCGGCATTCGTCATCGCCATATCCGCCCGCAAGGCAGGCGGGCTCAAGGCGGCTGCCGCCACCAACCAACCTTTTTTGCAGGCCTTCCGTGGGATTCTGTTAGCAGCCGAAATTTGCGTGGCGGTGTTGTCCTTCACGCTTCTCGGTCTGGTCGAAAGCCACGCGATCTTTGCGTGCTATCCGCTTTTGGTTGCGGCCCTATCTGGGCCAATCCTTGGGGAAAAGGTGGGCTGGCGTAGATGGGCGGCCATTGGCACGGGCTTTATCGGCATCCTCATCATCTTGGAGCCTGGCGTGACTGTTTTTGCCATTGAGGCGCTAATCCCATTGGCATCGGCGCTGATGTTCGCGGTCTATGGGCTTTTGACGCGCTATGTGTCCCGCCAAGACAGCGCGGCAACCAGTTTCTTTTGGACGGGGATCACGGGTGCGATCTTTATGACCGCAGTTGGCATCTGGTTTTGGGAGGCCATGGCCCCAACCGATTGGATCTGGATGGGGTTTTTGTGCATGACAGGCGCGCTTGGGCATTATTTGCTGATCCGCGCTTATGAGGTGGCCGAAGCCAGTGCCGTGCAGCCTTTCGCCTACTTGCAGATGCCGTTTTCCTCGATCATCGGGATATTAATCTTCGGCGATGTGCTGAGGGAAAACGTGGCACTGGGCGCAGGGCTTGTGGTTGCGGCAGGGTTGTTCACCCTCTTCCGCGCCCGCGCCAAAGAAAAAGCAGAGCAAATCAACGCCGTTGCAGCAGTTCCGACAAATGCGGACGCTGCAACGCCCCCGTCAGACGCGCCTCGTAAATCTGAAGGCTCTCCGTGACGCGCATGATGTAATTGCGCGTTTCAGTAAAAGGCACGGCTTCGATCCAATCCACAATATCAACGGAGGGATCGCGCGGATCACCAAATCGCTCGATCCAAGCGGTCGCGCGTGAAGGCCCCGCATTATAGGCGACAGCCAAAAGCACGGGGTTCGTCCCGAAATCTTCGCTAAGATATTGCAAATATCCCGCGCCAAGCCGCGCGTTATAGGCGGGGTCGCTCAGCAAGCGCTGCTCTTCATAAGCAATGCCTTGTCGGCGCGCCTCGGATTGGGCGGTTCGCGGCATCACCTGCATCAAACCGCGCGCCCCTGCAGGGCTGATAACTGTGGGGTTAAACTCAGACTCGCGCCGCGCGATTGACAGAACAAAAGCAGGGTCAAACCCCAAATCTGCCGATGCCAAATCGGTCACGGGGAAATAGGCAGGCATGATCTCATGCCCATCCAAAGCCGCGCGTTTTGCAATCATGACCGCATAATGCGGCTCGCGCAGTTCAAGCGCGAATTGGGCCAGCGCACCTGCCTCGGCACGGCTCAGGCTTTCGGTCAAATGGGTCATAAAGCGTTCCGCCAAATCCCCCTCGCCGGCCTGATGTAACAACAACGCCGCGTGAAACACCGAAGAATTCGCAAAGGAAGCCTGCCGCCAATCGCCAAATTGCTCGCGGCCTAGGAACCCTTCATCTTGCGGGAAACCTCCGCGCTCTGCGGCCAATTGACCATAAAAACTCGATTGGAATTCAGCGCCATAGGCATAGGCAGAACGGGCCGCCTCTGTGTTGCCCAAGGCCTCATGCGCGCGCCCAATCCAATAGCCCGCACGCCCTGACGAAATGGGTGAATCTACAACCGATCTCATAGCCTCAAAATGGGTCAAGGCGCGGGCGGCATTGCCAGATTTCAGGGCATTATATCCTGCCAACCATTCCAATTCCGCGTAATCGCTTGCATCGCGTTCGGGCGAGAGGAAATGCGGCGCGGCCAATTGATAGGCCTGCGCAAAATCCCCTTCGCGCATCACATCGCGGGCCAATGAGGCACGCCGCCACGACCAATATTCAGGGCGACCCAATCCGTCTTGCGAGGTTGAGCGCGCCAACATCATCTCACGCGCGCCATCCCAAAGCCCCGCCTCCATGCGCCATCGAAACCGCTCAAAAGCAAGCCCCGCATCATCTGCATATTGTGCTGGAACAGCATCAATCAGCGCATTGATCCCATCACTGCGCCCAGCCCGAAGGGCCAAACGCGCCACCGCCAAGGCACGCGCCCCACTCTCCACTTCGGCCATCATCTGCTCGGCAAGGGCGGTTTCACCCTCCCAGAGCAACATATCAAGCCGCGCAAAATTCAGCGCGGCTAGATCCGAACGATGCCGCGCCAAGAGATCTGCAACCAAATCGCGGGACAGTGGCATGGTCACCCAAGCCTCACGCAGCACTTGTTGATAGGCTGTGTTGTTTCCACGCGCCTCATGGGCCGCCAACAAACCGCGCAGCCCATCGGTGGTCAGGGGCATAGCACCGCCAAAATAGGCAATAACCTGATCAGGGCTGCCCCCCTCGGCCATGGCCCCCTCACCTTGTTGGTGAAGATATGGCAGACCTGGCCAATCGCTACGGCGCTCTAGAAAATCGGGGTATTCTGCCGCTGTGCCCCCTTGGGCGCGCAAAATAACCCATTGCACAACATCGCGGGCAACAGCGTCAGCCAGACCCGATTGAAGCGCGCGCGCACGCTCAAAATCGCGCTCTGTTGCCGCCGCGATTGCCTCGCTGAGGGGGCTTTGGGCCAACGCAGCGCGAATTGGCATCACCAATGCGACCAAAGCCAAACCCACGGCCACAATGATCTTATGCCATCTACGTCCTGTGCCTATCGCGCCTGTCACGGGTGAACCCCTAAATTTTAAAAGTCAAAACCTGCTCGGGCGCTATTATGCGCCTCTTTGACCCCCAAGCTATATCTTCCCTCGACATCTGCAAGAGAGGAACTTGGCAATTCTGTCGAAGATCGCTAGTGTCCGCGCGGTCTTGCGCTTATGTTGGGATGGCAAGGCAGATCATCTGTCCAGAAACGAAAAAAGGAAGCGTGTCATGTTCAAAGGCTCTATGCCCGCATTGGTAACGCCGTTCACAAACGGCGCTGTTGATTTCGGCACGCTTGAAAAACTCGTGGAGTGGCAGATCACTGAAGGCAGCCACGGGCTTGTGCCTGTTGGCACCACAGGCGAAAGCCCAACCCTGAGCCATGAAGAACATGAGGCCGTGATCAAGGCGGTTGTGAAAACCGCCGCAGGGCGCGTGCCCGTTATTGCAGGGGCAGGATCCAACAACACAGTCGAGGCATTGCGCTTTGTGCAATTCGCCAAGGATGTGGGGGCGGAGGCCGCTTTGGTGGTAACACCCTATTACAACAAGCCCACGCAAAGAGGCATGATTGCCCATTTCGAGGCATTAAATGAAGTCGGCATTCCGATCATTATTTATAACATTCCACCCCGCTCTGTGGTGGATATGATGCCTGATACGATGGGCGCACTCGCCAAGTTGCCAAATATTATCGGGGTGAAGGATGCCACTGGTGATCTCAGCCGTGTGCCCAAGCAACGCATTACCTGTGGCACGGATTTCGTGCAGTTGTCAGGTGAGGATGCCACTGCGATAGGCTTTAACGCACAAGGCGGCGTGGGCTGTATTTCCGTCACAGCGAATGTTGCGCCCGCGCTCTGTGCCGCGATGCAAGAGGCAACTCTCCGCGGCGATTATGCGGCAGCGCTTGAATATCAAGACAAGCTCATGCCGCTGCATGAGGCCATTTTCCTTGAGCCAGGTGTCGCTGGTGCAAAATATGGGCTGTCTCTGTTGGGGCGCGCAAATGATGAGGTGCGGCTGCCATTGACCACGCTGAGCGATGCGACAAAAGCGCGGATCAAATCGGCCATGCAGCACGCGGGTCTGATCGCCTGATCGGCAAGAAGGGCCGATATGGCAAAGAAAGACGAAAATAAAAACTACAAGGTCATTGCTGAGAACCGCCGCGCGCGGTTTGACTATGCTATTGAATCTGACCTTGAGGTTGGAATCGTCTTGCAAGGCTCCGAGGTGAAGTCACTGCGCCAAGGCCAATCCAATATCGCCGACAGCTATGCGGCGGTTGAGGATGGCGAATTGTGGTTGGTGGCCGCCTATATCGCACCATATGCCCAAGCCAAAACTTGGGGTCATGAAGAGCGGCGCAAACGCAAACTTCTTTGCTCGAAGCGGGAGGTCGCGCGTCTTTGGAACGCCTCGCAACGCGAAGGCATGACCCTTGTGCCCTTGGTCATGTATTTCAACGATCGTGGCATTGTGAAGCTCAAGATTGGTATCGCCAAAGGTAAAAAAGTCGCCGATAAGCGCGAAACCAGCGCCAAGCGTGATTGGAACCGCCAAAAGCAGCGGATTCTTAAACAAAACGGGTAAGCTGTCATGCGCCCTTTGCCTGATCACCAATTTGGGCTAGGTCTTTTTGAAGGTCGCCTTGACCAACCGCGCCGTGGAGTTTGCTATGACTGATGATCCTAAAACCCTTGTCTCAACCGAATGGCTTGCGGCCCATCTGTCGGATCCTGACCTGCGGATTTTGGATGCATCTTGGTATTTGCCCGATATGAACCGCGATGCCCGCGCGGAATATGACGCGGGCCATATTCCCGGTGCTCGTTTCTTTGATATTGACGAGATTAGCGACACCCAATCTGCCTTGCCCCATATGGCACCACCCTCTGAGAAATTCATGTCGCGGATGCGCGCGATGGGTGTGGGTGATGGGCATCAGGTCGTGGTCTATGACGGGGCGGGCATATTTTCAGCCGCCCGCGTGTGGTGGCTTTTCCGCCTGATGGGCAAAACGGACATCGCCGTTCTTGATGGAGGATTAAAAAAATGGAAGGCCGAGGGTCGCCCCTTGGAGGATATGGCACCAATCCTGCGCGACCGCCACATGACCGCACAACGCCAAGCAAATTTGGTCAAGGATGTGACCCAAGTCGCTGCTGCCGTGAAATTGCGCGATTGGCAGATTGTTGATGCGCGCGGCCCCGCGCGGTTCCGCGGTGAGGAACCTGAACCGCGGGCAGGACTGCGCGCTGGCCATATTCCAGGCGCATTGAACGTGCATTATGCCACGCTGCTCAATTCCGATGGCACCATGAAAAAAGGCGAGGCTTTGCGCGCCGCTTTTACCGATCAAGGCGTTGATCTGGAGCGGCGGATTATCACAAGCTGCGGCTCTGGCGTAACGGCGGCTATTTTGTCCTTGGGGCTAGAGATCCTTGGGCATCGCGATCATGCGCTTTATGATGGATCTTGGGCCGAATGGGGCCAATTCGATCAGCTGAAAGTTGAGACGGGATGAGCCTGATTAAGGCAGGAACCAAGGTTCCCTATCGCGTCACTTTTTTGCGTATGACCGCGCGGCCTGATACCCAAACCGCGCTGCCCCAAGACATCACGCTTGAGCGCGCTATGGATCCGCCCCTTTGGTATTTTTTTGCGATCTATGACGCGGTGGGACGCGATTACGAATGGGTAGATCAACATAATCGCCCCGAGGCTGAACTGCGCGCCTATCTCGAAAGCCCCTTGGTCGAGCTGTGGGTCGCCAAACGTGGCGGCGTGCCGCAAGGGTTTTTCATGCTTGATTTCACCGACCCGCCGATCTGCGATCTGGCCTATTTTGGCCTTATGCCAAATGCCGTTGGCCAAGGGTTGGGCCGCGCCCTTCTGAACCAAGCATTGGCGCAAGCATGGGATGGCGCAGGCGTCACATCCGTCACAATAAACACCTGCACGCTTGACCATCCGCGTGCACTGGCGCTCTATCAATCGGCGGGTTTCGTGGCTGAGCGGTTCGACGATCGCAGTCGCATCCTGACCCGCGACAGAGACACATCGCTTCACCCTGCCTAAAGGCCTATGATGTTTGAAACGCTGACCGCCCCCGAAGCTGATAAAATCATCCGTCTGATGGGAATTTTTGCAGCTGATCCGCGCCCTGAAAAAATCGACCTTGGCGTAGGGGTCTACAGAAACGGCCAAGGACAGACCCCAATCATGGCAGCGGTCAAAGAGGCCGAGCGGCGGATTTGGGACGCACAGAACAGCAAATCCTACGTCTCGCTTGCAGGCGATAAGGCCTATCTTGAGGCGGTCGAAGAGTTGCTATTTTCCACGCGCGGGGCCAAAGCCACGATTGCAACACCTGGTGGAACGGGGGCGTTGCGCCAATGTTTTGAGGCGCTCAAATATCTGCGCCCAAACCTGACGGTATGGCTGCCAGAACCAACATGGCCCAACCACGCCTCAATCCTGCGCTATTTGGGTCTGCAGGTTCAGACCTATCGCTTCCGCGATGAGGCAACAGGCGGGTTGGATCACGCAGGCCTGATGGCGGATCTGGCACAAGTGGCACAAGGGGATGCCGTGGTCATCCACGGTTGCTGTCACAATCCAACGGGGATTGAACCAACCCCAGACACATGGCGCGAGATCGCCATTACACTGGCCAAGCGCGGGGCCTTGCCCGTGATTGACATGGCCTATCTGGGATTTGGCAGTGGGATAGAACAAGATCGCGCGGGTTTAGATGTGATCTGCACTGAATGCCCTGAAGTTTTGGTGGGGTTTTCCGCCTCTAAATCCTTTGGGCTGTATCGGGATCGCGTGGGTGCGGTTCTGGCTCAATGCCACAGCCCTGCCATTCAATCTGAGATGCAAGGCTTGCTGACATGGCTTAATCGCCAGAATTATGCCTTTCCCCCAGATCATGGGGCGCGGGTGGTGCAAGTGATTTTGGATGATCCCGAACTGCGTGCCAACTGGGTGGCCGAGCTATCGGCGATGCGCCAAGAGATTGACGCGAACCGCCAATGCTTTGCCAATGATTTGCGTCAGCACCAAATGGGTCGCCTCGCAGATCAAATCGCGGAACAACGCGGGATGTTCTCGCTGCTGGGCCTCAGCCCCAATGACGTGCGTCAGTTGCGCGAAACGCGGGGGATTTATCTGGTTGAGGACAGCCGCATCAATCTTGCAGCAATGACACCCACGGCCAGCCGCATCGTGGCCGAAGCCATTTCAGCGCTTGCACAAGCTGGGCAATCAGCATAGAGCGCGCCCTGTCCCGCGATGCGCGCGGGGCCAAGTCTCCGACTACCTTGTCAAAACGGATGAACATTATGAAATCTTCCTATCTTCCTGGCATCCTTGCCATGGCGGCCATCGTTTTGGCCTCAAATATCCTTGTGCAGTTTCTATTCGGCAATTGGCTGACATGGGGTGCCTTTACCTATCCACTGGCCTTTTTGGTCACTGACATCATGAACCGCGTCTATGGTGTCGCAGCCGCGCGGCGCGTTGTGTTTGCGGGTTTTGTGACGGGCGTGATCTGCTCTCTGATCGGCACGCAAATCATGGGCGAGTTTGGGCCATTGGTGACGTTGCGTATTGCTCTTGGTTCTGGCCTTGCGTTCCTCGTGGCGCAGTTGATGGATGTGGCCATATTTGACCGCCTGCGCGCAGGCGCATGGTGGCGCGCGCCTGTCGTCTCGACCTTGGTTGGGTCTAGCCTTGATACCGCGCTGTTCTTCACCATCGCGTTTTCAGCAAGCCTCAGCTTCCTTGAACCTGCCAATGATGTCTCTTGGGCGGGCGATATCTTGCCCATCTTGGGCCACGGCCCCGAAGCGCCGCTGTGGGTATCCCTTGCCATTGCTGACTGGTTGGTCAAGCTCGCGCTCGCGCTGATCGCACTTGTGCCATTCCGCTTGATTACCCGCAAAGTTTTGGCACAGGTTGCGTAAAAACTTTTGACAAACACAAAATATGTGGCAACCTTTGGATAACAGCAACGTAATGAAAGGAGGTGATCCAGTGTCTAGAGAGGTATTGGAGAAAGGGTTCGGGACAGCGATGGAGGTGCGCCTTTAAGCAGCCTTAAGGGCGATAACCGAAATGGCTGGGCGATGATTTCCTAACCGCGCCCACCTCCTGATTTCTCGAAGGGCCGCTTGCAAGAGCGGCCCTTTTCGATGAGAGGTTTCCCATGACTGAGATAGATCATCTTGCATTGGCCCACCGCGAGGGCCTGCCCGATGCGCTGCGCATTCTGTTGCAGGATTACCCGCGCGAGACATGGCAAGCGCATCCAAATTTTGGAGGCTTGGTCGCATTCTGGTTGGATCGCCACCTTATGTTCCGCAGACTTGACGCCATGTTGACCGATGCAGTGCAACAGGCGCTAGATCGCAATAATGATCCGCAAAACTTTGCGCGCAACCTGTCGCGCTTTGGTGGGATGCTTCTTGAGCAATTGCACGGCCATCACATGATCGAAGATCAGCATTATTTTCCGTTGCTTGTGCAAAAAGAGCCCAAACTTGAACGTGGTTTTGATATTCTTGACCGTGACCACCACGCGCTTGATCCGCTGTTGACGGATTTTGCTACGGCAGCAAATGGGGCGATTACGGGCGCGCTTGCGGGTAAAGGGCCAGATGCAATGGCCCCTCTTGAACGAGAGATGGCCCGCCTGTCCCGTCTGTTAGATCGACATTTACAAGATGAAGAAGAACTGGTGGTTCCCGTCATTCTAAAATTCGGCCCTTCGGGCCTAGACGGATAACCCAAAGCCCCCACGAGTTGGGGGCTTTGGAGGAAAGTTTAGAAATCTAAATTCTCAACACTCAGAGCGTTGGCTTGGATGAATTCGCGGCGGGGTTCTACGACATCGCCCATCAGTTTGGTGAAAATGTCATCCGCATCGGCCAGATCGTCAATTTTGACCTGCAACAAGGTGCGCGCCTCTGGATCGAGGGTGGTTTCCCACAGCTGGCTTGGGTTCATCTCACCCAAACCTTTATAGCGTTGCAGGGTCAGGCCCTTTTCACCCTCCGCCAAAATGGCATCCAGCAATTCGGTCGGGCCATGGATGATCTGGTTGCGTTCTTTACGGGCAAGATGCGCTGGCTTTGCAAAAATCTCGCGTGTTTCGGCGCTGACGGAGGAGAGCTTGCGCGCCTCGCCAGACCGCAGAACCGCACCATCAAGGTTTCTGATTTCCTCCACCCCGCGCAAAACGCGGCTAAGGCGGATCCCATGATCTTGGGTGATACGCCCTTGCCATCCGCGCTCGTATTCCACGGCGACCAAATCAAGGCGCGCCGCGATTTGATCCGCAACACCCTGAAGATCGCTGTTCAAGCGGTCTTGATCAAAGCCGCCCGCAAGCGCGGCCTGTTCAAGGATGTGACGGGGATAATGGGTTGGGAAGGCCTCAAGAACACGGCGGAAGGCACGCGCGCCCTCAACAACACGCGCTAAATCTGCGCCTGCAATTTCTTCGCCAGAAGGCATACGCAGAACCGCGCCATCAACGCCCATTTGGATAAGGTAATCCTCAAGCGCTGCTTGATCTTTTAAATAGACCTCGGATTTACCGCGCGCGACCTTGTAAAGCGGTGGCTGCGCAATAAAGAGATTTCCCGCCTCAATGATCTGCGGCATCTGGCGGAAGAAGAAGGTCAACAACAGAGTACGGATATGCGCGCCATCAACATCGGCATCCGTCATGATGACGATCTTGTGGTAGCGCAGTTTTGATAGGTCAAACTCGTCCCGCCCGATGCCTGTGCCAAGCGCGGTGATCAGCGTGCCGATCTCTTGGCTTGACAACATGCGATCAAAGCGCGCGCGCTCCACGTTAAGGATTTTCCCGCGCAGAGGCAGAACCGCCTGATTGTGCCGCGACCGGCCCTGTTTGGCGGAACCGCCGGCGCTGTCGCCCTCGACCAAGAACAATTCAGATTTGGCGGGATCTTTTTCCTGACAATCCGCCAATTTACCGGGCAGGCTGGCCACATCCATTGCCGTTTTGCGGCGGGTCAACTCGCGCGCTTTACGCGCAGCTTCGCGGGCCAAAGCCGCTTCGACAATCTTGCCCACGATATTACGGGCCTCTTGGGGATGTTCTTCAAACCATTCGCCAAGCTTTTCGTTGACCAAATTCTCCACCGCAGGGCGCACTTCTGAGGACACCAATTTGTCCTTGGTCTGGCTTGAGAATTTTGGATCAGGCACTTTGACAGATAACACGCAGGTCAGCCCCTCGCGCGCATCATCGCCGGTGAAATTAACCTTTTCGCGCTTAGCGATACCCGATGTATTGGCGTAGTGATTGATCGTGCGGGTCAGCGCACCACGAAAACCTGCCAAATGCGTGCCGCCATCACGTTGTGGGATGTTATTGGTGAAGGGCAGCACGTTCTCATGATAGCTGTCATTCCACCACATCGCGACCTCAACGCCGATGCCATCGCGCTCGCCCGACATAAAAATTGGATCTTCCAACATTCCTGATTTGGAGCGGTCGATATATTTCACGAATTCGCGCACACCGCCCTCATAGACCATCTCGCTGCGCAAAGGTTCGGCGGGGCGTTCATCCTCAAGCACGATTTTCACGCCCGAGTTCAAAAACGCCAATTCACGCAGACGCGTCTCTAGGGTTTTGAAACTATAGTCCAAGTTCGAAAATGTGGTCAGCGAGGCGAGAAAACGCACTTCCGTGCCCTTTTCACCATCGGAGTCCCCAACAACGCGCAAATGCTCGACCGTTTCGCCACGTTCAAACTTGGCGTAATGCTCTTTGCCATTGCGCCAAATGCGCAGTTCCAGCCAATCGGAAAGGGCGTTTACAACCGACACGCCGACACCATGCAGACCGCCAGACACCTTATAGGAGTTCTGGTCGAATTTGCCGCCTGCGTGCAACTGGGTCATAATCACTTCGGCAGCAGATACGCCTTCCTCAGCATGCATATCCACAGGGATACCACGGCCATTATCGCGCACGGAAACCGAATTATCGGCATGAATTTTGACGGATACTTGCGTGGCGTGACCTGCCAATGCCTCGTCAATGCCGTTATCGACAACCTCATACACCATATGGTGCAGGCCAGAGCCATCATCAGTGTCACCGATATACATACCGGGACGCTTACGAACCGCCTCTAAGCCTTTGAGAACTTTGATAGAATCTGCGCCGTATTCCTGCGGCGCGGGCGCGTTTTCGGCCATGGGGACCTCTGCCTGTTTCTTATGCGGTTTTATAACGCGTTGTTGTGGGAATGTCACGCCTTTGCCACAATATTTAGCGGTTGAACACCGCAATCGCTATGGCCACCAAGATCAACAGGCCGCCCGCGATCTTGTTGATCCGTGTCAGCGCCACTGGGTTCGTCACAAGGCGGCGCGCACGATCCACAAAAAGCGCAAAAAACGTATTTCCAACCAATGGCACAAACATGGAGATGGCCCCAATCAGCGCGATATCGGTCGCGGTAATCGTGCTGAGATCAAAGAACCCCGGTAGCATCCCCATGTAGAACAAAATCGCTTTGGGGTTGGCTAAAATCACCGCAAGGCCTGCAATGAATCCTGCCCAGACCCCTTTGCGATTAAGGCGGCTATCAGCGCTGATTTGGTGGCCTGCATGACGGATCAGCATGACCCCCATACCTACAAAAACAACCACAGCGAGCCAACGCAGCGCCTCCATCACCCAATCATAGCTTGCGACAATCCATGCAAGCCCGACCAAGGCCAGAACTGACCATGCAGTATCGCCTAGTGCCACACCAAGCATCAGGGGAAACGCCCCGCGCATCCCATGTGCCAATGTGCGCGCGGTCAAGGCCAACCACACAGGGCCAGGGGTGAGAAAAAGCACGAAAAGCGCGCCCGCATAGAGCGCCATTTGGGCCAGCGTTATTGTCATTGTCCTACCTAATTGGCCGCTTCCACTCCGAGCGGCACCTCTTGCGCACGCGCGCCGAATTCCATGAACAATTCTGCGCCCGTGCCTGTCAAGAAAGCTTGGGCATTCAGCGCGCATATTTCGTCAAAGAGGGCTGCTCGCCTGTCTGCATCAAGATGTGCCGCCACTTCATCCAACAGCACCAAAGGGGCGCGGCCCGTGTCCTGCTTTAACGCGCGGGCATTGGCCAAAATCAGAGAGACCAAAAGGGCCTTTTGCTCACCCGTGGAGCATTGCCGCGCTGGAGCATCCTTGACGCGATAAATTGCGCCAAGATCAGTGCGATGCGGCCCAACCAACGTGCGCCCTGCTGCCATGTCCCGTGACCGCGTATCAGACCACAACGTGACCAAATCGGTGGGCGTGGTAAAACCCTCTCCCTCCTCCAAGGTCAGATCTGCGATAGGGAAACTGGTTTTCGCCTCCTCTTGCGCGGCAGCAATGCGGGTCAAGGCGGCGCTGCGATTGGCACATATTTGTTCTGTGGCACTCATCATCTGACGTTCAAGCGCTGCATACCAACCCGCATCGCGCACCTGATCCTTGAGCAAGCGATTGCGATCCCGCATGGATTTTTCATAGGCCAGAACCGCCTCACCATGATCTGGAAAGAAGCTCAGCGTAATGCGATCCAAAAACCGCCTGCGCCCTTCGGCTCCTTCAATCCAAAGCCGATCTTGCGATGGCACCAGCCAAACCATCCGCAAAAGGCGCGCAAGCGCCAATTGGGGCGCGGATTTCTCATCTATCTCGACCTGACGGGGGCTGCTTGGCTCGGCGCGGGTAATGATCTCATGCACAGTGTCGTCAATCTGCAGGGTCGCCGCCACGCGCCACCCAATCACCTCTGGGCGGCGGATCAAATCCTCGGACGGGGCGCGGCGCAGCCCCCGACCAGGGGACAGCATCGAAATCGCTTCTAAGATATTTGTCTTGCCTGCCCCATTTGGCCCATAAATCGCAACAGGCCGCCCATCGAAAGACAGCCGCAAACCACGATGGCTGCGAAAATGCGACAGATGCAAATTCGAGATATAGGCACTCATCCCGCGCGCTCTTTCAATCTACTTGGCGCGCGCGGCGCCTCAGACCCGCATCGGCATTACAACATAGATCGCGCTGGTGTCGTTCCCTTCGCGCATCAAGGTTGGATCACCCGATGAATTGAACATGAACACAGCGTTCTCGCGATCCACTTGGCTGGCGATTTCAAGGAGGTATTTAGCGTTAAAGCCGATCTCGAGCTTTTCATCCGCATAGGCAACCGCCAACTCTTCCTCGGCCGCGCCTGCATCTGGGGCATTCACCGACAGAACCAAACGATCCTCATCAAGGGACAGTTTCACCGCGCGTGAGCGCTCGGACGACACTGTGGCGACACGATCAACTGCACGGGCGAATTCAGAGGCATCCACCTCCAATTTGCGGGTGTTGCCCGATGGTATCACGCGCTGATAATCTGGGAAGGTTCCATCAATCACCTTCGAGGTCAGCGTGATCTCAGGTGTAGCGAACCGAATTTTTGTCTCAGATACGGAAACCGCAATCACCGCATCGTCATCTTCCAACAATTTGCGGATTTCACCCACGGTTTTGCGCGGCACGATCACGCCCGGCATGGCCTCGGCACCTGTAGGCAACTCAGTGTCCACGCGCGCCAAGCGGTGACCATCTGTGGCAACCGCGCGCAGCATCCGTCCCTCTTCACCTTCGGCAATATGGAAATAAACGCCGTTGAGATAATAGCGTGTTTCCTCAGTGGAAATCGCGAATTTGGATTTATCGAACAAGCGGCGCAGCGCCGGCGCTTTGGCCGAGAAATTTGCGCTATATTCGGACGAAGACATCACAGGAAAATCTTCCTTGGGCAATGTCGCCAAAGAGAAATTCGATCGGCCCGCCTGAACGATTAAGCGACCCGAGGCTGCATCATCACTGATTTGCACCAAGGCCCCGTCAGGTAATTTGCGCGTAATTTCATGCAGTGTGACCGCCGAAACCGTGGTGGCACCCGCTTGTTCAACATGGGCATCCACCTTGTCGACCACCTCAATATCAAGGTCAGTGGCACGAAAGGAAACATGGCTACCATCCGCCTCGATCAACACATTCGCCAAAATAGGGATCGTGTTACGGCGTTCGACAACAGATTGGGCTTGGCTGACAGCTTTGAGCAGGGCCGCGCGCTCGATCGAAAATTTCATAGCCTCGTCTCCAACATATAGCGGGGCGCAGAGGTTACTATCTCTGCGCCGCAGCACAAGTATTTTATCAGCAATGTTTCGATTGGCACAGTCGGGGTCAATGACAATCTTTCGATTGGCATGGCTTAGTGCGGAAAATCACGCCTCCAATAGACGGCGCAACAATTCTGCATCTTCCACGAATTGGCTGTCCGTGCTCATCAATTCTTCGATTTTGCGGACACCATGCAAAATGGTCGTATGATCACGGCCCCCAAATTTGCGCCCGATTTCTGGCAAGGATCGCGTTGTGTATTTCTTGCACAAATACATCGCCATTTGCCGAGGACGCACAATATTGCGCGCGCGATTGGGGCTCATCAAATCTGCTGGACGCACTTTGTAATAGTCGCAGGTTTTTTTGATGATTTCATCCATCGTCACCTTGCGGCTGGTCGCGCGCAAAATGTCAGAAAGGCATTCTTGGGTCAGATCGAGCGTGATCTCAGCACCCACCAGATCAGCAAAGGCGCAAAGACGCGTCAAGGCTCCTTCAAGCACCCGCACATTCGATGAGACACGATGCGCAATGAATTCCAAAACCCCGTCTGCGATTTTCAAATCACGATAGCGTTGGCGCTGTGTCTCGAGTTTGGATTGCAGGATACCAAGGCGCAATTCGTAATCGGTTGGATGTAAATCCACCACCAAGCCGCATTGCAAACGCGAGGCGATCCGACTGTCGAGATCCTCCATATCAACGGGCGCACGATCCCCCGAAATGATAATCTGTTTACCAAGTTCCACCAAAGCGTTGAACGTGTGAAAGAACTCTTCTTGTGTAGAATTCTTGCCGGCGATGAATTGCACATCATCAACCATCAAAACATCAACCGAACGGAACATCTGCTTAAAGCCGATCGTATCTTTTTCCCGCAACGCACGCACAAAGCGATACATGAACTGTTCAGCAGATAGGTAATGAATGCGCTGATTGGGCTTGTTTTTGGTCAACTCCCAAGCAATCGCATGCATCAAGTGGGTCTTGCCAAGGCCAACACCGCCGTAAAGAAACAGCGGGTTGAACGCCACGGGGCCACCTTCGGCAACACGGCGCGCGGCGGCATGGGCCAACTCATTCGGTTTGCCCACGATAAAATTCTCGAACGTATAGGCAGGGTTCAAATTAGACAAAGGAATGTCCGCATCGGCGCTGATCGCGGCCGAGAGGTCAGGCGCAGACTGCACTGGCGCCTCAACTGCAGGCGTTTGCGGTGCATTAGGTGTTTGGGGCGCGCTCTGCACCAAGAATTCCAAGCGGTCTACCGCAAGCCCTGCGCCATGCAGGTGGCGCAAAATTACATCCCCAAATTTTTGCGAAACCCAAGTGCCAAAGAAATTCGTGGGGACACGGAAACGCGCGATGCGGGCATCGATGCGGTCAAACTCAATCGGCTCAATCCAAGATTTGAAGTTATTCTTTCCAATCGCCGATTGCAGTTCATTACACACATCCACCCACTTGTCGTTCGTCATCATGCACCTACGCTTATTTTTAATTTTGCCACATGAGAACCACCGTTCTGGCAACTCCCACGCGGATCATCCCCGCTTAACGTTTTCAGAAAATCTGCCTGACCCATTGCAAGTCCAACGGCATAATTATGCCCGCTTGCAACGCCCAAACCGCGAGAGTGAACCGTCTTAAACGATTTTTGCAAAAAAGGTGCCCACCCGCAGTTTGCGAGATCCTATTTTGCCGTTTTAAAAATACGGTCACCCTCTCGAGGGAACACAAACACCTTCGGTGCAGACGCTTGGCATCTAAGCCATAGGTCACAACGATAACCATGCGTAGAAACGCAAAGGCATCACTCAACCTTTAGGCAGATTAATCCACCCTGCGCCGCGCACAAAAATTTGCGCGCGTTGGTTCTTACACCTGTCAGCTGTCCCCCCAGACAATCTGAATCACCTTGCGAAGCTAGCGGGAGTCGCGCCCCCCTCGCAATAGAACTTCACGCTTGACACAATTCTTTTTCAAAGCCGAATCTGATGCATCCGCAGAACGGCCTTGATCGGCAAAGATTTTCCCAAAAAAAACGCCCGCAGAAGCGGGCGAATTTGTCATAATAATTAGGTCAAAGCCCAATATTACTTGGCCGAAAGCGCCTTCACACGGGCCGACAGGCGCGACATTTTCCGCGCAACCGTGTTTTTATGCAGGACACCTTTTGTCACACCGCGCATCAGCTCAGGCTGTGCATCGCGCAACGCGGCTGCAGCAACAGATGCATCGCCTGTTGCAATCGCTTCTTCAACTTTGCGCAGGTAGGTGCGGATACGCGAACGGCGCGCTTTATTTACTTCATAGCGGCGCTCATTCTGGCGGGCGCGTTTTTTGGACTGAGGCGTATTTGCCATCGGTTGATCCCTTCTCTCAGGCTCGTATCAATTAAAATGCAACGCGCGCCTGTCCAGCACCAACCACGGGTTTATAACCGGGTCCTCTGGCCAAAGCGGGCCTCACACGCATGTCTGAAGCGCGCATTACGGGAATTCTGACAGAATGTGAAGCCCTGAATCACTTGTCGCGAAACTGGGCTTCGCGCTTTTCAAGAAAGGCTGCCATGCCTTCCTTTTGATCTTCAGTGGCAAATAGCGCATGAAACAGGCGGCGTTCAAACAAAACGCCCTCGCGGAGCGTGGTTTCATAGCTGCGATTGACCGATTCTTTGACAGCCATCACAGTAACCATGGATTTCTCAGCAATCTTGGCCGCCGCACCCATGACCTCTTCCATCAATTTTTTGGCAGGGACAACACGGCTGACAAGACCTGCCCGCTCTGCTTCTTCAGCGGTCATGAAGCGGCCTGTCAGATGCATATCCATCGCTTTCGACTTACCCACAAAACGGGTGAGGCGCTGCGTGCCGCCGATCCCCGCGACAATGCCCAAATTGATCTCAGGCTGTCCGAATTTTGCAGTATCCGCTGCAATGATGAAGTCGCACATCATCGCCAATTCGCATCCCCCGCCCAAGGCATAACCCGCAACGGCGGCAATAATGGGCTTGCGACAGCGCAGTAATTCTTCAGTCTCAGTTGTGAATAAATCACCTGCGAATACATCGACAAAGCTTTTCTCGGACATTTCTTTGACATCTGCCCCAGCGGCAAAGGCCTTATCCGAGCCCGTAATAACGATCACGCGAACCTTATCATTAGAATTGGCGGATTTAATGACCTTGGACAATTCGCCGAGTAACTGAATGTTCAGCGCGTTCAACGCATCGGGTCTGTTCAGCTTGATTAGGCAGACATGGTTTTCAATGTCCACAATCAGGGTTTCATAGGCCATCGCCAGTCAATCCTCGCAGGTTCGCATTCGCGGCAGGGTTAACAGGATAAGCCAAAAGTTGAAACTACCTTTGGCAGGCAGGGCAGTAGAAACTTGACCGCCCCGATTGCACAATACGGCGGATCACGCCCGCGCATCCCGACTTGAGGCAAGGCTGGCCTTCGCGGTCATAGGCTTGGAATCCATGCTGGAAATATCCTAATTCCCCATCTGCTTGGCGATAGTCACGCAAGGATGACCCGCCCGCTTCAAGTGCCTCGGATAAAACCTCGCGAATGATTGGGACAAGGGACGCAACACGCGCAGGTGCAATTCGACCTGCTTGACGGGTTGGGGATATCCCCGCGCGAAACAGGGATTCGCAAACATAGATATTTCCCAAGCCCGCCACGATCCGCTGGTCGAGCAATGCCGCCTTGATCGGTGTTTTGCGCCCAGACAGCGCATAGACCAAATAGCGTTCATCAAACTGATTACCCAAAGGTTCTGGGCCGATCTCGCGGATCAACCAGTGATCCGCCTCACCTGCAGTCGCAAACAAATCCATCGCACCAAATCGGCGTGGATCGTTAAAGGTGACACGCGCGCCTTGTGCCATTTCGAAAACAACGTGATCATGTTTTTGAGGGGCAGGATGGCCATGCACAAACTGCGCAAGCGTCTCGCGTGCGCCTTCAGGCAGCGAAATCAACATTCGCCCCGACATGCCCAAATGGATCAAGACAGTCGTGCCGCGATCTAAATCCATCAAGATGTATTTCGACCGCCGCCGCAGACTCAGGATACGCGCTCCAGAAACATCCCGCGCCATATTGGCAGGGAATGGCCAACGCAAACCCTCACGATTGAGGCGCAATTCTGTGATCACCTGCCCCTCCATGACGGGGATCAGACCACGGCGCACTGTTTCCACTTCGGGAAGTTCTGGCAAATTCTTCACTCCTTGTTCCAAGCGTCGCATTGTCAGGCGGCCCTTGCTGCCTATAAGAGAGGGGAGTTGAGAAGGAGGGCAAGGCCCGATGACATCGAAAGATGAAAGCCAAGACAGCCGCACCACCCATTTCGGTTTCCAAACCGTGGGCGAGGATGAAAAGGCAGGCATGGTGCATGGCGTGTTTTCCAATGTGGCAAGCCGCTATGATGTGATGAATGATGTCATGTCCGCAGGTATTCACCGCGTTTGGAAAGATGCGATGATGGATTGGCTTGCCCCGCGCGCGGGTCAGGACTTGCTCGATGTTGCGGGCGGGACGGGCGATATCGCTTTCCGCTTTCTCAAACGCGCGCCTTCTGCAAAGGCAACAGTGCTTGATATGACGCAATCCATGCTGATCGAGGGGCAAAAGCGCGCTGAAGCCGCGCATATGGCCGACAGCCTGAATTGGATTGTGGGCGATGCCATGGCGCTGCCCTTTGAAAACAATCGTTTTGACGTCTACACCATCAGCTTCGGCATCCGTAATGTGACCCGAGTGCAGGATGCACTGAATGAGGCGTTTCGTGTCCTCAAACCTGGTGGACGCCTGATGGTTTTGGAATTCAGCCAATTGCCGAATACGGGCCTGCAAAAGCTTTATGATCTCTATTCATTCAATGTGATACCGCGCATGGGTCAGATGATCGCCAATGATCGCGACAGCTATCAATATTTGGTCGAGTCGATCCGTAAATTTCCCGATCAAGAGACCTTTGCAGGGATGATCCGCACCGCTGGGTTTGAGCAAGTATCCTATCGCAATCTCAGCTTTGGCATCGCCGCGCTGCATTCTGGTTGGAAAATTTAACCGATGCGCGGGCCACATAATATTTGGCGTGTTATCCGCACAGGCGCCACATTCGAGCGCACAGGTGCAATGCGTGTGGCGCTTGAGGCGCTGAAGGCACCGCGATCCTTGCGCATTGCAGCACGGGTTTTGGGCCTGCCGTTTGCATGGCTGGGGCATCGCGGCGACCCCGCCCTACCACCTGTAACACGCGCGCTGACGGCCCTTGGCCCTGCCTATATCAAATTTGGGCAAATTCTATCGACCCGCCCTGATGTGGTGGGTTCAGAATTGGCGCAACAATTGCGCGTGCTGCAAGATAAGCTGCCACCCTTCTCGACAGAGCGCGCCAAAAAGGTCATTTCCGATGAATTGGAAATTCCTGTCGACCAATTATTCAGCGCCTTTTCCGAGCCAGTCGCAGCCGCCTCTATCGCGCAAGTGCATCAAGCGACCTTGGCTGAGACAGGACAAGAGGTTGCAGTTAAGGTGTTACGCCCCCAAATCGGGCGCGCCTTTCGCAAAGATATCGATGCCTTTTACCTGATCGCATGGCTGGTCGAAACCCTTGCGCCTGCCACGCGGCGGTTGCGTCCGCGTGAAGTGGTCGAGCATTTCGAAGGTGTGGTTCTGCAGGAACTTGATCTGAGGATCGAAGCTGCCGCAGCAGGGGAATTTGCGGCCAACACGGCAAATGACGAAGGCTTTGATGTGCCCCAAATTCAATGGGGCCTGTCATCACGGCAGGTAATGACGATGAGTTGGGCCAAAGGTGTGCCGCTTGGCGATGTCGCGGCGATTGACGCGGCAGGCTTTGACCGCCGCGCCTTAGCCGCGCGCGTGCTGCAGATGTTCCTGCGCCACGCGCTGCGGGATGGCTATTTCCATGCCGATATGCACCAAGGAAATCTCAAAGTTTCACCTGTGGGTGACATTGTGGCCTTGGATTTCGGAATCATGGGGCGGCTCGATGAATACACGCGCCGCGTCTACGCCGAAATTTTGATGGGCTTTATTCGCAAAGATTACCGCCGCGTGGCAGAGGTGCATTTTGAAGCGGGATATGTGCCCGCCGATCGCGATGTTGATCAATTCGCGCAAGCCCTCAGATCTGTTGGCGAGCCAATTTTCGGCATGGATGCAAGCCGCATTTCCATGGCACGGCTTCTGTCATATCTCTTTGATGTGACTGAAAAATTTGGCATGGAAACGCGCACTGAACTGATCTTGCTGCAACGCACAATGGTTGTTGTTGAGGGGGTTGCGCGCTCCCTTGATCCACATATCAATATTTGGGATGTGGCAAAGCCCGTGGTCGAAGATTACATCGCCCGCAACATTGGGCCTAAAGCCGTAATCGCCGACCTTTTGAAAACCGCAAAGGTTCTCGCGCGGTTTGGCCCGCGTTTGCCAGATTTAGCTGAGGCGGCGCTACTTGCGCAGGTCAACACCAAACCCACAAAGCCTGTCTCAAGGTGGAAGGAGCGTGTGGCCTATGGCGCGCTCGGCTTTGGTTTGGCGGGGGGGATTTTGGCAATCGCTGAATTTCTATAGGCGTCTTTATGGCATGCGTAGCGCCTCAACCTGATCGGCGGCGATTTCAACCCCACCTGCCATAACAAGTCGCAGTTGATCCCCCTCCATCCGCGCTTCGTGAATGCGGGCAAATACGCGGACAGGTTCGGTTTTTGGAACCTCCTCTCCCTCGATATAGGCGCGCGTCTCAAATCGATAGGTGCCATTCGGCAAAGCGGCGCCTGCCTCTGTTTCACCCGTCCATGTGAGCCGTCCCCCTGCAGGGTCAATTCACCGGCCACATCGGTCGCGGATTCCTCACGCGAAAAGCCAACCATTTGCCCAGTGGGCCCCTCACCTGCATTCCATAGAAAGAAAGATCCACTATCAGGCGAGATACGGAAGGATTGGTTATTCAAAGAAATCAGGCCATTGGGATTGGGAACATCAATCACCGGAATTTGGTAAATGGTGCGGGTAAAACCGCTATCATAGATGGCATGCATAAAGCCATTGCTATCGACCTCAATGCGATTGAGGTTTCCCACGGGCGAGCCATTCTTGACCACGGGCGCGCGGGCGAAAGTATCAGATAATTGCGTCAATCCTGAGGGTGAGTTCAGTTCACCAATCGTCACCTCAATCGGGCCGCCCGACACGACCAAGGGCAACGTGCCTGTTGCGGGGTCATAATCTGGCCCGCTGACTGTGGTCACTGAACTCAGGTTCCCGCCATTGCCGCGGCTGTTATCAAACACCAATGTATATTCGCCAATTGGGGCTGTGCCTGTCGCACTGTCGCGCACCACCATTGTCCATGTGTTCGAAGCGCCCGAAGCAGGAACCGTAGGGGTAAAGGTAATATCTAGGCTCTGCGAGGTGCCCATATTGTCGAAATATTCGGCAGAGGTGACAAGCGAGTCGCCATCGCTATCGGCAATTGTGTAAGTGGCGGGCAGGTTCACCGACAGTTCCATATGGGTGGTCGGATCGCCCGCAAATTGGTTGGAGTTGATCCGCACAGGGCGCAAGCCGTCAAAGGTGTCGCGCGGATAGGTGGGCACTGTGCCGTCAGAATTTGCCGGCCATCCCATCAAAACCATGCCCGTATCGGTGGTCAAAACACCCTCCGCATCCGCGCGGAAGGATCCCGTTGTGGTCAAAAGAACAGGCGGACTGCCCGCAATGGTCAATTGGGTGGCCTCTGCAACAGGCAGCATCCCACGCCCACCAATTGCCAAATCGGTTGGGTTGTCGGTCGTGATTAATGTGCCCCGCTGATCAATCATTCGATGGGTCGTCACCCGCACGCCACCTGCCGAGTAACTGCCCGCCCCTTGGTGAATGACAAGGGAATGAAAATCCGCAACTGCACGCTTATAACCAAAGGTGCTAGAATTCGCGATATTGTCCGAGATTGTGGCCAGTCGGCTTGCGTTGACGTTCAAGCCTGCGACACCCGCGTTGAGGGATGAAGAAATGGTCATCGGGAAAGCGCCTTTCTGCTGCTGTCTCTTGAAGGCCCCAAATCCTTTGGGGTGATTTCCCTCTATGATGGGAAGTGAGGCTTAACATCCGCCTAACATCTAAAATGCGGTGTATTTTCTCACAGGGTCTGTCAGGGGCGGGTCAGCAAAATCAATTCAACCCGATCGTTGCGGGGGCTCATCAGATCAGGAATCGCAGGACGGCGATCAGCATAGCCCGTCACTCGGGTTATACGCCGTGGGTCAAACCCCGCCTCCTCTAACAAAATGCGCATCTGCTGCGCGTGATCCGCAGAGAGGTGCCAACGCGTCACCTCGGCCACCATGACAGGCTCGGATCGCACATGACCCGTAAGGGCCAAGGGGTTTGTGACGATGTCAAACAACTCTACCATTACAGGGGCAAGAATACGCAGGATATCCCCCGCCGCCCCATCAGGGGTAAAAAGCGGTGCTTCGGGGCGCGAAAAGATTTCGATGATCAAGCCCTCATCCGTGACGCGCATCTGCACATGGGCCAAGGCCTGCGCCAGCACGGCATCTTGGGCGGCGGCGGCCTCAAGGAACTGGTTGGCCGCCTGCATATGCTGATCCCCCATGGGCTGGTCTTCAAAGTTTGTGCCGCTTGCCCCCAAACTCTGCCGCCCCTCTGTGGGTCGGCGATTTGTCGCGCCTGTGCCATTTTGCGCCACGGAGAGCTCGGAAAAGGGGCTTTCACCGCCAAATGCGCCCTCGCCACCACCAGAAATTCGGGCAATTGGAACATTGGGGCTAAAATAATCTGCGATACCCTTGCGCTGCTGCTCGGTTGTGGCGTTCAAAAGCCACATCAACATAAAGAACGCCATCATCGCGGTCACAAAATCCGCATAGGCCACTTTCCACGCACCGCCGTGATGACCATCCCCGCCAACAACCTTTTTCCGTTTAATGATAATGGGGCGATTTTTCAGATCATCAGCCATAGGCGGCATCCACATTTCCAAAGATAAAGCCTCACGAGCCCATAGCGTAATGCGAGAAACTTTAGGATCGGGTAAACGGCTTTTGCACTTCCCCCAAAGCCGTGGTTAACTGCGCAAAAGAACAATCTGCTCATATAGGATGGCATAACGATGGCGCGGATGATTTACATTCTCAATGGCCCAAACCTTAATCTCTTGGGCAAGCGAGAGCCGCATATTTACGGGCATGAAACCCTTGAAGATGTTGAACGGCGGTGTAAGGCGCTGCTTCCCGAAGGGTTTGACCTCTCTTTGCGCCAATCAAATCACGAAGGCCAACTCATTGACTGGATCCATGAGGCGCGCGAAGCCGCTTGTGGTATTGTCATCAATCCAGGCGCCTATACCCATACCTCAATCGCAATTTATGATGCACTTTGTGCCTATGAGGGACCAGTGATTGAGGTGCATATATCGAATGTTCATAAACGCGAAGCGTTTCGCCATCATTCCTATGTCTCTGGGCGTGCCGAAGGCGTGATCGCAGGGCTTGGGCTTGACGGATATGAGGCCGCCACGCGGCGCATCGTGACCCTAAATGGCGCGTAATTAGCCCACGCGGCGGTCATGCCATAGTTTTCGGATATAGGTTTCCACAGTCGCGCCAAGCACATCATTGCGGCGGGGCAAATCTGACTGCGTGTCCCCTGTTGGCGCTGTTTCAATCAACTCAAGCTGGCCATTCTCATGTTCGGCAATCGCGTGATGCGGCCCGTCACGGCGCACCCATGAGCCACAATTGGCGAACACACCCCCGCCGGCTTGGCTCAATTCAGGCATATGACTGTGGCCGCAAATGATGCCGTCCAACCCGTCACGCGCAGCGCGCTCAAGCGCGAGCCGTTTGAAGGACTGACCCAAAAGCGGCATCCCCCCTTCAATGGATTTGCGCAAAGACCATCGTTTCTTGCGGCTGGCCACCTCTGAGACGCAGCGCGGGTTGATGGGCTGAACATAGCCTTTCTCAGTCAACCAAGACCAAAGATTATCCAAGGATTTAGACGACCCTTTGACCAGACGATTGTCAAATTGATCGCCATGCATGACCAAATACCGCCGCCCATCAGCCGCCAAATGGATCACCCGCTCCTCAATCCGAAGCCCGAATTTTCGCAAAATCAATGGTCGGAGAACCGTGGGTAAAATCTCGCGCAACTTTTCGTCATGATTGCCCGTGATGACCGTCACGCGCACACGTTCATCGCGGCGCAGGCGCAGTATCTCGCCCAACACGTTCTGACAATCCTCATTCCAGAACCACCGCTTTTCTAATTTCCAGCCATCAATCACATCGCCAACCAAAAACAGGTTGCGGAATTCATAGCGCGCCAAGAGCCGCCGAACGGCCGCAAGATCAGCCGCCTTGTGGCCCATATGCAGATCAGAGAGAAATAAGCTTCTGATCTTGATTGGCTGAGGGCGCGGATCAGCCATGGCTCTCGCAGACAAGGTTCTTGTGGAACACATCGGCCACTTCGGGCCATGAATAGCGCGCCTTGGTTTTTTCATGCCGTTCTTGCGGGCTACCTTTGGCAGCAAGAGCGCGGCGCACAGCATCCGCAAGATCAGTGTCACTGATCGCCCCAAGGGTCGGATCGTGACCCATAATGTCCGATGGGCCTGGTTCATCAAAAGCCGCAATTGGCAGGCCTGAGGCCAAAGCCTCAATCAAAACAATTCCAAACGTGTCAGTGCGCGAAGGAAATACGAAAACATCCGCATCCCGATAGGCATCGGCCAAAGCGCGCCCTGTTAAGCTGCCTGTAAACCGCACGCTGCCATAGGCTTTGCGGAGATGTGGCAAAAGCGGGCCATCTCCCACAACGATTTTTTCCGCTGCAATGGGAAGATTGAGGAAAGCTTCGATATTCTTCTCTTTCGATACGCGCCCCACATAGAGAAGCCTTGGAAGCTCGGCGCGCTTTGGAAGGGGGGCGGGATAGAACAGATCATAATCCACACCACGCAACAGCCGCACCATCGGCGCGGTAAACCCGCTATCTCGCAACTGCTGCTCAATCCGCGCAGTCGCAACAAATACGCAGGTCGAGGCATTGTGAAATTTGCGCAAAACGGCCATGACACTCCGCTCAGCGAAACTGCTCAAAAATTTGGGAACGCGCAGCGCAATATATCGGGCAAAATCGGTGTGGAAGGCCGTGGTGAATGGAATGCCGCGCGCTGTGCAATAGCGCCAAGCTGCCCAACCCAGTGGGCCTTCAACCGCGATATGGATTGCATCTGGCGCATAGTCTTCAATCAATCGGCGCAAAGGGCGCGCGGGTAAGATTGCCAGTTCAATCTCTTTGTAAAACGGCAGCGCGATCCGCCGAAAATCTTCTGGGCCAATGACCCGAACATCCACATTGCGCGCTTCAAGCGCAGCGATGATATTTTGGTAAGTGCGCACCACGCCATTGATCTGGCCGCCCCATGCGTCCGAAATGATTAAAACCCGTTTTGGCATTGGCGCTGTTGAGGTGCCGCCCATAGTCGCCCCGCTGATCCGCCATCAAACTTCGTCTCAGATGGCGCGTCTTTGTGACAGGTGCGTGTCAACTTGTGCAAAAAGCCAAAAATTTCTGAGATTTGCTATATCTTCACAACAGCGCAGGCTTCGGTCTTTATGGGGCAACCACATTTTGCGAGATGGATCATGACGACAGCTTATCGCCCCGCCCATGAATTGATGGATGAAATCGCCAAAGGCAGTCTTTCTCCAAGCACGCTGATGGAAGAAAGCTTGGCGCGCATCGCGGCGATCAATCCCAAGATCAATGCCATCGTGGCGCTCCGTGATGAAGCTGCCTTGATGGACGAAGCCCGCGCCATGGACGCGGCCCCTCTAAAAGGGCCACTGCATGGCCTGCCTTTTGCTGTGAAAGATTTGGTTGCCACCAAAGGGATCACAAGCAGCTGGGGATCACCAATTTTCAAAGATTTCGTGCCAAGCAAAGACGACCTTCTTGCAGCGCGCCTCAGGGCCGCTGGTGCGATTTTAATCGGCAAGACGAATGTGCCTGAGTTCGGTTTAGGATCGCACAGCTTTAATCCCATCTACGGCACAACCAAAAACCCGTATGATTTAGAAAAATCGGCAGGCGGGTCATCGGGCGGCGCAGGTGCGGCTTTGGCGGCGGGTTTGGTCAGTCTTGCTGATGGATCAGACATGATGGGCAGCCTGCGCAATCCGGCCGCATGGAATAATCTATATAGCCTAAGGCCCACGCATGGTCTGGTGCCCGCCGAACCCCAAGGCGAAATGGTCATGCATCCCTTGTCTACCGATGGGCCAATGGCACGCAACCCGCAAGATTTGGCGCTTTTGTTAAGTGTACTCGCAGGGCCTGATCCGCGCGTGCCGTATCATTGGCCCAAATGTGACTTTCAAAACCCGCCGCATTTCTCTGGCGCCAAAATTGCATGGCTTGGCGATTGGGGTGGGGCCTTAGCTTTGGAGCCTAGCCTGATCACCCATCTCGAGGCCTCTTTGGCAATTCTGTCCGAAGCAGGTGCCACAGTTGCGCCAGACAAACCACCTTTCCCATTCGAGAAGATTTGGGCCTCATGGTGCAGGCTTCGGCATTTTGCAATCTTGGGAAAATTGGGGGGCTATGCGTCCAATCCTCTCCAACGCGACCTGCTAAAACCCGAAGCGATTTGGGAGATTGAGGGAGGTCAGTCTCTAACCCCTGCCGATATTCTCGCCGCAAGTGCGGATCGATCTGACTGGCTACGGGCCGCTGCGCGCAGCTTTGAAACTGTTGATTTCCTAGCCCTCCCCGCAACGCAGACATGGCCCTTTGCGGCAGAGCTACGCTATCCCGAGGCGATCAATGGGCGCGCAATGGATACCTATCACCACTGGATGGCGGTCGTCACACCCGCAAGCCTTGGCGGCTTACCCGCCCTAACCCTGCCAGCTGGTTTTGGTGAAACAGGCCTTCCCGCGGGCATTCAAATCATCGGGCCAAAAGGATCAGACGCGCAGCTTCTGGCGCTTGCCAATGCCTATCACAGCGTCAATCCGTGGAAGGACAATCGCCCCACCCTGTAACCGCCGCCACTCAATCAAGATCCGCGTCAAGCGATGAAGGCAATATCTAACGCCGCCTTGCGACCCGTCCAACTGGGGCTTTGGATTGGGGGCAGCGAAGATATGGGCCATATCACTTTCAGGCCGCCGTAAACCGAAGTTATAAATTCAAAGTTTGGATCAAAACATAACCATAGTCCAATAGCCCACGGCAGGCCTAAGCCGCAAATCTACACGAGGCGACTCAAGCTTTGGGTCTTTCGGCCAGATGGAGGCCATCTCGTGAATACACTTCTGATTGAACAAAATAATATCCGCACTGCGCCGCTTTATGAGTCTGGACTGGTGCATATGCGTGACAGCTATCGCGCGGCATTTGGCGCAGAGATATCCTTTCGACCGCCGCGCTTGGTTTTAACCATGGCCGATGCCAACCAAATCACCTGTGCAGCGGGCATTCGCACCCATGACGAAGGGTTCTTTTCACAGCATTATCTTGATCAACCCATTCATGAACGCCTGAGCCTGCAAACGGGATGCAATGTTCAACCGCACGATGTCCTAGAGGTCGGGGGGCTTGCCTGTCGGTCACCTTTTGCCATTTACCCAACCTTGCGCACAGTGTTCCAATGGGGTCAGTCACAGCAGATTGGCTGGGGTATATTCACGGCCACCCGCCAGATTAGGCGACTTTTGTCGCGCGCCAAAATCACCCCGATCCTGCTGAGCAAAGCCGAAGCTACCTGCGTGCCGCATGCGTCCCAATGGGGCTGCTATTATGAGCAAGACCCTTGGGTCTGCGCGTTCCGTGATCCTGCCCAAGTCGCGGGTCACGACCTGACCACGGCGAGGGCTGTGTAATGGTCGCGTCAGTCTTTGCAGCCATCGCCACCACGGCCAGACAAAGGCCTGAGGCCATCGCACTTGGCCAAGGGGCGCGGACAATTACCTATGGCGCTTTGCAGGGTTTCCTTGCCGCCTGCCGCCCCCATTTGCAGGGGCCACAACAGGTGATTGGCATTGCCACATCTGATCCACTAGAGGCTGCATTGGCAGATCTGGCGCTAACCGCGTGCGGTCATTGCAGCGTGCATCTGCCCCCGTTTTTTTCCACCACGCAAAAAGCGCATATCATCCAAGCCGCAGGCCTGACCGCGGTTATTGGACAAGACCAGCCTGACCTTCCCCAGATTACCCTACCCGCGCCACCTGCCGCACATGATGATCTGGAAGATTTTGAGCCAATCGCGGGTGCGAAGCGGATCATTTTCACCTCAGGCTCTTCAGGGACGCCTAAAGGTGTGGTTATCGGCGAAACACAAATGCAAACCGTGATCACAGGGCTACGCGATGCGATCGCGCCTGATGCACGGGATGTGCATCTTTCACTTTTGCCAATGGCGCAGCTTTTGGAGCAAATCGCGGGTCTTTATGTGCCGCTCTTATGTGGCGCGCGCATTGAATTTTGCGCAGCAGCGCTCGCAGCCCTGTCGGGCGGCGATCCACAGCCCGTGATCACGGCGATGATAAACAGCAAACCCAGCACAACCATTCTTGTGCCTGCTCTGCTATCGGTCATCGTGGCACATCTGAAATCCAAAGGCATCAAAGCGCCCGACAGCTTTCGCTTTGTCGCAGTCGGGGGGGCGCATACGTCCCCCTCATTGCTCGAACAGGCTGCCGATCTCGGACTTCCCGTCTACGAAGGTTACGGCCTGTCAGAATGCGGCTCGGTCGTGGCGATGAACTGCGTGGGTGCTTCGCGTCACGGCACAGTTGGAAAAATCCTATCAGGCGTGAACGCTTGGATTGATAACGGTGAAATCGTAGTCTCTGGCCCAAGCGTTATGGAGGGCTATCTTGGCGCCCCTGCCGCTGAATCCCCATGGCGCACAGGCGATTTGGGGCGCATTGAAGATGGGTATCTTATCATCGAGGGCCGCAAGGACTGGCTGATCGTCACCCCGGCGGGCCGCAATATAAACCCCGAATGGGTCGAAGCCTGCCTTGGTGCGGATCCGCGCATTGTTGCAGCAGGTTTATGGCAGACCCCACAAGGCGAGTTGGAAATTCTTGCCGCTTTGCGCGGGAACATCACCCCAGAGCATATCGCAACCCATCTCGCAGCATTGCCAAGTTACGCCCGCCCAAATTCGGTGATCATGGTTCCTGCCAATCTGCCAAATCTATTGAAAGCAGGCGGCGGCATTGCCCGCAATATGCTGTCCGAATTGTCGAAAACCGCCCCGAAATTTCCCCTCACCTACCCAGCAAAGGAATATGCTTAATGTCGTCCCATCCACCCTTGGCTGTCATCACAGGCGCAGGTTCTGGCATTGGCCGCGCCCTTGCCCTCGAAGCGGGGCGAGCAGGCTACGATTTGGTTTTGGTTGGTCGCCGTCTTTCTGCACTTGAGGAAACAGCGGCACAGATCACGGGCGTTTCCGTAGTTGTGGTCGATGCAGACATCACCCGTTCCGAAGATCGCCTTCGTATCTGTGATGCAATCGGGGATGGGTTGGATCTGCTGATCAACAATGCAGGTTGTCTCAGCGTAGGACGGATCACCGATCAACAAGATCACGACATTGCGCGCGTGATGGAGACAAACCTAATCGCACCGATTTTGCTCACGCGCGATCTGATCCCTGCCTTGGCGCGCCGTAAAGGGCATATCGCCAATATCGGCTCAATGTTTGGGATGATCGCTTTTCCTTATTTCACAAGCTATTCCGCAAGCAAATTTGCCTTGCGCGGCCTGTCCGATGCACTTCGCCGCGAATTAGAGGAATATTCCATCACCGTCAGCTATATCGCGCCGCGCGCCACACGGACACCAGCGCAATCGCAATTTGACCACCTCATCGCACCCTTTGAGATGAAATTAGATAGTCCCGAACAAGTCGCGCGCAAAGCATGGCGCGGCATCACCAAACGGCGCAGCACTGTTTACCCAGGCATGGCTGAACGGATTTTTGCAGGGCTCAATGCGCTCATTCCCACGGTGGTGGATAACGCCCTTATCAAGCAGTCCAAACGGATCCCCACGCATCCCTTGCCCTATGTGCCGTCAGAAAACGAAAAGGTATGATCCATGAGCTATAATATCATCCGCCCCACAGCCGAGGCGCAAACCCTCACCGACCCAGCTGTTCTGACACAGCTGCGCGAAGATCTCACCCGTGACGGGTGGGTCATTCTCCGCGGGTTTGCCGCTGATATGTCCAAATTCAGTGCCCTCACGACCGCCTTGTGCAAGAAGATCACGTTTGACCCCGCCCGCGAGTATGGCGACAAAAACACGCAAAAGGTTGATGCAGGCACGGGGCCTATCGGTCTGCATACGGAAAACGGCAACACACCTGTTTGCCCAGATATTGTTGCCTTCTACAGCCCAATCGCCGCCTTTGAAGGCTCGCAAACAACAATTTGTGACGGGCGCGCCGTGTTTGAAGGCATGACCCAGGATCAAAAAGCCCGTTGGCAACAACCGATGGTGGTTGAACGCTATTTGCCTGAGGCTCTTTGGAAACGCTATCTTGCTAACGAGCATCCCGCGATTTCCAGCCCTGACGAAGTGACCGACCGTCATATTGAGGAATTCCGCACCTTTATTCCAAACCAAGATTTTGACCTCTTGGAAGATGGCGGGATGACTTACCGCCTGACCGTATCGCCAGTGCGCCCCTCAAACCTGTCTGGGGGTCAGGGCTTTGCCAATGCGGTGCTTGGCCCATCTCACAACTATGCCCCCCCGCGCTATTACTTCGCAGCAGATGATGTGGTCAGCGCAGAGGAAATTGGCCAATTGGCTGAATTGGCTGAGACGCATACCCACGAGATCAACTGGCAAGATGGCGATATCGCCGTCTTGGACAACACCCGCGTGATGCATGGCCGGCGTGAGATCGTAGATACAAACCGCCAACTCTTTATCGGAATGGGCAGCGTATGACGCGCGCAGAGCCCCACCTTTAGCCTTAGGAGACTTCCCAACATGAAATATCTTAAACAAGCGACAATGATCTTTCTTTTGGCCACAGGCGCAGCTTCGGCTGACCCGATCGAGGGGCTGTGGCGCACCGCGCCCGATGATCATGGCGATGTTGGCTATATCCGAATTAGCGCCTGCGATGCGGCCTATTGCGGAAGATTGGAGCGCGCCGAAAACAGCGCAGGCCAAGCCATTACGCCCGACACGATTGGCACCATGATTGTCTGGGATCTAACCCCTGCGGCCAATGGCGCCTATGAGGGACGCATCTACGCGCCTGATCGTGATAAAGAATATATGTCGCGGCTTGAATTGGCCACGAACCAGATCACTGTTAACGGCTGCGTCTTAGGCGGCCTGATCTGCCGCAATGGTGGCGAATGGGCACGGGTCGAATAACGGCACGAAAGCGCCAGCCAGCACCCAAAAGCACAGAAGCGGCATGCTGAGCATCCAATAGCGGTGTAAATGGGGAAGACATGTATATTGGCCATCTGGCCAATATACTGATATTTCGTGATAATTTGCCAAAAAGTGGCGCCGCTGAAGGGAAATGCCACGCCTTCATCAAGCAGCATCCAAGATGCATGCAAAAGGCAATCGTTGACGCCCTGGACACAGATAAAGGATCGGTCTCTCGGGCGGTCGCCAAGCTAATTGAGCGAGGATTGGTCGAGAAAGATCAGCGTGACGCGTTGATGGCAACGTCCTGAAGATACTTGCCAACCCTGCCAACCTGGCCAACTACTTAATTGACAGGGTTGGTGGGGTTAGCAGACTTGACCTAGCAAGGTCGCCCAGCCAACGTGCGGTATGAGGAATGCGGGCCATATCATCACGCACTTCAATGATTAGATGAGGGGTTTCATCAAGGGCATCAATCGCTTGTAAAAGAGGCTGCCAATTCAGCCGTCCCTGTCCAGGGTGCCAATGGCGATCTGAGTAACCATCTGCATCTTGAAGATGAACATGACCCAAATAACCTGCCGCTGCGGCTATAAAATCGACCACAGGCGGCGCAGTAAATTGACCATGCGCCAAATCGGCGTGTCCTGTGTCAATTGACACCTTTAGGTTCGGATGCCCGATTTCCTGAACAAGCGCTACACGCATGGTCGGGTCTGTGTCTTCAATATTCTCGATGACAAGATCACACCCAATATCTGCTGCGCGCGGCAAGATGCCAGCAAGACAGTCTGCTGCTGCTGCATTCATGGATGGAATGGAATTTGGGTAATTATAACGATTGAGCAAATCCCAATAAGAAAACGGGCTGTGAACAACCATATGTTTTGCCGACAGGGCCTCAGCGATCTCTAAGCCTTTCAAAAGCCGCTGCTGCACCAGTTTTCTCATATCGTAATCTGGATTTGCCAAATCCAAACCAAAAAATGGGCCATGGATCCCACGATGCCCCTTATGCTCTGAAAGCGCGCTTTTGTAATGTGCTATAATTGCAGAACAATCCCCCGCAATAAGATCAGGCGCAACGAAGTCTTGAATTTCAATGGGACGATCTTCGCTACAAATCCAATCCTTCAAGTGATCGAAGCCGTCACGGGTTACGGCCACACCAATCGTGGAAAGCGTCATGACTGCGCTCCTTTGCTCGCATAGGGATGCACTCTGCACCAAATGGCATCGTGATCTGACAAAACATCGCCCTCTTGTGTAACGGATGGAATGATGCGTCCGCCCTCGCCCCGCATGCCACGCAAAGCAAACCAATCGAGCTTCATTTTTCTTGTCGGATGGGGGGTCAGCAAACTTGGGCGCGTGGTGTCCCCTTCTGGGTTGATATCCCATGAATAGCCTTGCGACCGCGCAAGATCGAACAATCCTTCCCGCTGCCACGCAAAGTCGGGTGGCATGTGATTACCTGTGTTCAAATCCCCACCAATCACCACAGGCAGATCAGGCGCAAAATCATCAATCGCATCCAAGAGATGCGCGAATTGCGCCATTCGATGCTTACCATCTGCATTGCTTTCCAAATGGGTGGAGACAGCACAAATCGGGCCTGCATCGGTTTCAATCACAGCTAGAAGCGCCATACGCCCCCCAACGCGCGGTTGGTTTGGATCAACATTTGGGCCTGTGACAAACCAATGACCATGACTGTCAAGGCGCAGCATGGCGACCCGTGTCATAGGCGCACGTGATAAAATGGCGTTTTCCATGCCATCCGCGCGCGTTTTCGGTATCCTCGCAATAGGGCAGCTCAGTTTCACCGCCCAATCCCATTTCGAAGAATTCAACCCCATAGGCGTAGGCCATGCCCATTTCTTTTGCCATTTCGGCGGTTGTATGGCGCTGCGCGGTGCGGGCCATACCACAATCCATCTCTGAGAGCAGAACCAAGTCAGGAGCAAAAGGCGCAAGATGGGCGGCTGATTGTTCGGGGAACAAACAACGCTCAAGGTTCCATGCAACAACCGATATTTGCGCAGGTAACTTTGAGGATGCCGCAATCCCGCCGAGTTCGACAGAATTCATCACCTCAATTTGGCTCAGCAACTCGATATGGGCCTGCCGCGTCTTGGGCGCACGCAGAATACGGGTGCGCATTTGCTCCTCGATAATGGGCAATTCTGACACAATCATCATGACAGTCTCAGCCCCGATTTTGCGTCAAACAAAGACACCGCATGGAGTGGCATCGAAAAGCGCGATACCCCCGTCATGACATCATGGTCTTTTGGCACATGAACCGTGATGGGTTGTTCATCCAAGCGCCCATGCAGCAAGCGATGCGCGCCTAGTTCTTCAATTATGTCCACATGGATCGACAAAGATCCATTTGGGTCTGGCACGATGTCCTCGGGACGGATGCCCAAGGTCACTGTTTCATCAATGTCAGTTGCGGCAATGTTCAAAACCTGATCAGCGAGACGCAGGCCTGTCCCTTCGCGCGTCACCTGCAACAGGTTCATGGGCGGCGCCCCCATGAAGGACGCAACAAAGGTAGAGGCAGGGTTTTTGTAAATCTCAGCAGGCGTGCCAATTTGTTCGATAACACCACCGTTCATGACGATTATACGATCAGCCATTGTCATAGCCTCGACTTGATCATGGGTCACATAGACAGACGTCACGCCAAGGCGGCGTTGTAGGGCCTTAATCTCGATGCGCATTTGATTGCGCAATTTAGCATCGAGGTTTGACAAAGGTTCATCGAACAGGAACAGCGCGGGGTCACGCACAATCGCGCGTCCCATTGCAACGCGCTGACGCTGGCCACCTGACAGTTGGCTTGGCTTGCGATCCAAATACTCGGTGAGGTTCAGCATGCTTGCTGCCTCATCTACTTTTTTTGCGATCACATCACGCGGCACTGCTCGGTTTTTGAGGCCGTAGCCGATATTATTGCGCACAGTCATATGCGGATAGAGCGCATAGTTTTGGAAAACCATCGCAATGTCACGATCTGCAGGATCAATATCATTTACAACGCGATCCGCGATGCGCAGCACACCGCTTGAGATTTCTTCAAGACCTGCAATCATCCGCAGCATTGTTGATTTGCCACATCCAGACGGGCCAACCAAAACCACAAATTCACCATCAGTGATTGTAAAGCTTGCAGGTTTGACTGCCTCAAACCCATTGGCGTAAATTTTCTGAACTGCTTCAAAATGGACATGAGCCATTCTTTTATTCCCTTATTTATCGCTTTCAGTCAGGCCTTTGACGAACCAGCTTTGGAAAAACACTACGATCAAAACAGGCGGGATCACTGCAATCATTGCCAAGAGATTGCCACGCCCATATTCGGGCAAATTCGTGCCTTCAAAGACTTGGATGATCTGCTTGATCCCCCGAACCAGCGTATACATATCCTCATCGGTGGTGATCATGGTGGGCCAGAGATATTGGTTCCACCCGTAGACGAACATGATGATAAACATTGCCGCAATCATTGTTCGCGACAGCGGCACGAGGATATCGACAAAGAATTTCACGGGCCCCGCCCCGTCAATACGCGCGGCCTCAACCAGTTCTTCAGGAACCGACATAAAGAATTGCCGAAAGAAAAATGTGGCCGTGGCAGATGCGATCAAGGGAACAATCAAACCTTGATAAGTGTTTAGCATCCCCAAAGATTGCACGATCTCATAGGACGGTAAGATTCGCACCTCGAGTGGCAAAAGCAGCGTGGTAAAAATCGCCCAAAAAGCCAAGGTTGCAAACCGAAGGCGGAAATAGACAATTGCATAGGCGGCCATCATCCCCAAAACAATCTTGCCAATCGCAAATCCTATTCCGAGGATGAACGAGTTCATCAACATCGAAAGCCCTGTGTTTTCCCCCGAAAAACCAGATGCCTCGAACATGGCTTTGATAAAATTATCGTCTAATTGATCCCCGATATGCAGGCTTGGACCGCGTTGGATGATCTCCACATCAGGCACACTGGACAACTGCAAAACCATCAGCATCGGCACCAACATGAACAGCGCACCTAAAATCAAAACAAGATGATCCATGACCGTGCTGATACGGATGCGCTTAAGGGGTGTTTGTGAGAATTTCATTGATCCGCCCTCAGGTGTAATGAATGCGCCGCTCGACCAAGCGAAATTGCACGAAGGTCAGCGCGAGAACGAGGGCCATCAACACAACCGACTGTGCGGATGAGCCACCTAAATCATTGCCACGGAAGCCATCGACATAGACCTTGTAAACGAGGGTCATTGGATTGTTGCCTGGCTCACCCTTCACAACCGTGTCCACGATCCCAAACGTATCGAATAAAGCGTAGGTTATGTTGATGATCAGCAGGAAAAAACCAGTCGGTGCCAACAGTGGGAATGTGACTGTCCAAAACCGCCCTGAAGCAGACCGATTATCAATCAAAGCCGCCTCCCGCACAGAACGTGGAATGGATTGCAAACCTGAGAGGAAAAAGATGAAATTGACAGGAACCTGCTTCCAAATTGAGGTCAGGATCATTGCGAAGGCGGTGTCATTGAAATTCACACCGACCTGAAATCGATAGCCAAAGAGAGCGAAAAATTCGGTCAGTGGCCCCCAGCTTTGGTTGAACATGATCACCGCGATGAAGCCCGCAACGGGCGGTGCCACGGCATAGACCCACATCAACAGCGTGCGATAGGTCTTTGCGCCACGGATCACGCGATCAGCTTTGACCGCTAAGACCAACGCAATGGCGAGTGAAAAGAAGGTCACAATCGCCGTAAACCAAACTGTGAAATTTGCAATTTTCAAATATTCGCTGTTGCGAAAGAGGCTTTGATAATTGCCCAAGCCTACGAAACTAGAGCCAAATCCAAAGGGGTCTTGTAGGTAAAAGGATGACTGCACCGCGTATCCTGCAGGCCAATAGAAGAACACCGCGATAATGGCCAATTGTGGCAGCAATAATGCAACGGGCAGCCAGATATTTGAAAAAAGTGCGCGTTTCATAAAATGACCTCACGAATGGGAAACGGGCGCATCAAAAATGCGCCCGTCCCGAGGAATGTCAGGAATTAACCCTGTGTCTGCGCAAAACGAGATAGAAGTTCGTTTGCTTCAGTCTCAATTGCGTTGAACGCATCTTCTACAGAAGTTTCGCCCGTCAGGATGCGGCCATATTCACGGTTCATCACATCACGGATCTGAACATAAAAGCCCATACGGTAGCCGCGTGTGTTATCGCCCGATGGCAAAGAAAGCTGCTGAATGCCAACCTCAGCTGCAGGGAAGCGATCGTAATGGCCATCTGCTTTCGCCATGTCGTAGGCTGCAGTGGTGATTGGCACATAACCCGTCTCGCGGTGCCACATATACTGCACCTCAGGCGAGGTCAGATACTCGAAGAAAGCTGCAGTTGCCGCATTTTCGGCATCAGATTTGCCTGCCATTGCAAACAAAGACGCGCCACCAATAAAGGTCTGGGTCGGCGCCGTAGTAACAGCTTCCCAATAAGGCAAGAAACCTGCCGAGAAATCAAATGGCAAATCAAGCTGCGAAAGGCCACCGAAAGACCCCGAAGAGCCAAGCCAAATCGCAACCTTACCCTCTTCGAATGGGGTCTGGTTATCGCCCCAACCTGTGCCATACCATTCAAAGAACCCGCGCTCTTGCCAGTCAGTCAGAGCAGTGAAATGTGCGCGAATTGCTGGGTTGTTCACAAGGATCTGGGTGTCGATACCATCATAACCATTGTTGTTGGTCGCGAAGGGCAGGTTGTGACGTGAGAAGAAATTCTCAGTAAAAATCCAAGGCAGGTGAGATTGGGCCAAAGGAATGTAACCCGCTTCAACCAGCGCTGGTGCGGTCACATCTTGAAATTCTTCCCAAGTGACAGGTGGGGTGACGCCTGCTGCCTCCAAGGCTTGAACATTGTAATACATGATAGGCGAGGAGGAGTTGAACGGCATCCCGATCATCTTGCCATCGCTGTCCGCATAGAAATACCGCACACCCGAGATGTAATCTTCGATATCGAAGTTCACACCATTGGCTTCCATCAAATCCTGAACGGGAACGGTTGCGCCCTGCGCTGCGATCACAGTCGCTGCACCTGCGTCAAACACCTGAAGGATATTTGGCTGTTCGCCCGCACGGAATGCTGCGATACCTGCTGTTAGCGTTTCTTCGTATGTGCCCTTGAAAACAGGGGTGATCACATAATCGCTCTGACTTGCATTAAAATCCTCAGCAATTTGGTTGACGGTTTCACCCAGAGCGCCACCCATGGCGTGCCAGAATGTGATCTCAGTTTGCGCAACAGCGGCAGTCGACATCATCGCCAAACCAGTTGCAGCAGACAAAATTAGACGTTTCATTTGTTTTTCTCCAACAGAAACGCTGCAGGCATGCGCCTATTTGCTAGGACTAAACACAGCCCTGCCCCCACAGCATGAAAGTATCAGTGCGTCAGGCACTGAAGCGATCGATGATCCGAGGACAGAAAAAAAATCCCCTGTCCTTCGGTCAGGGGCCAAGTGCCAATTCAATGTTAAACTTAGTTAACGCTATCATTTCAAATTTGTGAAAATAGACGCCAAGACGATTTAATTCGTGAGACCGCCTCAATTCCAGAAAAATACGTCCAGAGCTCCCAATTGCCACTTAAGGTAGCAACATTGGTTGAGCGGTATCCGCAAAGATGTAGAGCACAAAGCCACGGGCGGAACGCTCTCGAAAAAAGTAAATAAAAGGGTAGATCCTAGCCCGTGAAGATTACATAGTAATTTGTTAAATATAGATTTTTTGGCTTGGAGTGGTGCCGCTGAAGGGACTCGAACCCCCGACCCCATCATTACGAATGACGTGCTCTACCAGCTGAGCTACAGCGGCCACGGGCGCGCTCTTAGCAAGGTTGTGCGCGCTTGTGTAGACCTAATGTGATCCGTGTTTAATTTACGCCACGGGCGGCCTGCACCGCGTCTGCGCCCTTACTGGCGTCCTCCTCATCATCAATCCGGAATTCAGGGCCCAAAGTTAACGTATCCTCGCCCGATACGGGCTCGACCACAGGCTCTGATGGGGCTGACTGCTGCGGGGTCGCAACTGTTTCAGGCGTTTTCACCGCAGCGGGGCTTGGGGCATCTAAGGCACCCACGATCAAAGGCAGCATTTGTTCAGGCCCTTGGAGCGCGGCCTCACTTTGCGGTGGCACCGCCCAATGCAACGTATCGAACCCATCACAATGGGTGCAGGTTGGGCGCCATTCAGCGTGAACATGACCACAGGCCTCGCACAGCCATTGCGGCCCACGCGATGCTGTAACTGCTTTTGCAAGCCAAGCCCGCACCAGACGATCTTCACCGCCTTCGCCGCGCTCAATTGCGGCCATAACAGTCAGGCTGCGCGCATCTGGCTCATCCTGTGCCAAACTGCCAAGGGCCTTGCGGGCCTCGCCAAATTCCTTCGCGGCGATTTGCAATTCCGCCTCCAAAAGGCGTGCCTCGCGGTGGCCTTGACGCTGCTTTAACAAAGGACGGAAGCGTTTGATCCGCGCCTCTGGCGTTTCTTCGGGAACGATTTCGGCAAAAGCTGCGGCTAGATCAGGGTGCGGCGCAAGACCCCATGCTTTTTGGATCACCGATGCGGCCTGCTTTGCCTTACCCTCGGCAATCGACATGCGCGCCGCCATCACTGCGGCGGGCACAAGGCTAGGAGATTGGCGATTGGCGGATTTTGCCAGCTCTGTCGCGCGGGCAATTTGGCCATCTGCCAAAGCCTCACGCGCATCGGCAAGGGCCAAGACAGCGTCACGGCGCTTATGCACATCGCGCGGCAAAGTGCCTGACCGCAGTTTTGCATTCAATGTGGCCCGTGCCCCTGCCCAATCTTCATATTGCGCCTGAAGACGCAGCAAGGTGTCCTGCATATCCGCATTTTTGGGCCGCAGGGCGAGGGCCTTTTCAGCGAGTTTCAACGCCGTGTCGGTGTCACCTGCGGCCAATTTCTGCTGCAACAAGCCCCGAACACCGACAAAACGGGTGCGCTCATCTTGAACCAAGGCTTTGAATGCTTCGGTCGCGCGGGCCTTGTCGCCCGCCATTTCCGCCCCTTGGGCAATCAATAAATTCGTCACCTCTGGCCGCGCCAGCAGCTTGGCTGCGCGCTCTGCCTTACGGATGGCCAAATGCCCTTCACCCGCGGCAAGGGCGAGGATCGAGTCCGACAATGCCTCAAACCCGCGTTTTTCGCTGCGGCGATTGAAATAACGGGTCAATGCAGTTTCATCGCCATTGAGGAAACGAATACCCGCCACGACCAGCCCTGTGAGGCGCATCAAAACCCACACCAGAACCAAAGCGGCCAGCGCCAACAACACCGACACAAAAGGTGTCAGAACAAATTCGCGCCCTGCCACCGTGATCAGCGCCACATCACCGATCTCGAGCAAATAGGTGGCCCCAATCGCCAAAAGGGCGGTGGCGGCTACGAAAATCAGCGCCTTGAGCATGGACCACAACATCACATCGCCCCCCTTAACCCGCTTGACCGATTGCGGCGCGATAGGTTTCGAAGGCCTCAGTCACAGAGAGACGCGCCTCAACCTGAGCGACCCAATCCGAAAATACGGCTTGGGCAGGGGCAGGCAGGGCCGAAAGTTCGGCCAAAGCCAAAGACAAATCGCCTTGATCAACGGCCCCTTGGGCACGGGACAAGATTGCATCTGGATCATCCCCGTCACGCGGGCTGAGCGACCGACCGCCAATTTGGCCTTGCAGGAACGCCCCGACGCGCGCGCTTAGTGTATCGCCTGCTGTTTCGCGCAAGGCAATTGGCAGCGCATCACGCGCCAAGGGCGCAAATTCCGTGCGGAGCTGCGACAGGCGCACCAGTCCCGTCTCGGCCGCAGTGTGCAACAGGGCGGGGGCGGAGATGCCTGATCCTGCCTCCGCATCAGATAGCGCCGCTGCAAACGGCGCACCGCTTTCCATCGCCAATGTCAGGCGCACAATCGCGCTGCTGGCCTGCAGGCGCGCCACTTCATTGGTGATCGTCTCACGCAATGAGGCGAGTTCGGTTTCAGCATCTTGTGAAACGGCCTCAAGCGCGCCCCGTTGGCTGTCTACTAGGGCCTGCAATGTGGCAATCTGCTGATCCAACGCGACACCATTTGCCCCCAAAAGTGAAACATCTACACCTTCGGGGCGGGCTTCAAGCGTGGCAATGCGCGATTGCAGATCGGAGAGCGCGTTGGCTTGCGCCGCAAGATCGGCGTCAAGCCCATCAAGCTTGGTGGTGATTGGGGTCAAATCAACCTGCGGCACCGAGACTGCATCAAGATCCGCACGAAGATCGGCCAAATCCGCCTCAAGCGGTGCAAGATCGACTGTGGCAGCCCCTTGGTCCGCGAGGCCTGCGCGCAGTTCATCCTGTGTTGCTTCAATGGCAGAGAGACGCGCGGCAATATCATTGGAGGGCTCCGCGCTTGGCAGAAGACTGGCCGCAGCGAAGCCAAGCCCGGCAGCAAGACCACCCCCTAAAACCATCGGCCAGACCGAATTGCGTGGCTTTGGTAAAGTCGTGGCAGCAGGCGCTGTTTCGGATTGGCTTGGCACAGCATCCGTTGCGGGCTTGGTTGCCGCTTTCGGCGCAGGTTTTGCCGTGGTCTTTACAGCCGCTTTGGGTGTCGCCTTCGCTGAGGTCGATTTGCGCGCCTGTGATGGTGTTCGTTTTGAACGCGACCCTGTGGAAGCCTGCGAAGATGTTGATTTTTTTTCCGCCATACAGACCTCTTACCCGTCAGAATCATGCTGTCCAGTTACATTGACAGCGTTTTCCAGCAGCTTAGAGCAGCCATCCCATGCGCTCAAGCCTTGCAGGCCACCCGATCGCGCCTTTAGCGAAGATATCTCGCTAGCGCATCAATCATCGCGCCTGCATTAGGGGATTGTGCCACAGATACCTGCGCCTGAAACGCGGCAGGGATGGCATCAGCGGTTGCTGCACTGATCGCAACAAGCCGCAAGTCCGCGCCCCTGTTTTCTGGCAAGGCCGCAAAAAACAAAGCTGCAGAGCGGGGTGAAAACAGCGGGACAACAATCGATCTATCGCTTTGAAAAAGTGAGGTAAATTCAGCATCAGGGGCCAGTGCAACCTGCGCGTATATCGCCAAGTGATCAGCCGTCTGGCCTGCGGCTTGCAATGTCGCGCACAGATCGCCCGCTTGGTGGCGCCCATGCAGATGGAGCACCCGCGCCGAGCGCGGCAGATCCGCCAAGATCAACGCTGAAAGATCAGTAACATCACCCTCAGCAGATCGCGCCACGAAACCCAAAGCCCGCGCCGCTTGCGCGGTTTTTTGCCCAACACAATAGGCTGTGACCCCCAAAGCCGCGTCAGGTTCCTTTGACAATTCAGCAAAGGCAGAAACCCCGTTTTCCGAGGTGAACACGACCGCATCATAGCGCGAGATATCCACATCCACGGGGATCACAGACATCGTCATCAGGGGATGGATCGAAAGCGCGGGCCGCTGCCCCAAAGCCGCCGTCATCTCATCAGCAAACCGCTGCGATTGCGCAGCAGAACGGGTCAGAAGGATCAAAGGGCAAGCATTGTCAGCCATAGCCTGCAATGATACCTGCCTTGCGAGGCGCTTACAATTGGCTTCCATCGCAGATATCTTTGGTCTGCAATGGGCGAAGGATCCACGGGGCATGACCGCAGGGCAAAGACTAACCATCTTGGGGCTGGAATCGAGCTGCGATGATACGGCCGCTGCGGTGCTGCGCCGCGAGGCTTCGGGGGATCTTGTTCTTCTGTCATCTGTTGTGGCAGGTCAAACATCCCTGCACGCCGAATTTGGTGGCGTGGTTCCTGAACTGGCCGCGCGCGCCCATGCTGAAAAATTGGATCACATGGTCGAAGAGTCCTTGGCGCAGGCAGATATCCCCTTAGCCGATATAGACGCCATCGCGGTCACTGCGGGCCCTGGTCTCATTGGGGGCGTTTTGTCAGGCGTCATGGCCGCCAAAGGATTGGCTTATGGTCTCGGCAAACCCTTGATTGGGGTTAATCATTTGGCAGGCCATGCCCTGACCCCACGCCTGACAGATGGGATGCGTTACCCCTATCTGATGCTCTTGGTTTCAGGGGGGCATTGCCAGTTTTTACATGTCAAAGGCCCTGACGATTTCACGCGCCTCGGGGGCACAATTGACGATGCCCCAGGCGAGGCCTTCGATAAGGTTGCACGGATCATGGGATTGCCCCAACCTGGCGGGCCATCAGTGGAAAAGGCGGCACAATCTGGGGATGCCCGCCGATTTTCACTTCCCCGTCCGCTCTTGGATCGCGAGGGCTGCGATATGTCATTTTCAGGCCTAAAAACGGCCGTGCTGCGCCAACGTGATCAATTGGTTGCCGCCCAAGATGGGCTTTTTGAACAAGACCGCGCGGATATTTGTGCCAGTTTCCAAGCTGCAATGCGTGATGTTTTGGCCGAGAAATCACGCCGCGCCTTGGCCTTGGCAGATGGGATCACAGGATTTGCTGTGGCGGGTGGGGTGGCCGCAAATCAAACCCTGCGCAAGGCGCTTGAGGCTGTCTCGGATGAGGCCAATACGCCATTTGTCGCGCCACCATTGGCCCTATGCACAGACAATGCTGCTATGATCGCTATGGCGGGGCTAGAACGCTATCTCGAAGGGGCGCGGGATGATATGACATTATCCGCCCGCCCACGCTGGCCCTTGGATCAAAGCGCCCATGCCATGCTTGGCTCAGGAAAAAAGGGGGCGAAGGCATGATTGATATCGCAGGCGCAGGCGCCTTTGGCACAAGCCTTGCCATAGCATTGGCCCGTGCGGGTCGGCCCGTGCGCCTTTGGGCCCGCGAGGGTGCCGAAAACATGCGCCAATCCCGCGAAAATGCGAAACGTCTGCCCGATATCCGCTTGCCTAACCAAGTAGAGGTCACGGATGATTTAGACGCGCTAAGAAGCGATATTTTGCTACTGGCCATTCCCACGCAAAAGCTTGGGTCATTTTTAGATGGCTATAGGCCGCGCGCGGGTCATCTTGTTTCCTGCGCGAAGGGGATTGATTTGACCACGGGTCTTGGCCCTGCATCACTGCTGAGCGCGCGATTTCCAGACAAAGTCGCGGCACAGCTCACGGGTCCCAGTTTCGCGGTCGATATCGCGCGCGGCCTACCAACCGCCCTGACCTTGGCGTGTCAGGATGCGACCGCCGTGACTACGCTGCAAAAGGCGCTATCCACGCCCAATCTGCGCCTTTACGGAAGCACCGATGTTATCGGGGCAGAGATGGGGGGCGCCCTTAAGAATGTAATCGCCATTGGGGCAGGTGCAGTCATGGGGCGGGGCTTGGGCGAGAGCGCGCGCGCCGCCTTTATGGCCCGCGGGTTTGCCGAAATGCGCAGGATCGCACGCGGGTTTGGCGCGATGGATGACACGCTTTCAGGACTGTCGGGACTTGGCGACTTGATCCTGACCTGCACTTCGGAAAAATCGCGCAATATGCGCTTTGGCATGTCCCTAACCCAAGGCACAGCTTGGTCGGAGGACAGCACAGTAGAGGGGGTTGCGACCGCGCGGGGCTTGGCCGCGCGGGCTGAAATTGACACACCCCTTGTCGATGCCGTGGCGAGGCTCAGCGCAGGTGAAGTAGAGTTTGACGAAATAACAGAGGCGCTTTTGGCGCGCCCTTTGACCATGGAGTAAAGAAAATGCGTTACGCGTTGATGTGCACAGACAAGGCCGAAGCCCTACAAACCCGCCTTGATAACCGCGAGGCCCATTTGGCCTATATCGCCGAGACAGGCGTGGTTGAAATGGCAGGCCCACTTTTGGATGAGGCAGGCAAGATGATCGGATCGCTCGTCATTATCGAGGTCGAAACCCGCGCAGACGCCGAAGCTTGGGCCACGAATGATCCTTACGCAAAAGCAGGGCTTTTTGCGAAAACCCGTATCGAAGCATGGAAAAAGGTCATCGGCTGATGGCGTATTGGCTGTTCAAATCCGAACCCGACACGTGGAGTTGGGCGCAGCAATCTGCCCGCGGGGATCAGGGAGAGGAATGGAACGGCGTGCGCAATTATCAGGCGCGTAACTTCATGCGGCAAATGGAAATCGGGGATCAGGGGTTTTTCTATCATTCTCAGACCGAAAAGGCCGTGGTGGGCCTTGTCGAAGTCATCGCCACAAGCCACCCCGACAGCACCACGGACGACCCGCGTTGGGACTGCGTGGATATCAAAGCCCTCCGCCCCATGCCCCGCCCTGTGAGTTTGGAAATGGTTAAGGCCGAGCCTCGTCTTGCAGAAATGGCCTTGCTGCGCCAATCGCGCCTCTCGGTGCAACCCGTGACACCAGAAGCCTGGGATATCATCTGTAAAATGGGTGGGCTGGAATAAAGAAGGAGGGCCCCGATCAGATCGGAACCCTCCGCCACCCACGCGCTCTTCTCGCTCCGCACGTGTTCGAATGAGGGCCCGCCATACTGATCAGGCAGGGTGTGGATAACATAACCCCCTGCGAGCAATCAAAGAAAAAGCACGTCGAATTTTATCGATCACATAAGAAGGCCCCCAACACCGCCGTGGCAGTTGGGGGCCTGTTTGACTGATAAAGCGGTCAGGGTCAGCGATAGACGCTTTCTTTGCCAAAATGCTTGACCAACATGTAATAGATCACCGCGCGGTATTTGTTCCGCTCTGAGCGACCATAGGTTTCGATGACGCTATTGATCGCATCCATCAACTGAGGGCCATCGGCCAGACCCAGTTTCTTGATCAGAAAATTATTCTTCACCGTTTCCAATTCGGACGGTTGGCTGCCTGCCACTGTTGAGGCATCTGCATTATAAATGGACGGCCCTAGACCAATCGTCACCTTGGTCAGAAGATCCATATCCGCATCCATGCCGCATTTGTTTTTCAAATCGCCCGCATATGTGGCGATTAAATCATCACGTTTGCCCATCACAAACTCCCCCTAAAGACACATTGGCCCGAAGGGTAATCCCATCGGGCTAAGGGTAGACAGGCAAGTCACGGATAAAAAATAAACCTAAAAATAAAAGATCGAGCATTTTTGCCCGATCTTTCAATCTTTTCAGCCATATCGCGCAGGGTCGCGCGTCAGTAGCGGTAATGCTCTGGCTTGAATGGGCCTTCAGGCTGAACACCGATATAATCCGCTTGGGATTTATCCAGCTTGGTCAGCTTCACGCCAATCCGATCCAAATGCAGACGGGCCACTTTCTCGTCCAAATGCTTGGGCAGAATGTAAACCTCGTTCTTATAATTCCCGCCATTCTTCCACAGTTCAATCTGCGCAAGCACCTGATTGGTGAAAGAGGCAGACATCACGAAAGAGGGGTGGCCTGTGGCATTGCCAAGGTTCAACAAGCGGCCTTCAGACAAAAGAATGATGCGGCTGCCCGAGGGCATTTCGATCATATCCACCTGCTCTTTGATATTCGTCCATTTGTGGTTTTTCAAAGCCGCAACTTGGATCTCATTGTCGAAATGGCCGATATTGCCCACGATGGCCATATCCTTCATCTCGCGCATATGTTCGATGCGGATGACGTCCTTATTGCCCGTGGTGGTGATGAAGATATCCGCGCTTGCGACCACATCTTCCAAAAGCACCACTTCGAACCCGTCCATGGCCGCCTGCAGCGCGCAAATCGGATCAACCTCCGTGACTTTGACGCGCGCGCCCGCGCCGCGCAAACTCGCGGCGGAACCTTTGCCCACATCGCCGTAACCACAGACGACAGCAACCTTACCTGCCATCATTGTGTCAGTCGCGCGGCGGATGCCGTCAACGAGCGATTCCTTGCAACCGTATTTATTGTCGAATTTCGACTTGGTGACGCTGTCATTGACGTTGATCGCGGGGAAGGGCAACTGACCCTCACGCACCAATTGATAAAGGCGGTTGACGCCTGTGGTGGTTTCCTCAGACACGCCCTTGATCTGGTCGCGCACTTTGGTGAACCAGCCCGGGCTTTGCCCCATGCGCTTTTTGATCTGCGCTTTGATCACTTCTTCTTCTTCGGATTGCGGGACGGGGATGATGTCCTCGCCCGCTTCAGCACGCGCGCCCAAAAGAACGTAAAGGGTCGCATCACCGCCATCGTCCAAGATCATGTTGGGGCCATCGGCAAAGAGGAAGGATTTATCAAGATAATCCCAATGCTCTTCCAAGGTTTGGCCTTTGATGGCGAAAACAGGAATGCCGGCCTTGGCAATCGCGGCGGCCGCGTGATCTTGGGTGGAGAAGATATTGCAGCTGGCCCAACGCACATCGGCACCCAAAGCCGCCAATGTTTCAATCAGAACGGCAGTCTGAATGGTCATATGCAAAGAACCGACAATGCGCGCGCCTTTGAGGGGCTTTTCGGCGCCATATTCCGCACGCAATGCCATCAGGCCTGGCATTTCCGTTTCAGCAATGTCCAATTCTTTGCGGCCATAATCGGCAAGGGCGATATCTTTGACGATGTAATCGTTCACGAGTGCAGCCTCCTTGAGGGCGGATAATCATGTCTCTAAGTTGGCGTGGCCATAGCAGCCTTGCGGCCCCACGGCAATGGCACTGCGTCCATTCGCGTGGGATGCGTTGCATCTGAAGCGAAGGGCTATATGGTTTCGTAAAACGTGAAGGACAAAAGAACCTATGCCGCGCTCAACACCCATCCGTGCTTGGCAACGAATGTTATCGGGTCGAAGGCTAGACCTGCTTGACCCCACACCCGTTGATATCGAGATCGAGGACATCGCCCATGGCCTCGCATTCGTAGCGCGTTGGAACGGTCAAACGCGCGGCGATTATCCTTATTCCGTGGCTGAGCATTCGCTGTTGGTTGAACAGATTTACGACCTGCAACATCCCAACGGCCCCTTGAAATGGAATCTGGCTGCGCTTTTGCACGATGCGCCCGAATATGTGATTGGCGATATGATCAGCCCCGTTAAATCCGCCGTGGGGCCTGGATATGCGGAATTGGATGCACGCTTAACCGCTGCAATTCATCTGCGATTTGGCCTGCCTGCCGAATTGCCCAAAACGGTCAAAACACGGATCAAACAAGCGGATCGCATCAGCGCGTGGATCGAGGCCGTGCAAATCGCGGGCTTTTCAGAAACCGAAGCAGATCAATTTTTTGGCAGGCCCGAAGCCAAGCTTCTGTCGCAAATCACCCTTGCGCTGCGCCCGCCCGCAGAGGTGCGCGCAGATTTCACCGCACGGCACAACGCGCTCATCGCGCGGATTTAAGGCTTACTTCGGGCTGCGCTTCGCCAAAATCCGTTGCAACGTGCGGCGATGCATATTCAAGCGCCGTGCCGTCTCGGACACATTGCGATCACAGAGCTCATAAACGCGTTGAATATGTTCCCAACGCACGCGGTCAGCACTCATCGGGTTTTCGGGCGGTGGGGGGAGATCATCATCACTGGCCAAAAGCGCGGCGGTGATGTCATTTGCATCCGCTGGTTTCGACAAATAATCAGTCGCGCCAATCTTTACAGCAGCGACCGCAGTTGCAATCGCGCCATAACCCGTCAAAACAACAATCCGCGCATCGGGCCGTTTCGCGCGGAGCGCTTCCACAACATCCAAGCCATTGCCATCTTCAAGCCGCAAATCGACAACCGCATAAGCAGGCGGGCGGGCCATCGCGATTGCTTTCCCTGCTGTCACAGTTTCAGCGGCTTCAACCTCAAACCCACGCTTTTCCATGGCGCGCTGCAATCGGCGCAGAAACGGCTCGTCATCATCCACCAAGAGAAGTGACTTATCAGGCCCGATATCCCGTAAACTGCGCTCTTGCGACATTGGCGTTCCTCCCATGGAGCCAGTCTGCCCAAGGCTCTGGCGGCCAAAATTGGTCTGTATAGCTTAATTAGGGAGAAAATCTGCGCGGGTCAAATGCACGATGTCCATGACCCACGCAAAGTGATTTGCAAGCAAAGGTTTAGCTGCTTGCATCGAGGAAACACTGCACCGCATCTGCCATCTCTGCAGGGGCGGTATCGCGGCGGAAGAATTCGACAAACCCTGCATCAGGCAACACCAAATAGGTAAAAGTCGAATGATCCACCAAATAATATGGATCGCTCCCATCATCATGGCTGTTGTAATAGGTGCGATAAGCACGGCTTGCAGCGGCAACTTGTGCGTCACTCCCCGTCAGGCCGATCATATCAGGGTGGATGTTTTCGGTAAATTCGCGCAACCTTTCGGGCGTGTCGCGCTTGGGATCAATTGAAATGAAAACAGGCAAGACGGCTTCACCGCGTGCGGCAAGAATATCCACGACTTCTGCATTGCGCACCGTGTCCAGCGGGCAAACATCAGGACAAAACGTGTAGCCAAAATAAAGCAAGGTTGGCTCAGTGATCAGCGACTCACTTGTGACCAACGCGCCGTCCTCGGTGATCAATTCAAACGGGCCGCCAATGGTATCAGACCCGCCCGCGATAACGGTTGAGCGGCATTGCGCATAGGCATCCTCGTTTTGAACAAGCCCCGCGCCGCCAAGCGCGCTTGGTTGTTGAAACAATGTCAAAGGCGAGCGCCCTTGCAAGATCAATGCCGTTGTCCCGCCCAAAACCAGAACGAGAATTGCAAAGGCACCAATTGCAAAATACCGTGTCATGAAGCAGCCTTTCACCGCGTTAGTCCCATGTGGGGCAATCTATGGCGAGACCCGCAGAAATTCATCCCCACCCGACTGTGACAGAAAGCCCCAATGACCAAAGACCCCGCCCAAAGATTATTTGCCGATGATGCGCGCAGCGATTGGGTGCGATTAGAGACGCTGTTGCTGTTGCGCTGGTTGGCGATCATTGGCCAGACGATCACTGTCGCAATTGCCGCCTATTTCATTGGCCTTCGGGTGGAATTGGGCCTGTGCTTTTTGGCCATTGGCGCGAGTGTCATCTCTAATCTTGTCGCGATGGCTATTTTCCCACGCAGCCAGAGATTGTCTGATCGCGATGCGATGCTTACCCTTCTTTTTGACCTTACACAGCTGGGGTTTTTGCTGTTTCTGACAGGGGGGTTAAACAATCCTTTCGCCTTGTTGATCTTGGCGCCTGTAACCATTTCGGCCACCGCACTGACGCTAGGCTCAACTGTCATGCTTGGCGGGATTGCCATTGGTTTGATTACAGTTTTGGCCTTTTACCATGTGCCACTGCGCAGTTTGGACGGATCAGTTCTACAAATCCCCCCGCTTTTCTTGCTTGGGTTTTGGATTGCGATTGTCATCGGCATCGTCTTTCTATCCTCCTATGCGCGGCGCGTGACCAAAGAGACGCATTCGATGAATCAGGCTCTCTTGGCCACGCAAATGGCCCTTGCGCGGGAACAAAAGCTCACCGATCTTGGGGGCGTGGTCGCTGCAGCGGCCCATGAACTGGGCACACCCTTAGCCACGATAAAACTTGTCTCTAGCGAATTGGCCGATGAACTGGCCGAGGCGCTATCAAGCCGACCCGATCTGTTCGAGGATGCAAAATTGATCCGTGACCAAGCGGATCGGTGCCGTGATATCCTTCATTCCATGGGGCGTGCGGGCAAGGATGATTTGCAAATGCGATCCGCCCCCTTTGGCGAAGTGCTCCGCGAAGCGGCGGAACCCCATGCTGATCGGGGTATTGACCTGCTCTATGATCTGGCGCCCGCCCTACCCGATGTAGGCGATGAGGACAGTGCCCCGCCTGTGATCTATCGCAAGCCTGAAATCATCCACGGCCTTCGCAATCTTGTCCAAAACGCGGTAGACTTTGCCAATGCGACAGTCTGGATTGAGGCAACATGGGATTTGGCCGAAATCCGTCTTTGCGTCATTGACGATGGCGCGGGTTTTCCCTCTGAGGTGTTAAGCAGGCTGGGCGATCCATTTTTACGCCGCCGCACCAGACAATCCAACAGCCCGCAACGTGTCGGGTATGAAGGCATGGGACTTGGCCTATTTATCGCCAAAACCCTATTAGAGCGTTCGGGCGCGCGGGTTAGCTTTCGCAATTCCAGCGACCCATTCCTGACAGCGGCGGAAAAAGGCGCAAAGCGCGGCGCGGTGGTTGAGGTTGTTTGGCCAAAGTCGCGGATTTGTTTGTCTGAAGAGGAACGAAATACGCCCCTCGGACAAAACAAACCTTTTTCTCCGTGAAAAACCCTCAAAATTTACGATAATTAACAGAATATTAAGATTTAATCCCCAGTGTTATCCCCAAGGGGTGTTTATGCCCTTCACGCAGCGCGCGTTCATTCTGAACAGTGAGCGCGCCAATATTAATTGGACGATGCACATCTCTGGGGGGTGAGGGTATGGCCGCAATCGGCGCAAACCCGCTATTCATTGTCGGTGGTGTCAGCTTCTTGGCGGCTTTGGTGGCCAGCCTGATGGTTCAGTTTGTCATTTTGCAACAAGGTCGCAAACTGGGGGGGGCGGATGGATCGCATCCCGCAAGATGCGATGCGGAAATATGTGTTTCGCGAAAATTACCTGATTTCAGATGTCGAAGCCACTGATTGGTATTTGGCCGATCCCGAGGATCGCGCAGGCGCTTGGCGCAATCTTGCCCTAGGCTTAGAGCATCTGCACCCAGATATCCGCCGCAAGATGGATCGTTTGTCACGCCATGGCGAGGGGTTCCTGCTGATCGGTCGATTGGGGCAAGATGAAATCTCGCTCAGTGGCGGGTTTGAAGATGGGCAGATCACCATAACTGTCTCGCCGCTCACCCATAGCGGTCAGCGCAGCATTGTTGACCATGACAGCCTTGAACGCCTGCAAGAAGAAACAAAAACATTGCGCCACGCTATGGAAGCAAACCCCTATCCGATTTGGCGCCATGACGTGGACGGGAAAATTATTTGGGCCAATGCCGCCTATTTTGACCTTGTCGAGCGTTTGCGCGGTGAAACGGGGGTGGTGTTATGGCCAATCCCCGATGTGTTCTGCGACAGTCTGGCCGAGGCCGGCGCACAAGAGGACAAAGCGCGCGTTGGGTTGCTGCCAGACCATCCTCCCAGCGGGGGCACAGGGCCTGATGGCAAATTGTGGTATGAGGTGCGCCAACATCGCACCGCGCCCGTAGGTGAAACCGCAGAATTGGAACCGCCAACAGATGGGTCACTCTATATCGCCACGCCGTGCAATCGTCTTGTCGCCGCAGAACGCTCTTTGCGGAACTTCGTTCAGACCCTGTCGAAAACCTTTGCCCATCTGCCTGTTGGTTTGGCCATATTCGACCGAAAGCGCGAATTAATCTTGTTCAACGCTGCCTTGGTTGAGCTTTCCACGCTTGACCCCCGTTGGCTTAGCGGGCGACCCAGCCTCTTTGAATTTCTTGATCAATTGCGTGACAACCGCCGTATGCCAGAACCACGGGATTACCGCGCGTGGCGCTCAAGCCTGATCGCGTTGGAAAAAGGCGCAGAAAACGGCAATTACGAAGAAATCTGGAACCTACCTGATGGTCAAAGCTTTCGCGTCTTGGGCCGTCCCCACCCTGATGGAGCGGTTGCGCTGATCTTTGAGAATATAAGCTCGGAAATGTCGCTTACACGAAAATTTCGCGCAGATATGGAGATCTACCAATCCGCCTTGGATCATGACGAACAGGCAATTGCGATTTTCAATGGCAATGGTGAGCTTGAGGTTTCCAACGCCGCCTATGCGATGCTGTGGGAAGATGACCCGCGTGAGCGGTTGACGCGCGATGATTTTGCGCAAGCCCTCCAAATCTGGGAGGGGCGCTGTCTGCCGCATCTTGTCTGGGAGGAGTTGCGCCAAACCATGACACAGGCGCAAGGCGAAGTGCGCTCTAGCATGAGTGATGTGGTCTGGATGTCGGATGGCAGACGGCTCAATATCTATCTCACGCCCCTGAAATCGGGGCGCACGATGATAAAATTCCGCACGAGTCTGCAAAAATCAGGGCAACGCCCCCCACCCCCACAGGCGGTTGAGCCCAGTACCGAGACACGGGCAACGTCACCAATCACAATGCTGATGAATTACGCCACATCACAAAACGGGTAAATATCGAAGGCCGATCCCTTCTCTATGGCTTGCGCCCCGTCTGATCCCTTGTAAACTTGGCGCAATGTCTGATGGATCCGCTGCACCCCTCTCTGATTTACCACCTTGCCATGCGCATCTGCGCTTGGCTTCGCCCGAAGCCATGTCAGAATTTGCAGAGGCCCTCGCGCCGCTTTTGGAGCCAGGTGATGTTTTGGCGCTTTCTGGTGATCTTGGCGCAGGTAAAACCCATTTCGCGCGTGGGGTGATCCGAACCCGACTCGCGCAAATCGGACGCGTGGAGGACATCCCCTCCCCAAGTTTTACGCTGGTGCAAATCTATGAGGCCTGCCCCTGTGAGATTTGGCATGTTGATCTGTATCGCCTCGGTGATCCGCGTGATGTGGATGAGTTGGGCCTTATAGATGCGTTTGAAACCGAAATATGCCTGATCGAATGGCCCGAACGGATGATAGCCGATCTGCCAACGCGCACAATCTGGCTTTCGTTCCTCTATGACCAAAGCGCGCCTGATCAGCGGCATATCAGGCTCTGTGCGTCCCAAGATCATCCCAAACTTCCGCAACTTTGCGCCTTGGCCGAGAGGTATCCATGACCACGCTCTCACCAGAGGCACGCGCTTTTCTCGACCGCATGGGATGGGGCATGGCCAAGCCAAGCCCAGTTGCAGGCGATGCTTCGGCGCGCAACTATACCCGCCTGCATCTCACAGACGACTATAGTGCGGTTCTGATGCAGACGCCCAAGAGCGAAATCAAAAGCCAAGCAGCGTTTCGCGATGTGGCCGCCTATTTGCGCGGCTTGGGCTTGTCGGCGCCCACAGTTTTTGGCGAAGATGCTGATGCAGGTTTCCTCTTGGTTGAGGATTTTGGTGATCAAACCTACAGCGCAATTTTGGATCAAGGCCTGACCCATGAGGTTGAGATTTATCGCACCGCGCATGATCTTTTGGCGGTTTTGGCGCGGACGGGCGCAATGGGTGGGTTACCCATTTTGGCCGCCGCTGAATTGGCGCGATTGACCGCAGTCACCTTTGAAGAATTACCCGAAGATCACGCGCTGAAATCTGAACAAGCCGCCTTTCAAAACGACCTGCAAGGCCTTTCAACATGGATCTTGCGGGGCGTGCCTGTGACGGTGTTGCGCGATTTCCATGCGGGAAATCTGATTTGGCTACCTGACCGTACAGGGCTGCAACGTGCGGGCGTGATTGATTTTCAAGACGCACTCTGCGGCCCCAAAGGCTATGATCTTGTCTCGCTGATTGATGATGCACGCCGCGATCTGTCGCTGGAATTGCGCACCACATTGATCCGCGATCATGCGCATATTTTGAACATCAGCGAAGATGATATGATCCTGAGGACAAGCCTGCTCTCGCTGCAACGCAACTTCCGTATTTTGGGGCTGTTCCGCCGCCTCGCGCGGACAGGGAAAACAGGGTATCTGCGGCATATGCCACGGGTTGCCGCCCATATTCTTCGCGCTTTAGACCATCCAACGCTTGCGCCTTTGGCCACAACAGCGCGTGCGATCTGCGCGCATTATCTGCAATCCAACGCCGATCACGCCCCCCGCGGTGCAATGATCATGGCCGCAGGGTTTGGCACGCGTATGGGGGCGTTAACCAAAACCACGCCAAAGCCGTTGCTGCGGGTGGCGGGACGGGCCTTGATTGACCATGCGCTTGATGTTGCGCGCGCGGGGCATGCCGCGCCATGCGTGATCAACACCCATTATCACGCCAATCAAATGCGCCACCATCTGCGCAAAGACGAGGTTATACTCAGCGAAGAGCAGCCAGAGATTTTGGAGTCAGGCGGCGGTATTCGCCATGCCCTGCGCTACTTCTCGGATACTGCGATTTTTACACTGAATTCTGACAATGTTTGGACGGGCCCAAACCCCTTTGCCACGCTATCTGCTGCTTGGCGGCCCACAGAAATGGATGCGCTGATGCTGCTCATCCCACGGGACAAGGCCACAGGCCGTCAGGGGGATGGTGACTTGGGCCTTGATGCATCGGGGCGGATTTTGTTTGACGACCCCCAAAAGCCCTATGTGTTCACAGGCGCACAAATCCTAAAGACCGCACCAATCGCCGCCATGGATATCCCCAAGTTCGGCCTTCGGATGCTGTGGGAAACCCTTGCGCGAGAGGGAAGGCTATTTGGTGTCATCCATCAGGGCGGATGGGCCGATGTTGGGCATCCAGAGGGGATCACGTCAGCAGAAGAATTGCTTGCCACCGAAAAGGTCGCCCTCACATGAGCGGGAGAAGCCTCTTTGCCACCCCCATCGGGGTAGAGTTTACCTCAGCATTGATTGCAGGGCTGAACGCACGGCTTGCAGGGCAACCACCCGAGGCGATTGCGCACGTGGAAATTTGGGTGAACTCCGCCCGAATGGAACGAAATCTGCGCGCCCAATATCTGCGCAAAGAGGCGGCGTTTTTGCCCCGCATTCGGCCCTTCGAGGCCATGGCGCATCTGCCTGATTTGGGTGGTATGGCACAACCTGCCTCAGATTTGCGGCTGCGTTTGCATTTGGCGCAACTGGTCGGGCGACTTTTGGATGCAGCCCCTGATTTAGCACCGCGTGCCTCGATCTGGTCGCTTGCCGATAGCCTTGCCGATTTATTGGCCGAAATGCACGAAGAACGAGTCGCGCCCGAGGTGCTAGAGCGTCTGAATGTCGAAGGACATTCAGAACATTGGCAGCGCAATCTAGAGTTCATCAAAATCCTGCGGCACTATTTTGAGGACAACCCCGAGCTGCTCACCCAAGCTGCACGCCAAAGCAGTTTGATTGATCGTTTAGCGCAACATTGGCAGGACAACCCACCTGACCATCCCGTGATTATTGCGGGTTCAACAGGGTCACGCGGGGCCACCGCGCGTCTGATGAAGGCGGTTGCAGGGCTTAATCACGGCGCGGTGGTTCTGCCAGGATTGGATTATGATCTGCCGCATGACATTTGGCAGGCGCTTTTGTCGGGCGATGGCCCCACGGGCGGCCTGACGGGGCAAGACCATCCGCAATACCGATTGGCGAAATTTGCGCATGACTTGAATGTGAACCCTTGGGAAATCCCCCGTTGGATTGAAACCACGCCCCATAATGAAAACCGCAATCGCCTTGTATCCCTTGCCCTAAGACCTGCCCCACAAACGGATCAATGGCTTGAGGAAGGGCCAAAACTTAGCGATCCCCAAGGCGCTCTGCGCGATGTAACCTTGATTGAAGCTGAAACCCCGCGCGAGGAGGCGATGAGCATCGCCCTCGGACTGCGTCACGCCATCGAGGCGGAGAAACGGGTCGCGTTAATATGCCCTGATCGGATTTTGGTGCGTCAGGCCTGTGCCATTCTTGCCAGATGGTCGCTCTATCCTGACGATTCTGCGGGCGTGCCCTTGGGGGAAACGGCAACGGGGCGCTTCTTGCGCCATGTCAGTGATCTAATGCTTGCGCCTTTAACGGGCGAGCAGTTGTTGATCATGCTCAAACACCCCCTTTGTCATTCTGGCGGCGAAGATCGGGGCGCGCATCTGCGCCGCACCCGTGAGCTAGAACAAAAGATGCGGCGGTGTCTGTGGGCGTTCCCAAAACGATCTCAGATTATGGATTGGGCAGCGAAGCAAACCGATGATCCAGACCTGATGATCTGGGCGGACTGGGTTTGCCGCGAATTGATAGATCGGCCCGTGTTGCCACAATCGGGTGCGATGGTTGAGTTCGTGCGCGCCCATATCGCCTGGGCCGAGCGTTTGGCAGCGGGCCCTCAGGCCACAACCGAGGCCGAAGCATCGGGCGCACTTTGGCGCCAAAATGCGGGCGAAGAGGCGCTACGCCTGATGAACCGCTTAGGCGAAGAAGCCGATGCCGCAGGCGCAGTGAGCTTGCGTGATTATCGTGACCTCTTTTCTGGCATCCTCAGCGAGGCCCTTTTGCGCAACCCCGTTCGACCACATGCAGATCTGTTGATCTGGGGGCCGATGGAGGCGCGGGTGCAAGGCGCAGATCTTTTAATCCTTGCAGGGCTGAACGAAGGGGTTTGGCCCAATTCAAGCGGCGCTGATCCATGGCTTAATCGCGCCATGCGGGCTGAGGCGGGGTTGCGCCTCCCAGATCGGCGCATCGGCCTTGCCGCGCATGATTTCCAACAGGCACTCGGCGCGCAGGAAGTTTGGCTCACCCGCGCCAAACGCGATGCAGAGTCCGCCACCATCCCGTCCCGATGGCTCAACCGCTTGGTGAACCTCCTTCGTGGCAGCAGCGATGCAAGCCGCACGGCCTTGAGGGAAATGACCGAACGGGGCGCGTTTTGGTTAAGCCTTGCCGCAGAGATCGACAAACCAGAGGCACAAGACCTAAAGCCACGCGCCAAACGACCTGCCCCAAAGCCCCCCGCCGATGCGCGACCAAAATCCCTTTCGGTGACGCGCATAGAGACCCTCGTGCGCGACCCTTATGCGATTTACGCCCGCTATGTATTGGGTCTTTATAAATTGGGCGAATTAAACGCCCTGCCCAGTGCCGCAGATCGGGGAACCGCGCTGCACCGCGTGTTGGAACGCTTCGTTGACCAATGCCGCAGTGCCGAAGATTTCAGCGACCTGACATCCGCCCGAACAAACCTTTTGACCTTGGCCGATGAGGTATTCGCCACAGATGTCCCATGGCCCTCGGCCCAACGGATGTGGCGCGCCAGAGTCGTTAAATTCGCCGATTGGTTTCTTGAAGGAGAAGCGAAGCGGCGCCAAACCCAAACCCCTGAATTGCTTGAGGCCAAAGGATCTTGGCCGATTGCCGAAATTGATTTCACCCTCACAGGCAGTGCAGATCGAATTGACCGCGATCAAAACGGGAATTTATGGATTTACGACTATAAGACAGGATCCGCTCCAACGCCCAAGCAAGAAGCGAACTTTACGAAGCAACTTTGGCTTGAGGCTTTGATGGCCGAAGCGGGCGCTTTTACGGGCAAACCTGAAACCGTTGCAGGGCATGGCTATCTTGCACTTGGGAAACAATCAGATGGCAGCGATTACATCACTGCAGATGATCTGCGCGGCATGTATGAAAGCTTCCTGACACTCATCCGCGCCTATCAGTCGCCCGACAAAGGCTATATCTCGCGGCGCGCTGTGTTTGATCAGAATTTTGACGGCGATTATGATCACCTCGCACGCTACGGGGAATGGGACGAAACAGAGCTTCCACCACAGGAGGCTGACCCAGAATGACCCTGACCCCGCAAAAATTTGACGAAGCCACACTGGCGCAGGTGATTTCAGCGGATCCTTTGCGCTCGACTTGGCTGTCGGCCAATGCTGGATCCGGAAAGACGCGGGTTCTGACAGATCGCGTATCGCGCCTCTTGCTGCAATCTGTGCCGCCTGAACGGATTTTATGCCTGACCTATACCAAGGCTGCCGCGGCGGAGATGCAAAATCGCCTTTTTGCACAACTTGGCAAATGGGCGATGTTAGCCGATGCCGAGTTAATCAAAGCCTTGGCGAAATTAGGGGTAGCCGAGGACGACCTTGGCACAGACACGCTCGCCCATGCCCGCACGCTGTTTGCGCGGGCGGTCGAGGCACCGGGCGGTTTGAAAATCCAGACAATCCACTCCTTTTGCGCCTCAGTTTTGCGGCGCTTTCCTGTTGAGGCGCACATATCGCCCGCCTTTGAGGAAATGGACGATCGCGACCAGACCGACCTCATCTCGGAAATCCTCGAAGATATGGCCACCGATAGTCTTGGACAGGGCCGTATCGCATTGGATGCGGTCGCCCCGTTTGTGTCTGACCTCGATGGGCACGAACTGGCCAAGGCGGTCATCAACAAGCGAGAGGCGTTTGATCCTGCCGCCACAGAAGCCCAACTGCGCCAGTTTTTTGAGCTTGGAACCAAGACCTTTGCAGATCTGATCGCTGAAACATTCATGGGGGATGAACAGGCACTTTGCGATAAATTGGCCAAGCTGTTGAGCTATGACAACAACAGGCAAAGAAAGTCCAAGATCACACTAGAAACCTATGATTGGTCAAAACACAGCCTTGCTTCCATCGCTGCGATAGAAGATGTTTTCGTCAACGGATCAACGGCGAAAACCAATCCAGATCAGGCCAAAGGCGCCACAATTTTCAACACAGATGTGCGCAAGGCAATGGGGGATGATTTCCCTGCCCTCTGTGATTTCATGGAGCGCCTTGCAACAGCGCGGCAGACCCGCCGCGCCTTGACCATGTTTGAAAAATCAAACGCGCTTCATCAATTCGCGGCAGAGTTTCTCACCCGATATGATCGCGCCAAGGAACGGCGCGGTTGGCTTGATTTTGACGACCTGATCCGGCTGACCAATCGACTTTTGACCAAAACCAGTCTGGCCCAATGGGTGTTGTTCCGCCTTGATGGCGGCATCGACCATATGCTTGTGGATGAGGCGCAAGATACGTCTCCCGCGCAATGGCAGATCATTGCAAAACTGGCAGAAGAATTTGCGGCGGGCCAATCCGCGCGCGATGGTTTGACCCGCACAATTTTCGTTGTGGGGGACAAAAAGCAATCCATCTATTCTTTCCAAGGGGCCGATCCCGAAGGGTTTGATCGCATGCGCGATGAGTTTGATCATCGCCTTGCCGCGGTGCAGTCGAAACTCCATAAAAACGTGCTGAAATATTCGTTCCGCTCGGCGCCAAGCATTTTGCAATTGGTTGACCGCGTGGCCGCCGATCAAGCCTATGCAGGTTTGGGTCAAGATGTGGAACACGCGGCCTATTTTAGCGACCTTCCCGGGCGGGTGGATATTTGGCCCGCAATTCCAAAAACCGAAAAAGCGGATATCCCCGAATGGGACAGCCCCGTGGATTTGGTTCATGACAGCCACCACACCGTGATTTTGGCTGATCAAATCGCTGATTTCATCTCGGAGAAAATCAATTCAAAGCAGATGATCCGCCTGAAAGGGGTAGACCCGCGTCCTGTGCGACCGCGTGATTTTTTGATCTTGCTGCGCAAGCGCAGTGATTTGTTTCACCAAATCATCCGTGCGCTCAAGTCACGGAATTTGCCCATCATGGGCGCGGATCGCCTGCGCATCAGCGCAGAACTGGCTGTGCGCGATCTCACGGCATTGATGAACTTTCTTGCGACACCAGAAGACGATCTTTCACTGGCCGCTTTTTTGCGCTCTCCCCTTGGCGGTTTGAGCGAAGACCAACTTTACGAGTTAGCCCATGGCAGGGCGGGCACGCTGTGGCAGGCGCTCTCTAACCACTCTGCTTACGCGGGGATCGTGTCCACGCTGCGGGAGTTGCGGAACAAGGCCGATTTTGAGAGGCCCTACGAGATTCTGGAAAATATCCTCACCCAAAAAGGTGGCCGCCGCGCTTTGATTGCGCGGTTGGGGCAAGAGGCCGAGGATGGGATCAACAGCCTGCTGCAACAGGCGATGAGCTATGAGCGCCACGATGTGCCTAGCATTGCGGGCTTTGCTGCATGGCTTCGGCACGGGGATGTGACCATCAAGCGGGACATGTCAGGGGATGATGACCAAATCCGCGTCATGTCCATTCACGGGGCCAAGGGTTTAGAAGCCCCGATTGTGATCCTGCCCGATACAGCGCGACAGAATAGTCGTGGCGGGGGTGGGGTTAACCTGCTTGAACCCAAAGACGGGCCACTGGTTTGGGCGAATTCGTCAGACGACCTCGATGCCGATCTGGGCGAAGCCTACGAGGCGCGCAAAGCCGCGCAGAATGAGGAAGAAAACCGCCTGCTTTACGTTGCAATGACCCGTGCAGAGACTTGGTTGGTCATTGCAGCCGCAGGTGATTTATCCGCAAAGTCGGGCGACAAACTATGTTGGTATGATCAAATTCGCGCCGCCGCAGAAAACCTGCCCAATGTGAAAGCCATAGACATGGCAGGGCAAACGGGGCTGCGACTGGAGAATGGCAACTGGGATAGTCACGCTCTCGACACATCTGACCCTGAACCCGCCTCGCCTCAAGGTGTTTCTGCACAGGTGAAAGCAGCCCTCGCCTCATGGGTGCGACAAGCACCGCCTCAACAGGCAAAAGACAAACCTGCGCTCAGCCCTTCAGATTTGGGGGAGACACCCGCACCCAGCCCGCAAGAGGCGGCCCTCAAAACCCAATGGGGCGATGCGGAGGCAGCCAAACTGCGGGGGCGGCGTCTGCATCTGTTGTTAGAGCATTTGCCCAAAACAACACCCGCCGCATGGGCTGCAACCGCGCCGATGATTTTGGCGGCTGAGGGTGATTGCAGCCCAGAGGAATGCGCAGCCCTCTTGAGGGAGGCAGAGCGCGTCTTGACCCACCCCAATTTGCGTGAGCTGTTTGTGGAAGATGCCTTGGCCGAAGTGCCGCTGACAGCCTTTAGCAAAACATTGAACCATCAGGTCTATGGCGTAATCGACCGCTTGATCCTTCGCGATGCAGAAGTGTTGGCGGTGGATTTCAAATCCAATCAAATCGTGCCGCAAAGCCCTGCTGAGGTTTCCGAAGGTTATTTGCGCCAAATGGCGGCCTATGGCGAAATGCTCAGGGCGCTATATCCATCACGGGTCGTGAAATTGGCCATTTTGTGGACAAGCGGGCCAAGCTTGATGGAACTGCCCGATGATCTGTTAGAACAAGCGCTGCAAAGAGCCGCAGGGAAAGGCGTGGGTTCTTGACGCGGGGCAACGGCATTCATAGGTTCCGTGTTAACCACTGGCATCCCAAGGAGGGCTATATCATGGCCACGACCGCAGTTACTGATGCGACCTTCGATAGCGAAGTTCGCCAATCCTCTATCCCCGTCATCGTTGATTTTTGGGCAGAATGGTGTGGCCCTTGCCGCCAAATTGGCCCCGCTTTGGAAGAGCTCTCATCCGAGTTTGAGGGCAAGGTGAAAATCGTCAAAGTGAATGTTGATGAAAACCCATCCTCGCCGATGGAGTTGGGCGTGCGCGGCATTCCTGCATTGTTCATGTTCAAAGATGGCGAAGTGATTTCAAACAAGGTCGGCGCAGCGCCTAAAGCCGCGCTTCAGAAATGGATCGAAGACACGATCTAATTCACCTCGCAGATGGGATCAAAAGGGCGCCTGATCTTGGCGCCCTTTTTCGTTACTCATAGACCCGCATGGCAAGCGTGGTTCCGTCTGCGCGTATCAAACTGGTTGCGCTGCAAATCCGCAATGCGCGTGATTTCGGCCATGACCGCTTGCGGAACGCTGAACCTGATGAGGCCCAAAAAAACCAGTCCACCGCGCATATCAGTCCAGCGCAACAAGCAACAGGATCGCCGCAACAAGTCCAGCGCCCACCATAACGCCGCGCGGCAGTTTGAATTCAACCTCTGCCTTCAGCCATGCTATAACAGTGGCCGTGGTGACTTGTGTTTCGTCCGTGTCGGATTGTGAAGCGTTGTTTTCCATATGTAATACCTTCCCAGAATTTAGCAGTGATACAGATATGGGCAGGCCAAAACGCAACAAAAACACAATCGATTGCTAAATTCTGATACTTTTTAGCTATAGATTTTTTCGCGCAAAATAAAAGGGCGCCCTGATAGGGCGCCCTTTCTCGTATGCCTCTGCCTGAAGGGAGGGAGGGAGGATCAGGCAGAGGTCGCGTTCTTCAATCAGCCTTTGGTGAAGTCAGGATAGGCTTCCATGCCCAACTCTGCCACATCAAGGCCACGGATCTCGTCCTCTTCGGATGGGCGTAGACCCATGATGCCTTTGAGGATGATCCAGACGATCAACGAGGTGACGAAGACGAAGGCACCGATTGCCACGATACCGATGATCTGCGCGCCCCAGTTGCCTGTGTAGAAGGCCACGGCAAGTGTGCCCCAGATACCCGCTACGAGGTGAACGGGGATTGCACCCACAACATCGTCAATCTTCATTTTGTCGAGCATTGGCACCGCAAAGACCACGATGACACCACCCACAGCACCTGTCAGCAGGGCGCCGAACAAGGACGGGGCAAGAGGCTCGGCAGTAATCGACACGAGACCTGCGAGAGCGCCGTTCAGCACCATGGTCAAGTCAACCTTACCATATAGAACCTGCGTCAGGATCAGGGCGGCAACGGCACCTGCTGCTGCGGCCATATTGGTGTTGGCGAAGATACGGCTTACATCCGCAACGTCACCCACAGTGCCCATGGCCAACTGCGAACCGCCGTTAAAGCCGAACCAACCCAGCCACAGGATGAATGTGCCAAGCGTCGCCAAGGCAAGGTTAGAACCAGGCATTGGGTTCGTCTTGCCATCTTTGAACTTGCCCAAACGGGGGCCAAGGACGATAGCACCTGCGAGTGCTGCAAAGCCACCTGCTGCGTGTACGAGGGTTGAGCCAGCGAAGTCGGAGAACCCAAGTTCAGACAACCAGCCGCCGCCCCACTGCCAAGATGCTTCGATCGGGTAGATAAAGCCAGTCAGCACGACAACAAAGACCAAGAATGGCCACAGTTTGATGCGCTCGGCCAAGGTGCCCGAAACAATCGAAGCGGTTGTGGCACAGAACATCAACTGAAAGAAGAAGTCGGAACCAACAGATGCATAATCCAATGCGGTATCTTCTGGGGACACGCCGACAGGCTCAAGCGAGGTTGGCGCGAAGGCCCCAAGCCAGCCGCCGATGCTCCAACCATCGCCTGGATACATCAGGTTAAAGCCAACCAACCAATACATGATCGCGGCCAAGGAAAAGAGCGCGATATTTTTGGTCAGCTGCATGGTTACGTTCTTGGAACGCACCAGACCCGCTTCCAACATGGCGAAACCTGCCGCCATCCAGAACACGAGGAAACCACCCATCAAGAAAAGAAGGGTCGTCAGAATATAAGATGTGTGAAGCGCAGGTTCACCCGTAGCAACGGTGGCGTCCTGTGCAAGCCCCATCGAAGGCAGCGCGACCGAAGCGGCCACGGCGGCGAGGGGAAGGAGGAATTTGGTATTCATTGGAATGATGTCCTTCTTGTCGAAAGAGCGCTCAAAGCGCATCGTCGCCTGTTTCGCCCGTGCGCACGCGCAACGAAGACGCAACGTCCAGAACGAAAATCTTGCCATCGCCGATTTTGTCGGTTTTGGCGGTTTTGTGGATGGTGTCGACCACCTGGTCGGCAAGACCATCAGCGACCACGATTTCCAGTTTGACTTTCGGCACGAAGTTCACGGCATATTCCGCGCCGCGATAGATTTCAGTATGACCAGATTGCGAGCCAAAGCCTTTGATCTCGGTCACCATCATGCCGCGCACGCCGATCGAAGTGAGCGCCTCGCGCACTTCTTCCAGCTTGAACGGTTTAATTGCTGCAATGATGAGTTTCACGTCATTTACCCCTTGCGGTTGATGCTGTCCCCTAAGGACGTCACGGCTCTCACAACACTGTGAGACGGGGGTGGCGACAACAAAACGGGCGGTTTCCAAGGGGCTGGAACGGGAAAAATGCAAAAATTTTGCGCAAATTTTGGTATCTGCCTAATTATTAATCACATGATTTATGACTTCTTTGGCTGCTCCCCCCTCCACAAGTGAGTCGAAAAGGCCTATTTTGTAGAAAAATTGGCAGGTCAAAATGAGCAAACCCCCTTCAGGCAGACGGCCCCTCGTGGCCCCGCGCCGCAATTCCGCTTCTGCATCACGCAGTGGCAGCGGTGCAGCTCGGCCTGCGCGGCGCAGTTCCAAGAAGAAGAAAAAACCAAGCGGCAATCATTCGCTGCTTGGGCGGTTTTTCCGTTGGATTGGGCGTATGGTGTTTGCCGTGGCGTGGCGTGGCGCGCTTTTGCTTGCGCTGATCCTATTTGGCTTCACCTTCTACTATTATAGCAAGCTGCCCCCCGTGTCTGACCTGTTAAACGCGCGCGCGCGCGGCTCCGTGACGATGTTAGATCGCTACGGCGAGGTTTTCGCATGGCGCGGCGAGCAATTTGGCGGCGCAATCACACCTGACACTGTCAGCCCTCACCTCTTGCATGCGGTTGTCGCAACCGAAGATCGCCGTTTTTACAATCATTTTGGCGTGAGCCCGCGCGGCATTTTGGGCGCAATGATCATTAATATGCGCGAGGGGCGCGGGCCCTTGCAGGGGCATGGTGGCTCAACCATCACGCAGCAGGTGGCCAAGCTGATGTGTTTGGGCACACCTTATGATCCAGAACTTTGGGACAGCGAAGCCGCCTATGAGGCCGATTGCCGCGAAACAACCATCGCCCGCAAATTACAAGAAGTGCCCTTCGCCCTCGCAATGGAGTGGCGCTACAGCAAAGATGACATCCTGAGCATCTATTTCAATCGCGCCTATCTGGGTGCGGGCACTCGGGGGTTTGAGGCGGCAGCGCAGCGGTATTTTGGAATTTCCGCCGCCGAAGTTAACGCACCCCAAGCCGCAATGTTGGCAGGGCTTTTGGTGGCACCTTCCTATTTCGCCCCCACCCGCAACTTGGAGCGTGCGCAAGAACGGGCCAATGTGATTTTGGGCCTCATGGCGCGCGAAGAGTATTTGACCGCCTCTGAATTATCCGCCGCGCGAGCCAACCCTGCCACGCTTTCGGATGCAGCCCGCGACAATATGGGGGGATATTTCGCCGATTGGATCATGTCCGAAGGGCCAAGCTTTCTGACACGCGACACCACAGAAGATGTGATCCTGCGCACCACCTTTGACCCCGCCATGCAGCGCGCCGCTGAAGACGCAATCAATGATGTCTTTACCAACCAAGTCCGCGAAGGATCAGAGGCGCAAGCCGCAATTGTTGTGATGAGCGCCGATGGGGCCGTGCGTGCCATGGTCGGGGGCCGCGATCTGCGGGGGGCAGGTTTGTTCAACCGCGCAACACAGGCGCAGCGGCAGACAGGCTCGGCGTTCAAGCCCTTTGTCTACGCAACCGCGCTGGATTTGGGATGGCGTTTTGACGACCTTATTCTTGATGCGCCGCTGACATTGAACATTCCAGGCTCTGGCGCATGGTCACCTGAGAATTACTCAGGGGAATTTTATGGCGAGGTCACCCTGACCGAGGCGCTTCAAGCCTCGCTCAACACCGCAGCGGTGCGTTTGTCTGAACAGGTGGGCCGCGATTTGGTGCGGCAGGTGGCCAGTGAATTCGGCATAGACAGCGATTTGGCGGCTGGCCCTGCCTTGGCGCTTGGGGCTTCTGAATCAAGCCTCTTGGAAATGTCGGGCGCCTATGCAGGTATTTTGAATGGTGGCTCTGCGGTTACGCCTTATGGCTTGTTGGAATTGCGCCTGATGGGGGATGACACTCCCTTAATGGGCCAAACAGGTGGTATTCGCGAGCGCGTGATCACGGATAATGCAGCGCGCCAATTGATCTATATGATGAACCAAGTGGTCGAAAATGGCACAGGGCAACGGGCCAATCTTGCCGATGTTGAAGTGGCGGGAAAGACGGGCACCACCAACTCAGCGCGGGATGCTTGGTTTATTGGCTTTACCTCCGATTATGTCGCAGGCGTTTGGATGGGTTATGACGATAACCGCCCTCTCACAGGTGTCACTGGCGGCGGATTACCCGCTGAGTTGTGGCGCCAAACAATGGAGCGTATCCAAGCAAATCAACCCGCCTCGCCTTTGCCGATGATTGACCCAATCGCCGAAGGCAGCCGCGGGCCAAATCGTGTGTTGAGCACCAATGAGGGCACAGGCCAAGTCCTAGACGGCGCGGCTGATCTCGCAGAGCAAATTTTGATGCAGGTTTTGGGCGGGCTTTTAGGGCGCAGCGACCAATAATCAACTGGCGTTGAGCGCTGCAATGAGGGCGTCAATGCTGCCGCCATTGGCATCGAGAATCGAGCGCATTTCTTGGCCTTCGGTGCTGCGAAGGTCGATGCCTTCAATCAAGATATTAAAGATGCGCGGCTGCCCAGATCCGTCAGACACGAGCCAAATCACCTCAACAGGTGACTGCCCCGCAAGACGCGCGCGGGAGCGCACTTCGAAAAAGCTGCGGATCGGACGTGCACCCGTCACTTCGATTGAGCCGCCCTCAAATTCATGGAAACGCGCGCCGTATTTACGGGCAAGATACCCGCGCAAGGCCTGTGTGAACCCGCGCCGCTGCGCATCTGACGCACTGCGCCAATCCACCCCCAAGACAGTTTGGGCAATAATCGGCATATCCGCATAGCGATCCAAAATGCGCTCGAACTGTGCAGGCGAAGCCGCGGCACTGCCCGATGCAATGGCGTTCAAATCGGCGCTGACGGTCTGGATCAATGCAGCCGCATCGCCCTCGGTCATCGCGCCTTGCGCCATATGCGCTGTCGAAAGCGCAAAGGACGAGGCCGCAATCAAGGCTGTCAACACAGCACGGCGGTTTGGACGGTCAAACATAGCGCGGCCACCTTTCACTGTGCATAAGGATCCGCGTAGGGATCCAGATATGGATCAGCATAGGGGTCAGATGCGGATGCAGCCCCCCCCTCGCCACTCACGGTTTCCAAATCACCACTTGCGAAATCGTTCAACTCAAACCGTCTGTTCTGCAGATAAATTAGTCGTGACTGCGCATAGCTATCCGCGCTGTCATAAAGCACTGTCTCAATTGTGCCACGCAACGCGTAGCGCACGCCAACAGTGTCAGCTACGCGCACCCGCCGCGCAGCAGACAGGGCATCATCACTGGGGCTGAGATGCCCCAAGGGATTCATGGCAAAGTCAACAATAAGCCCCGTTGCATCCCGTGTGGTTGACGGGCCGAATAAAGGCAATTCCAAATACGCCCCCTCGCCCGTGCCCCAAACATGGAGCGTCTCACCGAAATCGGCGGGTTGCCCCTCGATCCCCATCAGGGTTGCGACATCAAACAGACCGACCACTCCGATGGTCGAGTTGATCAAAAACCGCGCCCCATTGGTTGCCGCCTGATCCAAACGGGCCTGAAGAAGATTATTCACGAAATTTGAAGGCTCGCCCAAATTTGAGGCCATATTACCGATACCCGTGCGCACAGGCGCAGGGATAACCGTGCCATAGACCATCGAAACAGGGCGCAAAACAACCGTATCGACACCTTTGTTAACCGCGTGCATTCCGCGATTAACGGGTTCCAAAGGATCATTGGCGCTGCGGCTTGCTGCACCATCGCCCACGGTCGAGCAGCCTGCCAGAATGGCAAAAAGACCTGCGCCAAGCACAGCTCTTGCTCCCCGCTTTTGCGATGTAAAGGTCTTCACAGCCGCCACTTACCAAAATCCTATGAGTCGCATCATGAGGATAATAGATTAGTGCTGCCTGTTGGCCAGCCCAAGGTCAGAAACAATATTTTTTAGATTTAATCACCAATGTGTGCCCATTTGGCCAAGTTATTTGCAGCTGCACTAAAATGCATCGCAATTGCCAATTGGCGGCGGCTGTGGCAGCGGTAGGGTCAAAGCAATGTTATCACAAGGGATACTGCAATGAGCCAAACCTACGAAGCCCGTCTTGCCGAACTGGGCGTGACCCTTCCAGACGCGCCCGCCCCTGCCGCCAATTACGTGCCATTCGTGCAATCGGGCAACATGGTCTATGTATCGGGCCAAATCTCGATGAAAGATGGCGCGCTGATTACGGGCAAATTGGGTGCCGATCTTGACGTGACCGAAGGCGCGGCTGCCGCCAAATGCTGCGCCATCGCCCTATTGGCCCAACTTAAGGCGGCCTGTGGCGGTGATCTTCAGCGTCTACGCCGCGTGGTGAAACTGACGGGGTTTGTAAACTCTACCCCAGATTTCACCGATCAGCCCAAAGTCGTAAACGGCGCCTCGGATTTTCTGGTTGAGGCCTTGGGGGATGCAGGGCGTCATGCCCGCTCTGCGGTTTCCGCTGCAGCTTTGCCGTTGAATGTGGCGGTTGAAATCGAAGCGATTTTCGAAATTTCCGCCTAAAGCGGACTCGCGCTGCGCGGGTCTGCCTTGACCCGCGCGGGCCATGCGCCACATCTCATACTCTGACAACAGGGTCACAGCGCGCGCAATGAGCAACGACAATCTCACCATCGAAACGTATGATCGGATCAGCGCAATTGATGCCGAAGATTGGGATCGTTGCGCCTGCCCAGAAGCGCGCGATGGGGGCAGGCCCCGCGACCCTTTTACAACCCACAGATTTCTTGCGGCGCTTGAAGATAGCGGCTCCGTTGGGACGGGAACAGGATGGCAGCCGCTCTATCTCAGTGTCAAATCCGAGGGGAAAATCATCGCCTGCGCGCCGATGTATGCCAAGTCGCACAGCCAAGGCGAATATATCTTCGACCACGCTTTTGCCGATGCCTATATGCGGGCGGGTGGACGCTATTACCCCAAGCTGCAAATCGCCGTGCCTTTTACCCCCGCCACAGGGCGGAGATTGCTTGTCGCCCCAGAAGCCGAAGGTGTTGGGGATCGCGCGCTGATCACGGGTGCGCTTTCGGTGATGGAAGATCATCACCTATCTTCGCTTCATATCACCTTTTGCACCAAGGACGAGGTGGCCGCCCATGCCGATGCCACCCTCTTGCCACGCAAAACCCAGCAATTTCATTGGCACAATCAGGGCTATCAAACCTTCGATGATTTTCTTGCCGCGCTCTCCTCGCGCAAGCGTAAGAACATCCGTAAAGAACGGGCAGAAGCACAGAATTTTGGGGGCGAGATTGTGCTTTTGACGGGTGATCAGATCGAACCGCATCACTGGGATGCATTCTGGGAATTTTACCAAGATACGGGCGCGCGCAAATGGGGGCAGCCCTATCTAACACGGCGCTTTTTCGATATCGCCCATGAAACCCTGCGTGACGATATGCTGTTGGCCCTTGCCATGCGCGAGGGGCAGCCCGTGGCGGGGGCGCTGAATTTCATCGGACGCGAGACGCTTTATGGCCGCTATTGGGGCTGTGTCGAAGACCATCCCTGCCTGCATTTTGAGCTGTGCTATTATCAGGCGATTGACTGGGCAATCGCGCAAGGTCTGTCACGGGTCGAGGCGGGCGCACAGGGCGGGCATAAACTGGCGCGCGGATATCTGCCCGTTGAAACCTATTCGCTGCATGCGATGCGCGAGCCCAGTTTTTCGCGCGCTGTGGCAGAATATCTCAAAGCCGAAGCCCGTGCGATGGAGGAGGAGATCGAGATCCTCACCAGCTATGGCCCGTTTCGGAAAACAGCCGTGGAGGAACAAGAATGAGCATTGCAAAACTGACCCAAGCTGAGCGCGATAGTGATCTGGCCAACCTTATAGAAAACGGATGGTCACTTGTGGATAACCGCGATGCAATCGCGAAAACCTATCAATTTTCCAATTTTATTGCCGCTTTCGGTTGGATGACCCGCGCTGCGCTACAGGCGGAGAAACTGGATCATCACCCCGAATGGTTCAACGTTTACAACCGTGTCGAAGTGGTTCTGTCCACCCATGATGCAGGCGGCCTGACAGGTTTGGACATCAAATTGGCCCGCGCCATGGATCGCCTTGCAAGCTGAGCGCCCTGCCCAAAGCGAGGCAGGGCGCGCATGTCTTTTAGATCGCCGCCAAAAGGGCTTCGCCACCTGAGATTTCGCAGGTGCCAGGGCTTTCTTCGGGATGGAAGGCTGTAACAACCCCATCTCGCGCATAAAGCGCGTAACGCTTGGAACGCGCCAAAAGGCCAACAGGCTCGGCGGTGAAATCCATACCAATCGCCTTGGTAAAGGCGCTGCCTGCATCCGAGAGCATCGTCAACCCCGCCTCGGTCGCACCCGTGGCCTCGCCCCATGCTTTCATCACAAACGGATCATTGACCGAAATGCAGATGATCTCATCCACGCCTTTTGATGCAAACTGATCTTTAGTTCGGATAAAACTTGGCACATGCGCTGAATGACAGGTTGGGGTGAAGGCACCTGGAACGGCGAAAATCACCACGTTACGCCCTGCCAATTTCTCGGACAAAGACACGGTTTCTGGGCCTTCTGCCCCCAATCGGATCAATTGGGCCTCTGGCAGTTTATCCCCGACACTGATGGACATTTTTTGCTTCCCTCGCTTCTTGCAAATCCTATCCGCCCATATAGGGTGAAGCCGAAACAACGCCAGACCAAATCTGACGAAGGGCGCGCAAATGGCAGGGATTGCAATTATTGGGGCCGGGCAGGCAGGGGCGGCGCTTGCCGCCAAACTGCGCAGCGAAGGGTATGAGGGCGAAATTGCGCTCTTTGGCCGTGAGCGCGTGCCCCCCTATCAGCGCCCGCCCTTGTCAAAGGCCTATCTCTTGGGAGAAAGCCCGAAAGAGCGCCTCTTGCTTCGCCCTGAAACCTTCTACGCCGATCAGAACATCAGCCTGCATCTTGGGCAGACCATCACCGAAATTGATGCCGCGGCACAAAGCATCACCACGGCTGAGGGGGCGGTTTTCACCTATGACCAACTTGCCTTTACCACGGGCGCAGAACCCCGCCGTCTGAGTGCCGAACAAGGGGGCGATTTGGGTAATGTCTTAACCATGCGCAGCATGGATGATGCCGACAGGCTCGCGCCCCTATTAGAGGACGGCAAACGCGCTGTGATTATCGGAGGCGGTTATATCGGTTTAGAGGCCGCCGCCGTCTGCGCCAAGCGCGGGATGCAGGTTACCGTGATCGAGGCCGCCCCACGTATCTTGGGCCGTGTCGCTTGTGAAGAAACCGCCACTTATTTCCGCGACTTGCATGAGGGCAATGGTGTCACCATTCGCGAAGGCGTGGGGCTTGATCGGCTCCGTGGCACCGATGTGGTGCAGGCAGTGCATCTCACCTCGGGCGAGACTTTGGCGGCGGATTTGGTTCTGGTGGGCATAGGGATCATACCTGAAACCCAACTGGCCGAAGCCGCAGGGGTTGCGCTGGATCGGGGGATCGCAACAAACCAGATGGGGGCAACCTCGCTTCCGCATATTTGGGCCGCTGGGGATTGCACAAGCCTACCCTATCGGGGGGAACGTATCCGCCTTGAATCGGTCCAAAACGCGATTGATCAAGCCGAGGCCGTGGCCTGTAACATGCTTGGGGCTGCAACACCTTATGTCCCAAAGCCTTGGTTCTGGTCGGATCAATATGACACGAAACTGCAAATCGCAGGATTGAACACGGGCTATGATCGCATTGTCATTCGCGACAATGGCGAGGGTGCGCGCTCGCATTGGTATTATCAGGGCGACACGCTCTTGGCGGTGGATGCGATGAATGACCCCCGCGCTTATATGGTCGGCAAGCGATTGATAGAGGCGGGCAAAAGCCCCGATGCCGCAGCCATTCAAGATACAAGCGGCGATATAAAATCGCTCCTGCGCTGATGCGGATTATTGGCGGGACATTGCGCGGCAAGAAATTGGCCGAGCTTGGCGCGGGTGATCTGGCCGCACATTTGCGACCGACCTCTGACCGCGTCCGCGAAAGCCTGTTCAATCTTTTGATCAACGGGGCGCGCGGGAATCTTGTGTCAGAGGCGCGCGTCCTTGATCTTTTTGCGGGGACGGGCGCCTTGGGGTTGGAGGCGCATAGTCGCGGTGCAAGCTATGTGCAATTTGTGGAAAATGGCGCAAAATCAAGCGCCATTCTGCGCGAGAATGTCACTGCCTGCCGCGCCGAAGCGACAACCCACATTCACCGAATTGACGCGCTGAAACTGGGGCGCGCGACATTGCCCCCCTCGACCCTTATCTTCCTTGATCCGCCCTATGGAAAATCCATGGGCGAAGCAGCCCTTGCCGCAGCCCTGTCGGGCGGTTGGATCGCGCCCGAGGCCATTGTGGTTTGGGAGGAAAGCACCCCCCCTGTTTTGCCACCAGAATTCACCCTTCTTGATCAGCGCAGCTATGGTGGCACGCTGATCACCCTAGCCCAAAGATTTTAATCATGCCCCTCTCCGCTGCCCCTCAACTTGTGATTTTCGACTGCGATGGCGTCTTGGTGGATAGCGAGCCAATCACGAACCAAATCTTAGTCGACAATCTGGCACGTTATGGTTTGCAGGTGTCACTTGCCGATTGCATGACGCTTTTTGTGGGCGGCACGATGCGGGGGGTAGAGACCCGCGCGCGCGAGTTGGGGGCCGACTTACCCAAAGATTGGATTGATGAGATTTACGGCGATATTTACGCGCGCCTGCGCCAAGGCCTGCCATCCGTTCGCGGAATCGAAGCCGTGCTTGATCGGCTAGAGGCGGCAGATATTCCCTATTGCGTGGCCTCAAATGGCAGCGAGGAAAAGATGGAGATTACCCTTGGCGCAACGGGGCTTGCGCGCCGCTTTGAGGGCAGTCGCTTTTCGGCCCATACACTTGGCGTGGCCAAACCTGATCCGCGCTTGTTTTTGATTGCGGCTGAGAAAATGGGGGGCGATGCCGCCCATGCCGCAGTGATCGAAGACAGTCCCACAGGCGCAAAAGCGGCCGCGCGGGCGCATATTCCCTGCTTTGGCTATGCGGAACATGATGACGGCGCGCGCCTTGCTGCGGAAGGGGCCTATGTGTTCCACGATATGGCAGATTTGCCAGCGCTTTTGCGCTTGCCTTAACCTTGTGCCTTTGGCCCCGATATGGGACAGAAGGGCCAAAGCAGCAAAAAAATAATCAGGCATGAGCAGCGCAGAGGCCCTTTTATCCCGTGTATTCGGCTTCCAAAGTTTCCGCCCTGGACAGGCGGAGATTGTGGAGGCCGTGGCCAAAGGTGAAAACGTCCTCGCCATTATGCCGACAGGTGGGGGGAAATCCCTTTGCTTTCAGCTGCCAGCCTTGATGCGTGATGGCGTCACTTTGGTCATTTCGCCCCTGATTGCATTGATGCGAGACCAAGTGCGGGGCTTGCGCGAAGCAGGGATCAATGCAGGCGCGCTCACCTCAGGCAATACGGCCGAAGAAACCGATGCGGTCTGGGACAGTCTGTCCAAAGGCGAATTGAAACTTCTCTATATCGCGCCAGAACGCTTGGCCTCGGGCGGGATGGAGCGGGTATTGGCAAAATCGAATGTCAGCTTGATTGCCGTGGATGAGGCCCATTGTGTCAGCCAGTGGGGCCATGACTTTCGGCCTGATTATCTGAAAATTGGCGCGCTCAGGCGCAGCCTTGATGTGCCGCTTGCGGCCTTTACCGCGACAGCGGATGCCGAAACCCGTGCCGAGATTGTCACGCGGCTCTTTGATGGCCAAGCCCCACAAACTTTTTTACGCGGCTTTGACAGGCCAAATCTGAGCCTTGCCTTCGAGGTGAAAAATCAACCACGCCAACAAATCTTATCTTTTGCAGCAGCGCGCAAAGGACAGTCAGGCATTGTCTATTGTGGCACTCGCGCAAAGACAGAAACCTTGGCACAAGCCATGCGCGAGGCGGGGCACAATGCCTGCTATTATCATGGCGGGATGGAGGCCGAAGATCGGCGCATCGTTGAAAGCCGCTTTGCCAATGAGGATGGTTTGGTTGTGGTTGCCACTATCGCCTTTGGAATGGGGGTCGATAAACCTGATATCCGTTGGGTGGCCCATGCCGATCTGCCCAAATCCATTGAAGGCTATTACCAAGAAATCGGGCGCGCAGGTCGTGATGGCGCACCGGCGGACACGCTCACACTCTATGGCCCCGAAGATATCCGATTTCGCCGCACCCAAATTGACGAGGGGCTAGCCCCGCCAGACCGCAAAGCGGCAGATCACGCACGGCTGAACGCGCTTTTGGGTTTGGCCGAGGCAATTTCTTGCCGCAGGCAGGTCTTGCTGCGTTATTTCGGGGAAGATAGCGCGCCTTGCCAGAATTGCGATCTGTGCCAAACCCCGCCCGCGTTATTCGAAGGGGGCGAGGCCGTTCAAAAGGCGCTATCGGCCATTTTGCGCACAGGCGAAAGTTTCGGTGTTGGCCACCTAACCGATATTTTGGTCGGCAATCCCACCGAAAAAGTGCGTGAGCGCGGCCATGACAGTTTGCCCACATTTGGGGTCGGGCGCGAATTTGATACGCGCGGATGGTCAGCCGTTTTTCGGCAAATGATGGGCCATGATTTGGTGCGGCCCGACCCAACACGGATGGGGGCCTTGCGGATGACTGAGGCCGCGCGACCGATATTGCGCGGGGAACAGGGCATCACACTGCGCCGCGATACGGTGCAAAAAACAACGCGCCAACCGCAGGTCAAAACACTCGTTTCCGAGGATGATGCGCCCCTATTATCTGCCCTCAAGGCCAAGCGCCGTGCATTGGCCGAGGCGGGCGGCGTGCCACCCTATGTCATTTTCACCGACAAAACCCTGATCGAAATGGCGCAAACGCGGCCCCAAGACCTTGACGCTATGGCACGCATCTCAGGCGTAGGCGCGGTTAAACTGGAACGCTATGGCGCAGATTTTCTGGCCATCATTACAGGGGAAAGCAGCGCCAAACTGCATCCTGCACGCCGCAAATTGGCGGGGCAGGCAGGGGCTGATCTCTATGATCAATTGCTCGAATGTCAGGCGGGGCTCTATTACGGGGCAGATAACACCGAAAAACCCTTAAGTTGCACCGCTGCGCAAATCGCGAAAATTGCGCAAATGCGTCCTCGAGATACGCAGAGCCTGTCGCGAATTCTGGATGAAAAGCGTATCGCACGATTTGGTGACGCTTTTCTCGAAATTTTGCGCACGGGTGGATAATCACCGCGCCTAACCCTAAGTTAGGGTCAAGTTCTGGTTCAGGAGGTTTGATATGCTGGTCGTCATTTCCCCCGCAAAGCGTCTTGATTGGGCTGCGCAAGAGGCAGCCACAACCACACCTGCCTTTGCCGCGAACGCGCGCGAATTGGCGGCCGTGGCTAAGAAACTGAAACCCGCTGATCTGAAAAAGCTGATGTCCATCTCTGACGATTTGGCAAAGCTGAACCATGAGAGGTTCCAGAATTTTGAGGCCGAAACCGATCTGCGCCCCGCAATCTATGCTTTTGCAGGGGACACTTATACGGGACTAGAGGCGCAAAGCCTCTCTGACGATGGTTTGCGCTATGCCCAAGACCATTTGCGAATTTTATCGGGGCTTTATGGTGTTCTGCGCCCGCTGGACGCCATTGCGCCCTATCGCCTTGAGATGGGCAGCCGCATGAAAAACGCCAAAGGGGCCAACCTCTATGCCTATTGGGGCGATCGTTTGGCACAAGCCCTTAACGAGCAGGCACAAGCCACTGGTAGCGCGTATTTGGTTAACTGCGCCTCGGTCGAATATTTCGGCGCGGTGGATGAAAGCAGCCTCGCCCTGAAGGTCATCACCCCCGTTTTCATGGAGGACAAACCCGCAGGGCCAAAAATCGTGAGTTTTTTCGCGAAAAAGGCACGCGGTGCAATGGCGCGGTTTATCGTTGAAAACCGCATCACCGACCCTGAAGGCCTCAAGGATTTTGATCTTGGCGGCTATAAATTCGCGCCAGAGCTCAGCACAGCAGAAAAGCCGACTTTCCTGCGGGATGAGGCCGCTGCAAAGGCGGCTTAATCCGCGGGTTTGTTCTTTTCGAAATCCGCCAATTGCGCAGCGCTCGCATCGGATTGATACTGCGCTTTCCAATCGTCATAGGGCATTCCGTAAATTGCTTCGCGGGCCGTTTCTTTGTCGATGGAAAGACCCTGTTCCTCAGCCGCTTCTTGATACCACCGCGAGAGGCAATTGCGGCAGAACCCTGTCAGGTTCATCATATCAATATTCTGAACATCTTTGCGGCTATCAAGATGCGCCAACAGGCGGCGAAATGCGGCGGCTTCAAGTTCGGTGCGGGTCTGCTGATCCATTCTGCCCTCTCCTTTATCTTACACTAAACTTGGGCATTCCGAAGGGCTTGGTCAAGCAAAGGGGCCAATCGCACGGCCCATGCTTTTTGATCCTCAGGGCGTTCAATCAAATCATTGCGCAATTCAATCAACACATGGGGTCGCCCTGTCTGTAGGCCATGGCGATCCATTGCATCCCCACCCAAGGCCCCTGAATAGGGTTGGTTATCACCCACACAAAGATCCGCTTCGCCACGCAAGAGATCAAGCAGTGGCGCAGCTAAGCGCGTGTCTTGCGCATAGAGCACCCCAACCTGCCACGGGCGCAGGGCGCGACCGCGGAATTGCGGGGTGAAGGAATGCACCGCCAAAAGCACAGGATTGGGCCGTGCAGCAATCACTTGGGCCAAAGCGTTGTGATAGGGGCGGTGGAACTTCGCCAAGCGGCGCTCAACTTCAACCTCGTCCACATGGCGATTGGTCGGAATGATGGTTCCATCATACAGTTTCATCACCAAGGTCGGATCATCCTCGCCCCGATTGGGATCAATCACCAAACGTGAAAAAGTCGAGGCGACAACGGGCGCATCCATCAGCACACCCAAATGGCGCGCGACACCCAAAGCACCGACATCATAGGCGATATGGCGCGCCATATCTTCGGGCGCGATTTGAAGATCACCGCCGTTGACACAAGGCGGCACCGTATTGGACGCATGATCCACCGAAATTACCCAACGAGAGGGACGCATTTCCCCCTCGACTGTGACGGGCACAAAATCAGGATCCGATATTTGCAGGTTTGACTTAGCCATCGTCACGGAATGCTCACACTTGTTTGTCAGATTGGGGTTGAATATCAATCGAAGTGACAAAGGGCTAGGTCATCAATTCGAATTGAAGATAGATTGCTCTTATGCGCGCTTCGTCTATAAGAGGCGCAAGATGTGAGCGCTAACATTCGCGCAAAGCAGAACCAGACCAAGAGAGCGGCCAGAGGGGAAGATCGGATGAAACGGATGCGGAATGTGAAAATTGTTGCCACATTGGGGCCTGCCTCCAGTGACGAAGCGACAATTGAGGCGCTGTTCGAAGCAGGCGCGGATGTGTTCCGCCTTAATATGAGTCATGGCACGCAGGACGACATCGCCGCCCGCCATGCAATCATTCGCCGTATCGAAGAAAAAACCGGCCGCCCCATTGCAATCTTGGCCGATTTGCAAGGGCCAAAACTACGCTGCGGCGTGTTTGAGGGCGATGCCGCGCAAGATCTCGAAGAGGGGGCAGCCTTCCGTTTTGACCTCGACAAAACACCGGGTGACGCGACCCGCGTTTGTCTGCCCCATCCAGAAATTTTTGAAGCCTTGGAAGTTGGCGCGCATCTTTTGGTGAATGATGGCAAGCTTAAACTGCGTGTCACCAAATGCGGCAAGGATTTTGCCGATTGTGTCGCGCTCAATGCGGGCACAATTTCGAACCGCAAGGGCGTGAATGTGCCTGATGTGGTGCTGCCTTTGGCGGCGCTTTCGGCAAAAGACCGCAGTGATCTGGAATTCGCTTGCGAATTGGGGGTGGATTGGTTGGCGCTGTCCTTTGTGCAGCGTGCCGCTGACGTTGAAGAGGCCCGTGGATTGGCGAAGGGCCGTGCCGCGATCTTGTCGAAAATTGAAAAGCCCGCGGCCGTGAAGGCGTTTGATGAAATCCTTGCCGCTTCAGATGGCATCATGGTGGCCCGCGGTGATTTGGGCGTAGAATTGCCAGTGCAAAACGTGCCGCCCATCCAAAAACGTCTGGTGCGCAAATGCCGTTCTGCGGCCAAGCCCGTGATTGTGGCAACCCAGATGCTTGAATCCATGATCGAAAGCCCCGTGCCAACCCGCGCCGAAGTCTCGGATGTGGCAACTGCGATATATGAGGGTGCGGATGCTGTCATGCTCAGCGCTGAGTCAGCGGCGGGCCAATATCCAATTGAGGCCGTTCGCACGATGGACGCAGTCGCGCGCGAAGTGGAAAGTGATCAAACCTATCGCGAAGTTATTGACGCGTCCCGCCGTGTGAACCGCGCCAGTGTTGCGGATGCAATCGTGGTGGCCGCGCGGGAAATCGCCGAAACAACCAACATCAAAGCGATTTGCTGCTTCACCCAATCGGGCACCACCGCCGCCCTTGTGGCGCGCGAGCGGCCTTGCGTGCCCGTGATTGGCCTGACGCCCGTCTTACGGGTGGCGCGGCGGATGTGTTTGACATGGGGAACAACCTGCGTGCTGACCGAAAAGGTCGAGCGCTTCAAAGGCGCCGTCATCAGCGCCGCGCGCGCCGCGCGCGAAGGCGGCTTCGCCGAGGCTACGGATCAGATTGTGGTGACCGCAGGCGTGCCGTTTAACGTGCAAGGCACAACAAATATTCTGCGGGTCGCCCCTTGTGATGAACGGCTGATTTATTCTGCTGATCCTGAGTAACTGTGAATGCCCCTCGTGAACCTATTTTTGGTGACAGGGACACTCTGCGCAGGGCTTGGCGCGGTTGCGGTGATCTCAGCTTGGGCAAATCGCAAACGAAACGTCACCGCGGCGGGCGTTTTGGGGGCAGGGCTGGCGATGCTGATTGCGGTTTATACCCTCGGCGGTCTTCCCATCGGATGGGCGCCATTTGCAGCAAGTTTTGTTGAGGTGGCGGCACTTATACTCCGCTGAAGAGGGGTTGCGCTTTCACCGTTTTGGGGGTAAGCGGCGCTCTCCAACGGTGCGATCGGCCAAAAGTGGCATGCCGAATCGCGCTTGAACGTTGCCTAAGAAGGAGACGAAAATGCCCAAGATGAAGACGAAGTCGAGCGCCAAAAAGCGCTTCAAAATGACGGCGAGTGGCAAGGTCAAAGCTGGCCAAGCTGGCAAGCGCCACGGCATGATCAAGCGGACAACCAAGTTCATCCGCGACGCGCGCGGCACGACAACATTGTCGGCCCCTGACGCGAAGATCGTCAAAACCTACATGCCATACGCTCGTTAAGGAGGCGCTGAGATGTCCCGCACAAAAGGTGGTACCGTCACCCATCGCCGTCACAAGAAGGTTCTTGACGCGGCAAAAGGTTATTATGGCGCGCGTTCGCGCAACTTCCGCACTGCAACGCAGGCGGTCGATAAAGCCAACCAATACGCAACCCGCGACCGCAAGGCGCGTAAGCGTCAATTCCGCGCTTTGTGGATTCAGCGCATCAACGCTGCCGTGCGCAGCTTTGACGCCGATCTGAGCTATTCGCGCTTTATCAATGGTCTTGCAAAAGCAGGGATCGAAGTCGACCGCAAGGTTCTGGCTGATCTCGCTGTGCATGAGCCAGAAGCGTTTGGGGCGATTGTTGCACAGGCGAAAGCCGCGCTCTGATTTGCGCCAAAATTTGGTAAGTGAAACCCCTGCCAACGATTTGGCGGGGGTTTTTCTTTGCTGAACACGCAGCCAAAAGCCGTTGCCCCTGTTGCAGGCCTTGCATTTGAGGGTTCTTGTGATAGCTCAAGCGGCAATTCTACGGAGACAAACCCATGACCGCATTTGATGACCTGCGCCACCTTTGGCTTGATCGCATTGCTCAGGCTTCGGACGAAGCCTCACTTGAAGAGTTGCGTGTGGCTGCCCTTGGCAAAAAAGGTGAGATCAGCCTGAAGATGCGCGAACTAGGGCAGATGAGCGCCGAAGAGCGTCAGGTGGCAGGCCCCGCGCTGAACGCGCTGAAGGATGAGGTCAACAGCGCGCTTGTGGCGAAGAAAGCCGCGCTTGGCGATGCCGCACTAGATGAACGGCTGAAGGCAGAATGGCTAGATGTGACCCTGCCCGCCCGCCATCGCCGTCAGGGCAGCATCCACCCCGTGAGCCAAGTCACCGAAGAAGTCACCGCGATTTTCGCGGATATGGGTTTTGCCGTGGCAGAAGGCCCGCAGATTGAAACCGATTTCTACAATTTCGATGCGCTAAATATTCCAGGCCATCACCCTGCCCGCGCGGAAATGGACACATTCTACACCCACCGCGCCGAAGGGGATGACCGCCCGCCCCATGTGCTGCGCACGCATACAAGCCCCGTGCAAATCCGTTATATGGAGGCCAATGGCGCGCCTTGCCGCATCATTGCACCCGGTCGCGTCTATCGCGCCGATTACGACCAGACCCATACACCGATGTTCCATCAGGTCGAGGGCTTGGCGATTGATAAAGATATCTCCATGGCCAATCTGAAATGGGTTTTGGAGGAGTTCTTCTCGGCCTTTTTCGGCACATCGGTCAAAACCCGCTTCCGCGCCTCGCATTTCCCCTTCACCGAACCTTCCGCCGAGGTAGACATCCAATGCTCATGGGAAGGCGGCACGGTGAAAGTGGGCGAGGGCAATGACTGGCTTGAGGTGTTGGGGTCAGGCATGGTGCATCCAAAGGTGCTGCAAGCAGGCGGGATTGACCCCAATGAATGGCAAGGCTTTGCCTTCGGCATCGGGATCGACCGCTTGGCGATGCTGAAATACGGCATCCCGGATCTGCGCGCGTTTTTCGATTCAGACCTGCGCTGGCTGCGCCATTACGGCTTTGCAAGCTTGGATATGCCGAATTTGCATCGGGGGTGAGGGGGATCAACCCCAACACCTCGCCCGAATAACGCCGAGGGCGCCGGGCGAGCGCCTGCCCGCCCCATCGGGCTGGCGCTATGGCACCACCTTCGCGCGCTCGGGGGTCGTCCGATCTTGAAACGATAAAGTGCTGGATCAGCGCCACCCCGCGGGCAAGCGCGCGCCCTCATTCCACCCTTCCAATCACGCGCGCCGTGGTTTAATCGACATCCGACCGCTTAAACGGAGGCCCACGCCATGAAATTCACGCTGTCTTGGCTGAAAACCCATCTCGACACCACCGCTTCGGTTGAGGACATCGCCGATGCGCTGACCGATCTTGGGCTTGAGGTGGAGGGGGTCGAAAACCCCGCCGCGAAATTGGCAGGGTTTCGTCTGGGCCGCGTCACCCATGCCGAACAACACCCCGATGCGGATCGTCTGCGCGTCTGCACTGTGGCCACCGATGAGGGGGACAAGCAAATTGTCTGCGGTGCGCCAAATGCGCGTGCGGGCATCACTGTGGTTGTCGCGCGCCCAGGTGACTATGTCCCTGGCATTGATGTGACCCTTTCGGTCGGCAAAATCCGCGGGGTCGAAAGCCACGGTATGATGTGTTCCGAGCGGGAATTGGAGCTTTCGGACGAACATAACGGCATCATCGAATTGCCTTCGGGCGAGGTGGGTCAAAGCTTTGCCGATTGGTTGGCAGAGCATGATCCAGAAAAAATTGACCCTGTGATTGAAATTGCCATCACCCCGAACCGCCAAGATGCGCTTGGCGTGCGTGGCGTGGCGCGGGATTTGGCCGCACGCGGGCTTGGCACGTTGAAACCCTATGAGGTCGCCCCTGTCAAAGGCAGTTACCCCTGCCCGATCTCGGTGACGATTGACACCGATACGCTTGATGGCGCGCCGCATTTCACAGGCCGCGTGATCCGTGGCGTAAAGAACGGGCCATCGCCCGCGTGGTTGCAAGCGCAGCTCAAAGCCATCGGCCTGCGCCCCATTTCCGCCTTGGTCGATATCACCAATTTCTTCACCTATGACCAAAACCGACCCTTGCACGTTTTTGATGCCGATAAGGTCAAAGGCGGCTTGCGCGTTCACCGCGCCAAAGGCGGCGAAGAATTATTGGCCTTGGACGAGAAAACCTACCGCTTCGGCGCGGGCCATATGGTGATTTCCGATGACAATGGCCCCGAAAGCATCGCGGGCATCATGGGCGGTGAAGAAACGGGATGCACGGATGAGACCGTGAATGTGTTTCTTGAATCGGCTTGGTGGGATCCTGTTCAAATCGCCTATACAGGGCGTGATCTAAAAATCCATTCGGATGCGCGGTATCGCTTTGAGCGCGGGGTTGACCCTGAATTCACCCGTGACGGGCTTGAGGCGGCAACGCAGATGATCCTTGATCTGTGCGGGGGCGAAGCCTCGGATGTGGTTGAGGCGGGCGCGGCGCTTAAAATGGCGCGCAGCTACAGCTTGAACCCTGCGCGCGTGATCAGCCTTGTCGGTATGGACATCCCGCGCGAGGAACAGGTGCGCATCCTGACTGCGCTTGGTTTTTCAGCCAGCGGCAGTGGCGAGACGCTTGAGGTTTGGGTGCCCTCGTGGCGGCGCGATGTTCAAGGTGAGGCGGATTTGGTGGAAGAAGTGGCGCGTGTCGCCTCGCTCACCAAACTGGCGCCAAAGCCCTTGCCACGCCTTAGCACAGGCGTGACGCGCGCTGTCCTGACCCCAATGCAAAAACGTGAAGCCACAGGGCGGCGCACCCTCGCCGCTTTGGGGTATAATGAATGTGTCACCTATAGCTTTATTGATCAAAAATCTGCGGCGCTCTTTGGGGGTGGCACGGATGCGGTGCGTTTGGAAAATCCGATTTCTTCGGAAATGAGCCATATGCGTCCCGCGCTTTTGCCTGGCCTTTTGCAGGCAGCAGCCCGCAATCAGGCGCGCGGCATGACAGATTTGGCCTTGTTTGAACTGGGGGCCGCGTTCCATGGCGGCGAGCCAGAAGAACAGCATACGCAGGCCGCTGGTCTTTTAATTGGGCAAACTGGCCCGCGTGACCCGCATGGGGCACGCCGCGCTGTGGATGTATTTGATGCCAAAGCTGATGCTGAAGCCGCCCTTTCCGCCATGGGTGCGCCTGCGCGGATGCAAATCATGCGCAGCGATGATCCATGGTGGCATCCTGGGCGGCATGGGGTTCTGTGCCTTGGCCCCAAGAAAATCTTGGGCGTTTTTGGTGAAATTCACCCCAAAATCTTGCGCGAGATGGATGTGAAAGGTCCTGCGATGGGGTTTGTTCTTTACCCAGCTGAAATTCCATTGCCCAAAAATACCTCGGCCAGCCGTGGCGCTTTGGAAATCAGCGATCTGCAACCCGTAGAGCGCGATTTCGCCTTTGTCACCGATGTCACCACCGCTGCCCTTGATCTGGTCAATGCGGCCCTTGGTGCAGATAAGGCTTTGATCACCGATGTTAGCGTCTTTGACGAATTCATCGGCGGCTCACTTGGGGAAGGGCGCAAATCAATCGCGCTAACCGTTCGGATGCAACCGCGCGACAAAACATTGACCGAAGACGAAATCGAAGCCACTGCCGCCAAAATCATTGAAAAAGTGGGTAAGGCAACGGGGGCAACCTTGCGCGGTTAATCTGCGCCCGTTTCGCTGCAATGGCGGCGAAAGGCGGATTTTAGCAAATCAAATTCTGCGCGCAGCATGTCCAACTCAGCGCGCAGATCCCCCGCAATCTGCGGATCACAGACGACAGAAAACCGATCCAATACCGCCCCTGTCTCATGGCGGATGTCGACAATTTGCACCTGCGCCCCAATCAGACGTGCTGGCAGTTCAAGGCGCAGAACACAGGCGCGACCCGTGCCACGCGTGGCCGTTCCGGTGGCAACGACCTGCCCGTTCACAACAGCCTCAAAGCGCAATGCATCCTCGGTCATATGGGCAACTGTGGCCTCATAAACCCCATCTTTCAGGCTCAACCGCGCAAGCGTCAGTTCCGTCATGCTTTGATCCCTTACTCAAAGTTCGGCGCGCGGCATGCACACCACGAGAAAATCGCCCATCTGCAATAAGTTCATGCTGGGGCGCTCGAAAATCAGATCAATCCAGATTTTTTCGATCCGTTTGTCGTTTACTTTGGAATAGGCCATGTCGAATTCGGCACTGAGCCTGCCGTTGTGCCATTCCATTTTGCGCACCAATTGCTCGGAATTCGGGCCATGGATCACATTGACCCGCGCATAAAGGTCAATCGGGAAATCCATGCTGATGTCGAGCGAAACTTGAAGAATATCCGACAGCTTAACGCTTGTCGCCCGCGCACGGGGCACATCAAGCGCCATGGATAAAAACGATCCATCAAACCGAAAAACTTCTAAGGAAATGGCAAAAGGGGCGCTTGCGTGAGGATCATTGCGCGGGGTTTGGCGCAAAATAATCTCTGATTGCGTGCAATCATGAAAAATCTTGAGCCCCCCTTTAAGATCAAAGGGGCTTTGCACCGCAACTGTGGTCGCGGGTTCAATCGGTTGAAACAAGGCATCAGGGCGATACCCCCAATGCGCAATTTCAGGCAAACCCTCTTGGCGGTCTTTTCCAATGGCGCGGCGGCGTAAATCCTGATCAGCCAATCGCGCCAACGCCATCAGATCACTTGCATAGGCGATGGCCTCGGCGCGGCGCTTTTGCAAATCCGATAGGGACAGTTTGCCAAGCCGCGCTTTCAAAGCCGCGATATCAGCGTTGAATTTTATCCATCTGGCCTGCGAAAATGACGGCCTGCGCCAGAACCCCATCCCATTGCCCTCAAGCTTGGCCCGCCCCTCCCAGTCAGAGGGGGGCCTTTTTCCAGTTTATACCGCGCTTACTCCAAAACCCGAAAATCCTCGTGAGTGACGACCCTGAAGCTATCTGACACCTGATCACGGAATGTTTTCCACTCTTTGGGCAGGGTCTCTCGAAAGAACCTCAGGATCGCATCTGCGAACTTCTTTTGTGTGGGGTAGTAGCGATTGTGAGTGACGTATTGGTGCATGACCGCCCATAATCGTTCTATCGGATTTAGGTGCGGGCAATAAGGCGGTAGCTGGATCAGTCGTATGCGGCAGTCTGGTCGTTTGAGGAATTCGCGCACGTCCGGGCCCTTATGGTAAGCCGCATTATCCCAGATGACATAGATGATCCGCGAGAGAGGATTGCGTTCCTCAATCTTGGCCAGAAGCTGGGCGGCACTGACCCCGTCTACGGTGGTTGGTTCGACAAAGGGCGCATCAAAATTCTCAAGGTTGAGCGCGCCATGGATATTAACCCGCCCGCGTCCCGCGGTGGTTGTCACGGTGGGCTTTGATCCTGCCTTGACCCAGCCAAACGCAGGCTTTGTCTGATATTCGGGATGCACCGCATCGGCGAAATACACGGCTTCATCGGCGCCCAACCCGTTCAGCAGCTGCTCGTATAGCGCAATGAATTCGGCTTGTTTCTCTTCAGATGCAACGCGTGGCAGCCCTTTCGGCTTCCGGTATTCATAGCCCAGCCGCGACAGAAGCTTGATGCAGCCCGAGTGGGAATAGTCCACGCCATATTGTGCCGCGATGTACGCCCTGATCTCGACAGTCGATCGACAGAAGCGGTCGTCCAGCCAGGTGCAAAGCTCCGTCTCTTGAGCTGTCGTCATGCGGGACTGACCACCCTTCCAGCCGTCGGTCGAAAGCGCGTCCCAGCCGCCCTCTCGGTAGGTCTTGTACCAGCCCCGAATGGTATCATCGTCCAGATACAGAAACTCCGCGATAGCCTGACAGGACTTACCGTCATCAAGGAGCAGGATTGCATTGGCGCGCCGTGCAACGCCGTGATCTTCGCGCTGGCTACGCACGCAAACCTCAAGTTCACGCCGTTCTGAAGAGGAGAGAAAACCGGGACGGATCATGCGCATATCTGAATCGTTGCCCACTCGAACGTCAACCCTTCAAATCTCGGTTCTTCAATGACTCCCAGTATAGCAAAGATAGAGGTAAGGGGATTTTCTCTAATTGAAAAGCCTACGCAGCAATCCAACCGTATCAAGTGTGCGCACAACGGTGCGCGCGGCCCGTGCGGGTGACACGGTGCGGGTGGTTGGGCGGGTTGGCGCACTGCTTCCTGAACCATCGCCGCTTTGCGCGGTGGCTTGATCACTATCATACGGGCCATCGGGCAAGGGGGTTGGTTCCGCCTCGGCCAAAATCGCGGGCTGTAAACCTGTTTGATTATTGACCGTAGCGATTTGACCAGCAAAGGCGCGCAACGTCTCAAGGCTTTGCGCCTCGGTGAGGTTACTGTCTTCAAGCGCAAGAACACTGAGCGTGGCGATGCGATTGCCCACATCCATATAGACGCGCCAGTAATCTTCTTTCACACCCCGAATGCTGCTGGCCGAACTGTCGCGCGCATTCAAGAAGAACACATCGCCTTGGTGAAACATATCCAGAATTTCAACCGAATTCGGATCTTGGTCGCGGCTTAACAAGCCACGCCCTTGCTCGGAGGTGAAAAATGCAGCCATTGCAGGGATATTGCTGCGCAAACTGCCCTCTGGCCCTGCCTCGGAAATGGCGGCCGTCAGGATTGAAGGATGTTCTGGCTGTGGCAGGCGCGGTGAATTTCCAATAGCCGCGCAATTTCCCAAAAGCACAAAGGCGCTTATGCCGCGATCTTGGGTCGCCGCAGGATCTATGCAAAACCCATCAGGCCCAGTGACCACCAAGCGGTCACTGGTTACGGCAATTTCTGTATCCACATCTGGAAGGGGCCCCGCATAAGGCGCCCCACCGCCCGAGCAGCCGAAAAGAAAAAGGCCCGCACCCAAGAGGGTGCAGGCCTGAACGGATTTAGATGTCCATATAGACATGCTTCTCCTCTTTGCCGCCTGGATGCGTGACCGCCCCATAGCGCGCTGAACCCACCTGTTGCGCATATTTCCAAAGCGCGCCAGTGGCGTAGATTGTTGGCTTTGCGCCTTGCCAATCGGCGCGGCGGGCTTCCAATTCGGCGTCAGACAGATCAACGCTGATCTTCCCATTGATCGCGTCAATCGTGATCATATCCCCGTTTTTCAAGAGACCGATTGGCCCACCATGGGCGGCCTCTGGCCCAACGTGACCGACACAGAAACCACGGGTCGCACCCGAGAAGCGGCCATCGGTGATAAGCGCCACTTTCTTACCCATGCCCTGACCAGACAGGGCCGCCGTGGTTGCCAACATCTCACGCATACCTGGCCCGCCAGATGGGCCTTCATTGCGGATGACGATCACTTCGCCCTCTTTGTAATCACGGGTTTGAACAGCCACGAAAGCATCTTCTTCTGATTCAAACACGCGGGCAGGGCCTGTGAATACAAGCTGCTCTTTTGCCATACCCGCAACCTTTACGATGGCACCATCTGGGGCAAGATTCCCTTTGAGACCGACCACACCGCCTGTTGGCGATAGGGGTTTCTCGATGGGATAGATCACGCGACCATCTGCTTCGCGGGTGATGATGTCGATCTCTTCACCAATGCTGCGGCCTGTTACGGTCAAGCAATCCTCATGGATCAGACCTGCTTTCCGCAATTCTTTGAGAACGACAGGAACGCCGCCCGCCTCATACATATCTTTGGCCACATATTGGCCACCGGGTTTGAGGTCGACAAAGTATGGGGTGTCTTTGAAAATCTCGCAGACATCAAACAGATCGAAATCAATACCCGCCTCATGGGCGATGGCAGGCAAATGGAGGCCTGCATTGGTCGAGCCACCGGTGCAAGCCACAACGCGCGCCGCGTTCTCAAGGCTTTTGCGGGTCACGATATCGCGGGCGCGAATGTTCTTTTCGATAAGCTTCATCACAGCTTCACCCGAAGCCACGCCATATTGGTCGCGGGACTCATAAGGCGCGGGCGCACCTGCTGAATTGGGCAGGGCCAAACCGATGGCCTCAGATACACAGGCCATGGTGTTTGCCGTAAACTGACCGCCACAGGCGCCTGCCGAAGGACAGGCTACACGTTCCAAAATAGCGAGCTGTTCGTCAGAGCAATTGCCCGCCTGATGCTGACCCACCGCCTCAAAAACGTCTTGCACGGTTACATCTTTGCCATCCAACCGACCCGGCAGAATGGAGCCGCCATAGATAAACACCGATGGCACGTTGAGGCGCACCATGGCCATCATCATCCCGGGCAGGGATTTATCACAGCCCGCCAAACCCACCAGCGCGTCATAGCAATGCCCGCGCATGGTCAATTCAACAGTATCCGCAATCGCTTCACGCGAGGCCAAGGAGGAACGCATTCCCTCATGCCCCATCGCGATCCCATCGGTCACAGTGATGGTGGTAAATTCGCGCGGCGTGCCATTGGCGTGCTTTACACCCAATTTCACCGCCTGCGCCTGACGGCTGAGCGCAATGTTACAGGGCGCTGCTTCGTTCCAGCAGGTGGCGACACCCACAAAAGGCTGCGCGATTTCGTCCTCGGTCAAGCCCATCGCATAGTAATACGAGCGATGCGGTGCGCGCGCAGGCCCTTGCGTCACGTGACGGCTTGGCAGTTTGGACTTATCGAATTTGCTCTGCGACATGGCAGCCTCCCTTGGGGTCGATAGAAATGTTACACTCGGCATAAACTTTGGGCCCCTGCGGCACAAGCGCGATTGGAAAAAGACCCATGAAACCTAAGTTTCAGACTATAGATGGGCCATTTATGGGTTCAAGCGGAATGGGGATTTAAAGCGCTGATGCTTCGGGGATTTTTTGCACCACAAAATCAGCCCAATTTGATGGTCGAGGCCGCGCGGGCGCAACCTGCTTTGTGGCGTGTGATTGTGGGCATGGTCATCTGCCTTTTGACCTATGTCTTGGGGCTGTTGGCCTATTTCTATGCAATGTCGCATCTGATCGGCACAAAATTCGAAGCCGTATGGACGGCTGACCCGCAAACATCTGGCCCGAGCCTGACGCTGATCCTTCTGGGCAGTTTCGTGACAATGCTGGTTGGCCCGTTTTTTGTGGCATGGCTGCTGCATGATCGCAGCCCATGGTCACTGTTTGGCCCATTGCGCCAAATGCACCGACAGTTCTGGGTCGCGGTGGCGGTGTTTTCTGCCCTCGCGACACTCAGCGCGCTGATCCCTACCGATTTTGCGCTTGTGAGAAGTCTGGGCCTCAATCAATGGTTGCTTTTGCTGCCTCTCGCCCTTGGGCTGATTGCCATTCAGACAGGGGCTGAAGAACTTCTGTTTCGCGGCTATATTCAAAGCCAACTGGCCGCGCGGTTCAAATCCCCAATCATCTGGGCGGTTTTGCCGTCCGTTCTGTTTGGTCTTGCCCATTTTGCACCAGAAGAACATGGCGGCGCGGCGTGGTATCTTGTGTTGGCCACAGGCGTTTTCGGGCTTTGCGCTGCTGATTTGACCCATCGCTTTGGCACAATCGGGCCAGCGTGGGGATTTCACTTTGCGAATAATGTGATGGCAATGTTGGCTGTTTCGCTGCCTGGTGCTTTGGGGGGGCTTGCCCTGTATCATTTACCGATTGCGGCCAATGATGCCGAGGCGATGGTTCCCCTTATCTTGCGCGACATTGCTGTTACAATTGTGATTTGGCTTGGCATCCGTTTTGTCCTGATATGGCGCGAAAATGCCCATCGCTGATTGCAATCTGCCGCGCCATTGCCTATTGCGAGTGTAAGGATCGGCCAATGGAAAAGACCCAATGAACTGGATCACCAACTACGTCCGCCCAAGGATCAATTCGATGTTCTCGAAGCGCGATATGCCCGAGAACCTTTGGACGAAATGCGATGAATGCGGAACCATGCTGTTCCACCGTGAATTGAGCGACAATCTGAATGTCTGCACAAATTGCGATCATCATATGGTCATCACCCCGCGAGAGCGGTTCAATGCCTTGTTCGATGGCGGTATTTTCACCGAGGTCAAAGTGCCAAAGCCAATTGCAGACCCGCTGCAATTCCGCGATCAGAAACGCTATCCCGACCGCATGAAGGCGGCACAGAAATCCACGGGCGAAACCGATGCGATGCTTGTGGCCGAGGGTGAAATGGGGCGCACGCCCATCGTGGCCTGTGCGCAAGATTTCAGCTTCATGGGCGGCTCGATGGGGATGTATGTCGGCAATGCCATCATTGCTGCTGCCGAGCGCGCGATTAAATTAAAGCGCCCTCTGATCCTGTTCTCCGCCGCAGGTGGCGCGCGGATGCAAGAGGGTATCCTCAGCCTGATGCAAATGCCCCGCACCACAGTTGCGGTAAATATGCTCAAAGAGGCGAACCTGCCGTATATCGTGGTTCTGACCCATCCAACCACAGGGGGCGTAACCGCCTCTTATGCGATGCTCGGCGATGTGCAGATTGCCGAACCAAATGCGTTGATCTGCTTTGCTGGGCCACGGGTGATTGAGCAAACCATTCGTGAAAAGTTGCCCGAAGGGTTCCAGCGCGCCGAATATCTTTTGGATCACGGGATGCTTGACCGCGTGACCCATCGCACTGCGTTGCGCGATGAGTTGATTTCGATCCTTCGGATGCTGATGGGCATGGAACCCCCAGTCAAAGGGGATCTGCCCGCCCCAACTGAGGCTGCGCCAAACGCGGCGGAGGCAAAATAAAAGTGAGCACCCCCCGCTCGGATCTCTTATTGGAGCGCATGATGGCGCTTCACCCAAAGATCATAGACCTGACGCTAGATAGAATGTGGCGGATCTTGGCCGCCCTTGGTGATCCGCAACAGGCGTTGCCGCCTGTCATTCATATTGCGGGCACCAATGGCAAAGGGTCGACCCTCGCCTATATTCGCGCGGGGCTTGAGGCGGCAGGGAAAAGCGCACATGCCTATACATCACCGCATTTGGCACGGTTTCATGAACGCATTCGGTTGGCGGGAACGCTGATTGACGAAAACCATCTATCAGACATTCTTGATGAATGTTTGGCGGCCAATGGCCCAGATGCAATTACCTATTTCGAAATCACCACAGCCGCCGCGCTTTTGGCATTTGCCAGAAATCCTGCCGATTACACGCTGTTAGAGGTGGGTTTGGGCGGACGTTTGGATGCAACCAATGTCATTGACAGCCCTGCAGTGAGCGTGATCACCCCCGTTGATCTCGACCATCAACAATATCTTGGCGATACAATCGAGGATATCGCAGGCGAAAAGGCAGGCATTATCAAGCGCGGGTGTCCCGTAATTGTTGCCCCACAACAAGAGGCCGCACTGGAGGTGATCGAGGCACGCGCCGCGCGGCTTGGCGCGCCCATCTATGCCTATGGCCAACACTGGCATGTTACGACCGAAGCAGGGCGATTGATTTTCCAAGATGAAACAGGCCTTTTGGACTTGCCTCTGCCTGCCCTTGCGGGCCCGCATCAAATCCAAAATGCAGGCACGGCCCTCGCCGCAATGCGGGTGTTGGGTTTGGACGAGGCGGCCTGCGAGGGTGCCATGCGCAACGTCACTTGGCCCGCGCGTATGCAGCGCCTGCGCCACGGGCCGCTGTTTGACACTGCACCCGATGCTGAACTTTGGCTTGATGGGGGCCACAACCCCCATGCCGCGCTTGCCATTGCCGCCACGCTCAAAGGCTTGCCGCAACGTGAAACGCATTTGATTTGCGGCATGCTGAACACAAAAGACGTGACAGGCTTCATGGCCCCGCTTGCGCCCTTCGCATCATCGCTGCACGCTGTCTCAATTGACGGCCAAGCCGCAACACTGAGTGCCGAGGACACAAAGGCAGCCGCAACCCGTGCAGGTATAGCGGCCCAAACCGCACCAGATGTGATCAGCGCCTTGCGCGACATCTGCGCCACAACCCCGAATGCGCGGGTTTTGATCTGTGGTTCCCTTTACTTGGCGGGCGAAATTCTAAAAGAAAACGGTTAGGCTACTAGACAGCGCCTGCACTCTGGCCTAGCCCTGTTGCATGCTCGCGATATTCCTCAAAACACTTCCATTTTTTGCGCTGATCGGTGTGGGCTTCCTCGCCGCATATCGTGGGTTTTTCACGCAAAGCGCGACCGCCTATCTGACAAAATTCGTGTTTTACTTCGCGCTATCGGCCATGTTGTTTCGCTTTGCCTCGACCTTATCGCTTGGCGATATTTTCGATTGGAATTTCATCGGGGCCTATCTGTTTGGATGTTTCGCGATTTATGCGCTTGCGACTGTCGTTGCCTTGATCCGCAAGCGGCCCGCTTCGGAAGCGGCAATTGAAGCACAATGTGCCGTGATCGGAAATACAGGTTTCTTGGGCGTGCCGATGTTGGTGGTTTTGATGGGGCCTGCGGCGGCGGGCCCTGTCTTGATGATCTTGGCCACTGATTTGATCGTTTTCTCAAGCTTGATCGTGATCATCATCACGGCAAGCCGCGATGGCCGCATGAGCCTGACTATTTTCCGCTCAATCGCGATTGGGTTGATTAAAAATCCGATGATTGTGTCTATGGTCGCGGGGCTATCCGTCTCGGCCGCGGGGCTAAGCCTTCCCGCACCTGTGGATGAATTCATGGCACTATTGGGCGCGGCGGCGACCCCATGTGCGCTCTTCGCAATAGGGGCGTCATTGGCAGGCAAATCAACTGAGCGGGCTTCGGTCGCGCTTTGGCTGTCCTTCGCCAAGCTGATCTTACACCCTGCCGCAGTCGCCATTGGTGCGCTTATAATTTTCGAGGTTGATCCCTATGCCGCGGCAGTGATGATCGCGGCCTCCTCGCTGCCTGTCGCAGGAAATATCTATATGCTGGCGCAGCATTACAACGTGGCCCCGCAACGGGTGTCTGCCTCGATTCTGATGTCGACCGCTATTTCCATCCTCACCGTGTCACTTGTGATCGGATGGCTGTCTCAAATGGCGGGCCTCAGCCTGCCTTGATCGCGAAAGGTTTGATCATGTCCAAGATTGAAGCGGTGATTTTTGACATCGGCAATGTGCTGATTGAATGGCAGCCTGAGCGGTTCTACGACCGCACCATCGGGGAAGCGCGCCGCCGCGAAATGTTTGCCACTGTGGATTTGCACGGCATGAATGACCGCGTGGATTTAGGTGAAGGGTTCCGCGATATCATCTATGAAACGGCAGAAGCCTATCCTGAGTTTCGCGCGGAAATTCGGATGTGGCATGATCACTGGTTGGAATTGGCAAACCCTGTGATTGATCACTCCGTGATGCTCTTGCGCCGCCTTCGTGCCAAGAATGTGCCCGTCTTCGCATTGACCAATTTCGGGATCGAGAGCTTTGCCTATGCGCAAGAGCATTTCGATTTTCTGAACGAATTCGACCACGCCTATGTCTCTGGCCATATGGGGGTGATCAAACCCAATCCAACAATTTATCAAATGGTCGAGGATCATTGCAAAATCGCGCCAGAGGCGCTTTTGTTTGCAGATGACCGCCCTGACAACATCACCGCGGCCGAGGCGCGCGGATGGAATGCGCATCTGTTTACAGCGCCACACAGATGGGCCGAAGTCTTGGTCGACCATGGCCTTCTAACCAAGGATGAAGCAGGACTATGACACAAACCCCCTTCCAAATCATCGGGCCTGAGGCCGAAGCCAAGCTTGATTGGCTCAAACTTGGCGCGGCGTTGGAGGCGGGGCATATGCTACCGCGTGCGGAGATTTCGGATAGTTTCCTCTATCGCGGCAAGGACACGTTGCTTAATCGTGCCGCATGGATAGACGGGCTTGGCCTCTTGGTGAAATCGGCCACAATCTTTCCTGAGAACGCCGCGCAAAATTTGCCCGCTGTGAATGGCGGTGCAGCGCTTTATGGCGATAAGAATGGCCTTCTTGAGGCTTTGGTCGATTTCCATCTTTTGACCAAATATAAGACCGCAGGCGATAGCCTATTCGCCGCGATGAAACTGGCGCGACCCGAGAGTAAAACCATTTTGATCGTTGGCGCAGGCACAGTTGGCCGGTCGTTGCGCGCGGCTTATGGCGCGGGGTTTCCTGAGGCGCGCTTCTTGATCTGGAACCGCAATATAGCGCAGGCCGAGGCCCTTGCCCGTGATTTCTCCAATACGGATGTCGCCGAAAGCCTAGCGGATGCCGTGCAGCAGGCCGATATTGTCACCTGTGCAACCATGGTGACAGAGCCCATCTTGCAAGGTGAATGGCTGAAGGCGGGACAGCATATTGACCTCATCGGGGCCTATCGCCCCGATATGCGCGAGGCGGATGATGCTGCGCTCAAAAAGGCGCGCATCTTTGTCGACAGCCGTGCTACCACGATTGAACATATTGGCGAATTAAAACGCCCCATCGCGGCGGGGGTGATCACAGCAGATGATGTTGTGGCCGATTATTACGACATCGCCTCTGGCGCCTTTGCGCGGGGCAATGACGCAGAAATCACGCTGTTCAAGAACGGCGGCGGCGCACATCTTGACCTCATGACCGCCGCCTATATCCGTGACGCGGTGAAAGGTTAGGCGGCCAACGCCCGCTCGCGCAGGGGGCTTTCTTTCACGGGCAAATGGACGATGGCCGAAAGCAGCCCCACGCCAACACCCACCCACCAAACCGTGGTGTAGGTGCCATGCAGGTCATACATCCAACCGCCAAGCCAAACCCCGATGAAGCTGCCCAATTGATGGCTAAAGAACACGATACCATAAAGCGTGCCCATATAGCGCAGCCCATAAATATATCCCACAAGTCCTGAGGTCAGCGGCACTGTGGCCAACCACAACGCGCCCATCGTAACCGAAAACACAATCACCGTCAGGGGCGTGATGGGCAACAAAATGAACGCGGCCGCAATAATGGTGCGGCCAAAATAGATGCCCGCAAGCAGGTATTTCTTAGAATAGCGTTTGCCCAAATAGCCCGCCAAAATCGTGCCACCAATATTGGCCAAGCCAATCAGCGAGATCGACACAGCCCCAAGCGCGGACGTGGTCGTGATGCCCAAAGAATGTAGGAAAGATCCAGGCTCAATCGGGCCGCAAAGTTCGGTCACAAAGGCGGGAAAATGCGCGGTGACAAAGGCAAGCTGATACCCACAGGAAAAGAAGCCGATAAAAATCAGACTGAAAGAGGGATCGCGAAACGCTTTGCCCAAAATCGCGCTCATGCTTTCTTCAAGTTCTGCCTTGGATAGGGGCGCAGGCGCGCGCAGCATGGGAAGGAATAAAAGCGCGGCCAAAATTGCCGCTGCAAAGATCAAAAAGACGCTTTGCCATGGCATCACCGTCAACAGCGCCTCTGCCACAGGCGCACCAAAGACCTGACCTGCAGAGCCCGCCGCAGTGGCAATCCCAAGCGCGAGTGAGCGATGCTCATCCGATGCGGCGCGGCCCACAATCGCCAAGATCACGCCAAAGCCCGTGCCCGCAACGCCAAAGCCCACAAGAATTTCCAAAAGCTGATGCGCGCCGGGCGTGATTGCATAAGCCGAAAAGACCAAACCCGCCGCATACATCAAAGCGCCGATGATAATGGCTTTGCGATCCCCAAACTTCTCGGCAATCGCGCCAAAAATCGGCTGCCCCACGCCCCAAGCAAGGTTTTGAATGGCAATGGCCAAAGAAAATTCGGCGCGCAGCCAACCGAATTCGTCCGCTATGGGAATTTGAAAAACCCCAAAACTTGCCCGAATGGCAAAGCTGATCATAATGATAAAACAGCCCCCGATGAGGACGGGGGTGAAAATCGAATTGCGCTGCATCTTCATTTGTCCTGTCAAAGGCCGCAGGCCTGTCACGCTGCGACAGAGATTGCGCCGCAAGCCCAAGAGCGTCAATGCTGATTGCGCATGCAATCCCTCTGGCCAGAGGGGCCAGAGATGTCCTAAGAGGCGCTTATGTCGCAACATTTAACCGCCATATACGACACCCGCGTCAGCGAAGGCTTACTGCGCGCAGACCCCGCACAACGCGAGGTTTTGCATCGGTTTGAATCCTTGCGCGAAACGCTTGAGGCGCGGCCAAAATCAGGGCTTCTTGCGCGTTTTTTTCAGGAAAAACCACAATCTGGCCAACATAGTCGCGGATTTTATGTCTGGGGCGGGGTTGGGCGCGGCAAATCCATGATTATGGATTTGTTCTTTGCGCACACGGCGATTAACGGGAAACGCCGCGTCCATTTTCACGCCTTTATGCAAGAAATCCAATCAGCCCTGCACGAGGCGCGTAAAACAGGCACAGATGATGCGTTGAAACCCGTGGCCGAGGCGATTTCAAAAGACCTGCGCCTGCTGTGTTTTGATGAGATGCAAATCACCGATATCACCGATGCCATGATTGTAGGCCGCCTCTTTGAGGCATTGTTCAAGGCAGGGGTGAGCATCGTCACCACCTCCAATCGCCCGCCAAAAGATTTGTATAAGGACGGGTTGAACCGACAGCTATTTGTGCCGTTCATCACGCTTTTAGAGCAGGAATTAGAGGTGATTGAAATGCAATCACCCACCGATTACCGCCAAGACAGATTGTCAGGCGAAACCACCTATTTCACACCCATCACCGCCGCCACGCGGCAAAGCCTTGATAAGATTTGGCACGATCTGACCCATGGGCAGGAAGAACCCCTCGATTTAGAGATCAAAGGCCGCCATGTCGTCATCCCGCATTATTGGGCGGGCATGGCCCGCGCCGATTTCTGGGAGCTGTGCGGCAAACCTTTAGGCGCGGGTGATTATTTGGCGCTCACTGGGGCGGTGAAACTGCTGATGTTGGAAAACGTCCCGCGTCTTGGCATCGACAATTTCAACGAGGCAAAACGCTTTGTCACCCTCATTGATGCGCTTTACGAGGCAGGTATCCGCGTGATCTTATCTGCCGATGATGTGCCAGAACATCTTTACGCCGAGGGCACGGGCAGTTTCGAATTTGAACGCACCGCCAGCCGCCTGCGCGAGATGCAATCGGCGGATTGGGGCCAATAGATCGCGGCAAGGCTTGCAAAAACTGAACTGATCGGTTTACAATGGGGTCAGGGAGTATGCGCCATGAACATGCAAGCACAGACACGCAAAGGTCGAAAATTCGATCAAGTCATTGATGGCGCGCGTAATATTTTCCTAAGCCAAGGGTTCGAAGGGGCAAGTGTCGATGTGATCGCGCGCCAAGCAGGCGTGTCCAAAGCCACGCTTTATTCGTATTTCCCCGACAAACAAGCGTTGTTTATGGCGGTTCTGAACCAAGAATGCGACCTGCAACGCCGCGCGCAAATGGATATCGAATTTCTGCAGCGCGATGTTCGCGATGCCTTGCACCATTTGGCCTATTCGATGCTTGAATTTCTGATGTCGGACGAAGGTGTCTCGATCTTCCGCGTCTGCGTGGCTGAGGCCCAAAGGTTCCCCGAATTGGGGCGTGCTTTCTATGAAACAGGCCCTTCAACGGCCATGTCCCATGTCGCAGGCTATTTTAGCACGCCAAAGGTGGGCAACATGCTCGATATAGATGACCCGATGAAGGCGGCGGATTTGTTCATGAAGCTGTGCCGTGGTGATCTAATGCTGCGCCGTCTTTTATGCGTCAGCAGCGAAGCCACCCATGAAGAAGTGTCCGAAGCCGCAGATGAGGTGGTGGCTACATTTATGGCACGGTATCGCAAGGCCTAATCTACAAGGGATTTGAACATAACAAGGGCGTCCACCAATCCTTTGCTTGGATGATCAAAGGCTTGTGGCAAACGGCCCACAATCTCGAAACCTGCCTTTTGCCATGTCGCAACCGCACGCGTGTTTTCCGAAACGACAAAGTTATACTGCATCCCGCGATAGCCTTCGGCGCGGGCAGTCTGGAGCGAATGCGCCAACATCGCGCGCGCAATCCCGCGCCCCTGCGCCGCAGTGGCAGTGATATACCCACAATTGCAGATATGGGCGCCGCCGCCCGCCTGATTGGGACGGATATAATAGGTGCCAACGACCTCACCCCCGTGTTCTGCTATGAACACCGACTTTTCGGGGGCTGTCCAAAAGGCCAAGGCATCGACCGCGGATATGTCAGGGTCGACTGTATATGTATCACCCGCCCGAAACACAGGCAGCACGAGGGATACAAGCGCCGCATCATCGCGTGCCGTTTTTGGACGAATTGTGATTTCGATTTTCGCGTTCATGTCGCGCAAATGGCCACGCCGCGCCCCAAAGCGCAAGATGGCAGCTTGCTATAACCCCCGATTCTCTCTATATAACGGATCAACAGGTGCTTGGGGGTCCAAACTCCACGCTCCACCCTAGATGCTTCCGCGGGCCCTGTGGCCCGTTTTTTTATGTCCATAGGTCTTATGTCCAACCTGATCGCAAAATCGAGCATTGATCGCCGCATGGCTGAGATCATCACCCCTGTCATCGAAGATATGGGGTTTGAACTGGTGCGCGTGCGCCTGATGGGCGGCGAGACAAAAACCCTGCAGGTGATGGCAGACCGCCCCGAAGGCGGGATCAATGTGGATGATTGCGCCGATATCTCAACGGCGATTTCGGCAAGCCTTGATGTCGAAGACCCGATTGAGGGGGCCTATAACCTGGAAGTTTCTAGCCCCGGTATCGACCGCCCGCTGACGCGGTTGAAGGATTTTGATATCTGGCAGGGCTATGAAGCCAAACTTGAAACAAGCGAAATGATCGATGGCCGCAAGCGCTTTAAGGGTGTTTTGGCAGGGATCGAAAACGATGAAGTGCTTATCAATGTTGAACAAGGTGGCGAGACGGTCACCCTTGGCCTCGATTTTGATTGGCTTTCAGATGCGAAGCTCGTTCTGACCGATGACCTGATCGCCGAGATGCTGCGCCAGCGCAAAGCCTCGGGGGTCATTGACGAAACCCAATTTGATGAAATCACGCAAGAGCCCGAAGAGGCGGAGGACTGAAAATCCATGGCTATTACATCAGCAAACCAACTTGAGCTGTTGCAAACAGCAGAGGCCGTTGCCCGCGAAAAGATGATCGACCCCGATCTGGTCATCGTGGCAATGGAAGAAAGCCTCGCCCGCGCCGCGAAATCGCGTTACGGCTCGGAATTGGATATCCGCGTTTCGATTGATCGCAAGACAGGCCGCGCGACATTTACCCGTGTCCGCACTGTGGTTGAGGAAATCGAAAACCATTTCATTGAAATGACACTGCGCGATGCGCGTGCCTATAAGGCAGATGCAGAAATCGGTGACGAGATCATTGATGAAGTGCCCCCTGTTGAAATGGGCCGTATCGCCGCGCAAAGCGCCAAGCAGGTGATCCTGCAAAAAGTGCGCGAAGCTGAGCGTGATCGCCAATATGAAGAATTCAAAGACCGTGCAGGCACAATCATTAACGGTGTCGTAAAGCGCGAAGAATATGGCAATGTGATTGTCGATATTGGCCGTGGCGAGGCAGTTTTGCGCCGTAATGAAAAAATTGGGCGCGAAAGCTATCGCCCCAATGAGCGCATCCGCTGCTATATCAAAGATGTCCGCCGCGAGGCGCGCGGCCCTCAGGTCTTCCTCAGCCGCACCGCGCCCGAATTCATGGCGGAATTGTTTAAGATGGAAGTGCCTGAAATTTACGATGGCATCATCGAGATCAAGGCCGTTGCCCGTGACCCGGGCTCTCGCGCGAAGATCGCGGTGATTTCCTTTGATAACTCGATTGATCCCGTTGGTGCTTGTGTGGGTATGCGCGGCAGCCGCGTACAGGCTGTGGTGAACGAGTTGCAGGGCGAAAAAATTGACATCATTCCATGGAATGAGGACGCCCCAACCTTCCTTGTGAACGCGCTGCAACCTGCCGAAGTGACCAAGGTGGTTTTGGACGAAGATGCAGGGAAAATCGAAGTGGTTGTTCCTGACGAACAGCTGTCTCTTGCCATCGGGCGCCGTGGTCAAAACGTGCGTTTGGCAAGCCAGTTGACAGGGCTTGATATCGACATCCTCACGGAAGAAGAAGAAAGCGCGCGCCGTCAGGCCGAATTCGCCGAACGCACCAAGCTGTTCATGGACACATTGGATTTGGACGAATTCTTTGCCCAACTTCTGGTATCCGAAGGCTTCACCTCTTTGGAAGAGGTTGCCTATGTCGAGCAAGAAGAATTGCTTGGCATTGATGGTGTCGATGAAGCAACCGCGGACGAGCTTCAGGCCCGTGCGCGTGACTATATCGAAGAGCAAAATCGCAAAGCCCTCGAAAGCGCCAAGGCGCTTGGTGTCGAGCAAAGCTTGATTGATTTCGAAGGGCTAACGCCACAGATGCTTGAGGCGCTTGGCCAAGATGGGGTCAAAACGCTGGAAGACTTCGCAACCTGTGCTGATTGGGAATTGGCAGGCGGTTGGACAACCGTAAACGGCGAGCGCGTCAAAGATGAAGGCGTGCTTGAGAAATTCGATGTCAGCCTCGAAGAAGCCCAGAATATGGTCATGTCCGCCCGTTTGGCCTTGGGTTGGGTAACCGAAGAAGACCTTGCATCTGACCAAGAAGACGCAGGCGAAGAAGAAGAGTAAGCCCGATTTCAGGAGCCAAATCCATGTCCCGTGGCGGTGCCACCAAAACCAAAGACACGTCCGAGCGGCGCTGTATCGCAACAGGCGACACAGCGCCAAAGGCGGGGCTGTTGCGTTTTGTGGTCAGCCCTGAGAATGTGGTGACGCCCGATATCCTTGAACGCCTACCGGGCCGAGGCATATGGTGCAGCGCTGATCGCGCGGCGGTGGAATTGGCGGTCAAGAAAAACCTTTTCTCCCGCTCAGCCAAAGCGCAGGTGACTGTGCCAGATGATTTGGTGGGCACGCTTGAAACCCTGCTTGCGCGGCGCATTGGCGATTTGATTGCCTTGGCGCGCAAATCTGGTGATGCCGTTGCAGGGTTCGAAAAGGTCAAAGATTGGCTTGCCACGCGCCCTGTGCGGGTGCTGCTGCAAGCTTCGGACGGGTCTGAACGGGGAAAGTCCAAGCTTTGGACGCCTGAGGGCGCGCGTTACTTCGATTGCCTAACCGCTTTTGAATTAGGTTTGGCATTCGGGCGAGAAACTGTGATACATGGCGCGCTGGCGACTGGCGGACTCGGCGATCGTGTTGTAGAGGAAGCAGCAAAGCTGCAAGGGCTGAGGCCCAAAACCAGCTTGAACAACGGCAAGACCGTTGGGAAGGACAAGAAAGACGCATGAGCGATCAAGACGGAAAAAAACCACTCGGACTATCTGGCGGCGCCCGCAGCGGACGCGTGAACCAGAGCTTTTCGCGTGGACGCACGAAAACGGTTGTTGTGGAAACCAAGCGCAAGCGCGTGATGGTTCCCAAATCGGGTGCAGGCGGCAAAGATGATGGCACGGGTAATATGGAGGGTGGCAACGCTTCCGCCAATCCAGAACTCGAACGCCGTATGAAGGCCGTAATGGCCGCCAAGGCCCGTGAGGCCGAAGAAGAAGAACAGCGCCAGCGCGAAGAGCAAGAACGCGAAGAAGAGCGTCAGCGCCGCCGCGCCGAGGCCGAGGCCCGCGAACGCGAGGAGCGTGAACGCGAAGAGGCCATCCGCGCCAAGGAAGAAGAAGAGCGCCGCCGCCTTGAGGAATCAAAGGCTGCAAAGTCCCGTAAAGCGGACAGTGCCCCCGTGGTGACATCCCCCGCAGATCTGCCTGATCCTGCGGTGGCAGCTGCCCGCGCGAAATCAGCCGCAGCACCTGCGCGCCGTGATACGGATCGGGACGACAAGCGCGAGCGCGTCTCGAAAGGTGATCGCGACAATGATGGCCGCCGTTCCGGCAAGCTGAGCGTCAATCAGGTTTTCTCTGATGGCGAAGGCGGGCGTCAGCGCAGCCTTGCTGCCATGAAACGCAAGCAGGAGCGTCAGCGCCAGAAGGCGATGGCATCCCAAGGTGACCGCGAAAAAATCGTCCGCGATGTGCAAATTCCAGAAACCATCGTGGTTTCCGAATTGGCCAACCGCATGGCCGAACGCGTGGCCGATGTGGTTAAATCGCTGATGCAGATGGGCATGATGGTCACGCAGAACCAATCCATCGATGCCGATACGGCGGAATTGATCGTCAGCGAATTCGGTCACCGCGTGCAGCGCGTATCTGACGCGGATGTGGAAGATGTGATCAAGGTCGAAGAAGACAACCCAGCCGAGCTGCAACCACGGCCACCCGTCATCACGATCATGGGCCATGTTGACCACGGCAAGACCTCGTTGCTTGACCGCATTCGCAAGGCCAATGTTGTCTCTGGCGAAGCAGGCGGGATCACGCAGCATATCGGGGCCTATCAGGTGCGCACCGAAAGCGGCGCGCTTTTGACCTTCCTTGATACGCCGGGTCACGCGGCTTTTACCTCCATGCGGGCGCGTGGGGCGAATGTCACGGATATCGTGGTGCTTGTGGTTGCCGCCGATGACGCAGTGATGCCGCAGACCATCGAAGCGATTAACCACGCCAAGGCGGCCAAAGTGCCGATGATCGTGGCGATTAACAAAATCGACAAACCCGCTGCCAACCCTGACAAGGTGCGCACCGATTTGCTTCAACATGAGGTGATCGTTGAGAAGATGTCAGGTGAGGTGCAGGATGTCGAAGTTTCCGCCGCCACTGGCCAAGGTTTGGATCAATTGCTTGAATCCATCGCGCTTCAGGCCGAATTGCTTGACCTGAAGGCGAACCCTGACCGCTCAGCCGAAGGGGCCGTCATCGAGGCGCAGTTGGATGTGGGCCGTGGCCCTGTTGCGACTGTTCTGGTGCAACGCGGCACGCTGAAACAAGGCGATATCTTCGTTGTGGGCGAGCAATGGGGTAAAGTCCGCGCGCTGATCAACGATCAGGGCGAGCGCGTGAAAGAAGCGGGGCCATCCGTTCCTGTTGAGGTTCTGGGCCTGAACGGCGCACCCGAAGCGGGTGACGTTTTGAACGTGGTGCAAACCGAAGCACAAGCCCGCGAGATCGCGGATTACCGCATCCAAGTTGCCAAAGACAAACGCGCCGCAGCAGGTGCAGCAACAACCTTGGATCAGCTTCTGGCGAAGGCCAAGGCGGATGAAAACGTAAAAGAATTGCCCATTGTGGTCAAAGCGGACGTTCAAGGTTCGGCCGAAGCCATCGTTCAGGCGATGGAAAAAATCGGTAATGACGAAGTGCGCGTGCGCGTTCTGCATTACGGCGTGGGCGCGATCACTGAATCCGATATCGGCTTGGCCGAGGCTTCGGGTGCGCCTGTCATGGGCTTTAACGTTCGTGCCAATGCCCCTGCGCGCAATTCCGCCAACCAAAAAGGTGTTGAAATCCGCTATTACAGCGTGATTTATGACCTTGTGGATGATGTGAAGGCGGCAGCTTCAGGTCTTCTTGGTGCTGAAATTCGTGAAAACTTCATCGGCTACGCCCAGATCAAAGAGGTGTTCCGCGTCTCTGGTGTTGGCTCGGTTGCGGGCTGTCTGGTCACCGAAGGTGTCGCGCGCCGCTCGGCGGGTGTGCGCCTGTTGCGCGATGATGTCGTGATCCACGAAGGCACGCTAAAAACCCTCAAGCGCTTCAAAGACGAAGTCAAAGAAGTGCAATCGGGTCAGGAATGCGGCATGGCCTTTGAGAATTACGATGACATCCGCAAAGGCGATGTGATCGAGATTTTCGAACGCGAAGAAGTTGAGCGTAAGCTCAGCTAAGCCGTTCTGAACATGACAAAAAAGCGCGCCCCACGGGGCGCGTTTTTTTATGCTGATCCTTTGGCAACCTCAGGATTCAACCGCCAAACCTCAAAATTCAACGCGCCTGCAATGGTGACCCAAAGCAGATAGGGCACAATCAAAGCGCCCGCGAGCGGATCAAGCGCCCAGAAACTCAGCATTGTTCCCAAAACCGCAACCCAAAGCGCGCTGAGGATGACCATACCCGCGCGAATGCGGCGCAAGCCAAAGAAAACGGGGCTCCATAGCGTGTTCAGCGCGATTTGCAGCGCCCAAAATCCCATCGCATGGCCATTTTCCGCCACCAATGCCACGCGCGCCGCTGCATAGGCGGAGGCGATATAAAGCACTGTCCAAGCAACGGGAAAGAGCCAATTCGGCGGCGTGAAAAATGGCTTCCGCAAATCGCGATACCACGCGCCAGGGGGAAACATAGATCCCGTGGCCGCAGCAGCAGCGCAGGCGGCAAAAAATAATATGAAAACAGACCAATCCATGATGGGTCAGTTAGCGCGTTATGGGTTCGGTTCCAGTATGCGCCCGCGATCTTGCGCCTCTAATTGCGCCAGAACAGATATGACCTGATCACTCCATCCTGCGCGATCTGGTTGCCGCTTGGCGGCGGCATCAACCAAAAAGCGGGTTTCTTCCAAAGGGGGGGCATAAAGCATCGGGCTGCGCGGCGCCAAAGTGATGATCGTGGCCTGAATTGCAGAATAGCTGAGCAACCCAAATTTTTGTCGCGCCGTTGTGAAAGCGCGTTGCGTGACGCCATCATACCCGCGCCGCGCCACAGCACCGCCAATTGCATCATAGCAGTGTCGCGCCGCTAAAATCCCCGCACGGCTGATCAAGGGTAATTGCGACACACCCGCCTCGGAGCGTTCATAAAGCCTGCGCGCCTCAGCCAAGAGCCTGCGATTGATCCGCCGAAGGGCAGGGGAAATACGCGGATCTGCGAGAAAGCGATCAAGGTTAACACCTTCTTCCTCAAGCCAATCTAGGGGCAAATAAACGCGCCCTGCGCGGGCATCTTCGCCCACATCGCGGGCGATATTGGTTAATTGCATGGCCACGCCCAGATCACAGGCGCGCGCCAATGCATCGCCCGAACGCACCCCCATCAATACGCACATCATCGCCCCGACAGCCGAGGCAACCCGTGCCGAGTAACCACGCAAATCTGACAAGGTGTTATAGCGCCGCTCGGTCGCATCCCATGCGAGGCCCTCAAGCAGGGCTTCGGGCAAGGCGCGGGGCATTTCGAAATCCTGCACCACCGCAGCAAAGGCGCGATCAGCGGGACAGTCGACAGGCCGCCCGCAATAGATACGATCCAACCGATTACTAAGATCAAGAACGGCATGTGCCTTGTTCTGGCTGAAATCCACTGCATCATCGGAAATACGACAGAATGCATAAAGTGCCAGCGCAGGATCGCGCACTCTGCGCGGCAAGATACGCGATGCAATATCGAAGGAATGTGACCCTTCGGCAATTGCCGCGCGGCAATAGGCAAGATCCTGATCGTCAATCATTCTGCGGCCATCTTTATCTCATGGCCAGATGAAACGGAGACCGCATCTGGCACCAGTTTTGCCAACACTTCAGCCGATGAAATGACCCCAGGCAAACCCGCCCCAGGATGCGTGCCTGCCCCAACGAGATAGAGACCTTCCGCCTCCTCCGACACGTTATGGGGACGAAAATAGGCGCTTTGCAGGATACGCGGCTCGATTGAGAAGCCAGACCCGTTGGGGGAAAGATAGCGACTTTCAAAATCTGCGGGGGTCAGCACCTCGGAGGCGGAAAGATGCGTGCCCAAATCAGGCAATAGTTGATCTTCCAAAACCTGCTGCACTTTTTGGCGATAGGCTTCGCCCATCTTGGCCCAATCCACAGGATCATCAAACCCCAGATGCGGCACAGGTGAAAGGGCGTAGAACGTATCATCCCCCTCTGGCGCGCAGCTTGGGTCAGTCACCGAGGGGCGATGAACATAAAGGCTCATATCTTCGCTAAGTTTGCCTTTGATAAAGATATCTTTGACCAAACCACGATACCGCGGGCCGTTGAGGATCGTATGATGACCCACATCCGCCCATTTGTTGCGCGTGCCGCGTGTTCCGAAATACCACACAAAAAGACCCATCGACCAACGCGCGCGGGTTAATTTTCCATCCGTCCAACGGCGGCGGGGGCGATTGCGCATCAAATGCTTATAGGTATGGCCCGCATCCGCGTTTGAGACGACAATATCCGCCGCAACAGCCTCGCCCGTGGCAAGGCGCACACCTGTGGCGCGGTTATCCTGAAAGATGATTTCATCCACAACGTGATGAAAGCGAAGCGCGCCGCCTTGGTCCTGAACAACGCGGGCCATGGCCTTGGCAATCGCGGCGACACCGCCCATCGCATAATGGACACCGAATTCTTTTTCGAGATGGCTGACCAAGATATACATCGAGGTCACGTTAAACGGATCCCCCCCGATAAAGAGCGGATGAAAACTAAACGCCATCCGCAGTCGTTCATCCTTAAACCGCTTTGCCGCATGCGCATAAACCGAGCGATCCGCACGCAGCATGCCGAATTTTGGCAAAACCTTGATCAAATCCCACAGCTTGTGCATGGAACGGCGACCGAGATCTTCGAACCCAAACCAATAGCGCGCGGCGCTGTCCTGCAAGAACCGCTCATAGCCCTTGGCATCTTGTGGCGATAGGCGCGCCACTTCGGCGCGCATCGCATCGGTGTTTTGACTGGCGGTAAAATGTGATCCGTCTGGCCAACGGATTTCGTAAAATGGCTCAATCGGGCGCAGATCAACATCCTGATCGAAATCGCGCCCGCAAGCCGCCCATAATTCCCGAAACACTTGTGGCACGGTGACAATGGTCGGGCCGAGGTCAAAGCGATGCCCGTTCTGGTAGAGCGCAGAACCACGCCCCCCCGCCATATCCAATTTATCAATGACCGTGACGCGATAACCCTTCGCCCCCAACCGCATGGCCGAGGCCAATCCCCCCAACCCCGCCCCAATCACAATCGCATGGGGGCGAGCATCGCCCGCATTTGGGGCAAAGCCTGATCGAGGATCGCTATGCACTCGGTGGTCATCCATCATAGGCCCTATCGTAAACTGTCTAGTTTAATTTACAACATGAATTCACAGCCAAAGCCGATCACGAATACAAGCGCACCAATAAAACAAAAGAAATCATGGAAATATATTGTTCTCTTTCCTTTATTGGCTAAATCTGTCACTATTAGTTGACAGATAAAAAGATCGACCATGCAATCTGTAACGCTAAGCTTATTTCGATTTGGAACCGTCTCCGCACGGATGTGGGCCTTTGCCCAAATGGCAACAGCACGATTCGCCTTGCGCCGTGAGGCGGGGATCGGGTTTTTCAAATTGCTTGGCTCAGGCACGGGTGAGGGATTTACGCCCATTCCGAATGTTTCGGTTTATGCCATCCTTGCCACTTGGCCCGACCATGTGACCGCACAATCGCTGATTGCAAAAAGTCCAACCTTCCGCCGCTATCGCGCACATGCAGTCGAAGATTGCACCCTGTATCTCACCCCCAGCACAGCGCGGGGGGAATGGGATGGGCAAGCGCCGTTTGTGACCGAGTCAGAGCCAACAAACGGCCCGATTGCGGCGCTGACCCGCGCCACAGTAAAACCCCTAAATGCGCTGCGCTTCTGGCGGCGCGTCCCTGATATTTCGCAGGTCATTGGCGATGATCCTAACGTTCTGTTCAAGATCGGCGTTGGCGAAGTGCCTCTCCTGCATCAGGTCACGTTTTCAATTTGGCCAGACACGCAAACCATGGCGCGTTTTGCACGCCATGACGGCCCGCATGCCCGCGCCATAAAAGCCGTGCGCGATGGCGCATGGTTCAAAGAAGAACTCTACGCCCGCTTTGCCCTAAAAAATATAGAAGGCACGTGGGAGGGCGGCTGCCCCCTGCAATCCCGTATCCCGACCTATGAAAGGCCCATTATATGAGCCATACTTTTCCTTTTTCTGCCATCGTAGGCCAAGATGCGATGAAACAAGCCATGCTTTTGACCGCTATTGATGCGGGCATTGGCGGCGTTTTGGTTTTCGGGGATCGCGGCACGGGGAAATCAACCGCCGTGCGAGGCTTGGCCGCTTTGCTGCCACCGATTACGGCGATAAAGGGCTGCCCTGTGAATTCTGCCACTGAGGCAGACATACCTGATTGGGCCAATGTTGCGGATCGCGAAGTGGTCGAAAAACCCACACCCGTGGTCGACCTGCCACTTGGCGCAACAGAGGATCGCGTGGTCGGGGCCTTGGATATCGAAAAGGCGCTCGCCAAGGGTGAAAAGGCCTTTGAAGCAGGCCTTCTTGCGCGGGCCAATCGTGGCTATCTCTATATTGACGAGGTCAACCTGCTCGAGGATCACTTGGTCGATCTTTTGTTGGATGTGGCGCAGTCTGGCGAAAATCTGGTCGAGCGGGAGGGTCTCTCAATCCGCCACCCTGCACGATTTGTTTTGGTGGGTTCGGGCAACCCAGAAGAAGGCGAATTGCGGCCCCAACTTTTGGATCGTTTCGGCCTTTCCGTTGAAGTGAAAAGCCCAAAGGATATCGACACACGCATTGAGGTCATCAAGCGCCGCGATGCCTTTGACCAAGACCGTGCGAAATTTGTGAAATCCTGGGCCAAATCGGATGAGGCTATCCGCAAATCCATCACTGCCGCGCGCAAACGCCTGCCAAAAATCCGCACAAGCGATGCGATCTTGAAGGATTGCGCCGCCCTGTGCCTTGAACTTGGATCAGACGGGTTGCGCGGCGAATTAACCCTGTTACGCGCCGCCCGCGCGCAAGCCGCGTTCGAGGGATCCTCCGAAATCACACGCGCGCATTTGCGGGCCGTTGCACCCATGGCGCTGTCACACCGCTTGCGCCGCGACCCGTTAGATGAGGCAGGCTCAACCACGCGCGTGATGCGCACAGTTGAGGCTGTGCTGCCATGACATCAGCACAGGACAGATGGGCCAGTTTCAATCTGGCCATCGCCCTGTTTGCGATTGATCCCGCACCCCTTGGGGGTATTTGGCTTCGGGCCCGCGTTGGCCCCGTTCGGGATCGGATTATTCAGGCTCTAAACAAGGCGTTAGAAACTGATTTTTTTCCGCGCGTTCACCCAAATATCAGTGATGAGGCCCTGTTTGGCGGGTTAGACCTAAGCGCAACCTTGGCAAC